>JBGSJO010000105.1:0-4358 GCA_041741895.1 Pontixanthobacter sp.
CCGCGGCGGCCAGACAACAGTGAGATTTGAGGCCGGGAAGCAATACACACGAATTCATGCCGCGGTTCCCCGCAATCAAGTGTAACCTGTCTGCAGGGGCATTCCGCCCCAACTGGAAACATCATGGCCAAAAGCCAGAAGAAATCGAACAAGGAAGTCCGCAAGCCCAAGGCGGAAAAGAAGAAAACCAATGCTTCGGAACCTTCGCTGAAGGCTGGCAGTGTGCGGGGCCTGGAAAACATGAAGAACGGTTGATCGGCCGGGTGGCCGACGTGCCAACCCAAGTTGGTCAAACTGCCAGCGCACCGCAATAATGATGCAACGTTGATCCAGCTGGCAATTGCATCGTTGATGGTCCTATTGCCCGGGGGTATGTGGTTGTACAAATAATGTCCCATCCGCAGGCGCCCGATACAGCGATCCGCATCCTGGTTGATGCCGATGCGTGCCCGGTCAAAGACGAGATTTACCGCGTGGCGGCGCGCCACAAGGTTTCCGTCTACATCGTCAGCAATAGCCCGTTCCGCGTGCCTGTGAGCCTGTCGGTGCACCGCGTGGTCGTATCCGGCAGCTTCGATGCGGCGGATGACTGGATCGCCGAACAATCGGATGCGCGCTGTGTTATCATCACTTCGGATATTCTTCTGGCGGACCGCGCGATCAAGGTTGGCGCCCGGGTTCTGGCCCCGACTGGCAAGCCCTTCACCCCCACCTCGATCGGATCGGCCATCGCGACCCGCGCGATCATGGCAGATCTGCGTGCGGGGTTAAGCGATGTCTCGGGCGGACCGGCACCGTTCAGCAAATCCGACCGCTCGCAATTCCTGCAATCGCTCGACCAGATATTGGTGGCGCTGGCACGCGGTTGAACATTATTGCGGAACAGCCGCCGGTGCGGCGCATTGTCTTGCTATACCACTCAGAAAATTACTGAAAAATCCAAAGGCAAAATTATGAAAATCTTGATGATCCTGACGTCGCATGACGAATTGGGCGACACTGGCGAGAAGACCGGATTCTGGCTCGAAGAATTCGCTGCACCCTATTACGTTTTCAAGGATGCCGGGGCAGATATCACCCTCGCCTCGCCTGCCGGGGGCCAGCCGCCGCTTGATCCCAAGAGCGATGCCCCGGATGCTCAGACAGACGCCACCAAGCGTTTTAAGGACGATAGCGACAGCCAGAAAGCGCTGGCAACCACGCACAGATTGTCCGAAGTCACCCCCAGCCGGTTCGACGCGATATTCTATCCCGGCGGCCATGGCCCGATGTGGGATCTGGCGGAAAGCAAGACTTCCATCGCATTGATCGAGGCCGCCATTGCCGATGGCAAACCAGTTGCCGCGGTATGCCACGCACCAGCCGTGTTGCGCCACGTCAAAGGCCCGGACGGGGCGCCGCTGGTCAAAGGCAAGAAAGTCACAGGTTTTTCCAACAGCGAAGAAGAAGCTGCCGGCCTGACCGATGTGGTCCCCTTCCTGCTGGAAGACATGCTGGCTGAAAGCGGCGGGACCTACTCCAAGGGCGAGGATTGGGCGTCCTATGTTCTGGAAGACGGCCTGCTGATCACCGGCCAGAACCCGGCATCATCCCAAGAAGCCGCCAAAATGCTGCTCGCAAAACTGAGTTAGGATATATCCGGGGATCAGCCGGGTTTCTTCGCCTTGTGCTCGGCAATCTGGACGTCGATCTGCAAGATCCGCTGCCGCTCCGGCGTGTCCTTGGCCAATCCCTTCAGGCGGCAGGTCGCCCACAGGCTCTTACGTTCCGATTCGAGGTTCTTGAGGTAGAGATTAGCCATATTCGAAGGTTCCATTTCACGGCCCGAATATCGCCGCAATGACCTCCCGGCAAGCGGGGTGCAGTTCATATTGCCCAATCTGGAGCAGATCAAGGCGATGCGGAAAAGTTTGTCCTGCACCCACCACAGGGGGATGCAGGACATTCGATGGTCAGCGTATGGGCATCACGCGGGCGCAGCCTTCGCAGCCGAGCCGCGCATCAACAGGCCCAGGACCGCCGCAACCAGCAGCAGCGCGGGGACATCACCCAGCAAATGGCCGCCATGCATGGGATCGGCCGCCGCCTGCACCGACATGATGCCGGCATGGACCACGCTCGACCAGATCGTGAACTGGATCAGCGAATGGTTCGCCGCCGGATCGCGCGCTGCTCGGATCAGGAATACCCCGAGCGTGAAATAGACCCCCACGATCATCATGTAATATTGCGATGTATATGGCGCGCCTTCATGCCATGCCCAGCCCGATGGCCAGACCAGCGCCAGCGGATAGATCAGACAGAAAATTGCGCCAAACACGAACAGCGCGGCTTGCAGATAAGTGTATTTGCCAAGCATGATTACGCTCCCTCCAAACGCGACCTCATGCCTTGGCTACGCCCTTTTACCGCCTTGCGCAAATCGCCGCGGACGTGCGGTTTATTGCGAAGCCAGACGGTCCCGAAACCAGGCGGCCACTTCATCCTCGGACAGTTCGTCCGCGGCGAGGGCTACGAAGGCCACCACCAATTCGGCATCACTCGCCAAAAGGCGATAGCCGTTGAGCATCAGGAATGTTTCGCTGACCACCGCTGCAGTCCGCTTGTTACCGTCGACAAACGGATGGTTGCGCGCGATACCATAGGCATAGGCTGCGGCGAGTGCGGCGATGTCCGGCTCACCATATTCAGCCAGGTTTCTCGGGCGGGCCATCGCGCTGTCGAGCAATCCCGCATCGCGAATGCCCTCCCCGCCGCCATGCTCGGCCAACTGTTCCGAATGGGCTGCTGCGGCCACTTCGACCGCCACCCAAATCAGGTCTGCTGCCATTCACTTGGCCAATTCGTGCAAAGCCCGCTTGCGCCGCGCCATGACCTCGCGCGCAGCCTTCATCTGGGCCTCGAATTCCGGCTCCGCAGCAGAAAGCTCAATTCCGGTTGGTGTAGTAACCACCGACAGGGTTTCGCCAACCTCTACCGAGAGATGGGCCAGCACGTCCTTTGGCAGGATAATTCCGGCAGAATTGCCGATTTTTGTGATCTTGAGTTTCTTGTTCATACGGATGTTATAACAGTGATGAGCGTGTGGGGCAATCGCCCTAATGCGTCATTCCCCGCGGAGGCCGACATGCCCCTTCCCTGCGTTTGCAATTCGGTAAAACTCATCAGCTATTTCAGGTTTATGCCGCCAGAAATTCTCGCCCTGCTCGACAAACCCATATCGCTGCTGATCCTGCTCCCGATTGGGGCGGCCATCGGCATCGAGGTGGAACGGCTGGTGGAAGGCCAAAAGCGGGCCGAACGCCGCACCTATTGGCAGGGGCGTAATGCGAAGCCCAAATGGGGCAGCAAGATTACGCCGATCAAACCGGAAAAGCCGCAGGCCCTTGATCTGGCCGCCGACCAGCTACGCCACGTAATACACGCCAAATTCACCGCCCGCCCCCTGCTCAATCAGGGCAAACAGCGGCTGCTGAGTGTGCTGGACAAGGCGCTGGCGTGACCTATGCGGGAGCATCAAATAATCTTAATGGCAATTCCGGCAGCAAACTCGGGAACAGCATAACTAATCCCTAACCCCAATCCACACTCACTCCCCAGCCCGCGCCATAATCTTGATCTCCACAAGCCCATTCGGCTCGTAGAGGCTCGATACACCCAGCGCGGTCCAGGCGGGGAAGGGGGCTTTGATGTAGCGGTTCTTGACCACGAAAAATTCATCTATCTGTCCGGCGAGGTCGGTGTGGTAGGTGTCGAAGGACACCACATCTTCCCATGATGCTCCGGCGCGCTTCAGCGTATGGCCCAGCGCCTCGAACGCGCGGGTGTGAAGGCAGGGGCCATGCTTTCCTCCCCCTCCCTCGGCACCGCGACCACGCCGGACAGGTAGATCATCCCGTTCGCGATCACCGCGTTGGAATATCCCACCGCTTCCTGAAATGCGAGTGCCTCTGTATTTTCCGTCATGATGGTCTGCTTCGGTTCATGCGCCGCGGCGCTGGTCGCGCCCAGCCCCGCACCCGCACCCGCAAGTGCCAGCGCGGCTGCGAAGATTGCGTTACCAAATGAATTCATTGCCTGTTTCCCCCGATTGTCTATTCATAAAGTGATGCCCCGCATTGCGCCGGGACACAATCCCCCTATCGCCCCGCGCCCTCTTCGGGCAGGTATGGCGCATGTTCATGCCTCTCACTCCGCTCGACCCGACCTCTCCTGCCCGCTCTGCGGTGCTCCCTCTCATTCTGGCCGGGATGCTAGCGGGATGCGTGGGGGCTGCGGCGCCCGGCGCTGGCCCCGCGGCGGTCTCGGCCCAGGATGCTTTCTTCGATGCGCTCGCTTCGCATTGCGGGCGGGCCTAT
>JBGSJO010000106.1:0-18358 GCA_041741895.1 Pontixanthobacter sp.
CAAGGGCCAGGAGGGCGCCGACCATCAGTTCCCACGCGCGCGGCGGCAGCAGGTAGAAAGCGAACCCGTCCCCCGCCGTCTGGGTCCGCCAGGCCGACAGGAAACTGAGCGCCGCGAGCATCAGCACGCAGGCGGGGCGCATAGCGCCCGATGCCCAGCACCAGCAGCGGGAACGCGATGTAGAACTGCTCCTCCACCCCCAGCGACCAGGTGTGCAGCAGCGGCATGGTTTCCGCCGCGCTCTGGAAATAGCCCGCCTGTGAAAAGAACCAGACATTTGCCAGGAAACCCAGCGCAGCCAGTGCGGAACGCGGCACGCCTTCGAAATCGCCCGGCAGGTACAGCCACATCGCCATCACCAGCACGAATGCGATCATCACACATAGCGCAGGCAGGATCCGCCGGGCCCGCCGTTCGTAGAATGACAGGATCGAGAATTTTCCCCCATCCACTTCGCGGGCGATGATCCCGGTGATCAGGAAACCGGAAATGACAAAGAAGATGTCGACCCCGATATAGCCGCCGCCAAAGCCGGGCACATGCGCGTGGTACAGCAGCACCGGCAGCACCGCGAGTGCGCGCAGCCCGTCGATATCCGAGCGGTAGGCGGGGTTGGCGGCTGCGTTCATAGGGCTTGCGCGCTAACGCCATATGGTAAACATTCAGGTCATGAGATCAGCCAATTCCAACATCGTGATCCTGACCGGCGCTGGCGTGAGCGCGGAAAGCGGGATCGATACTTTCCGTGCGGAAGGGGGCTTGTGGGAACAGCACCGGGTGGAAGATGTCGCAACGCCCGAAGCGTTCGCGCGCGATCCCGATCTGGTACTGCGGTTTTACGATATGCGCCGCGAGGCGATCCAGACGAAGCAGCCCAATGCCGCGCATCAGGCGCTGGCACGGCTGGACCGGGAATGGTCGGCGATGCCGGGGCGCAACTTGCTGATCGTGACCCAGAATGTGGATGATCTGCACGAACGGGCGGGCGCGCAGAATGTACTGCACATGCACGGCGAACATCTGAACGCCTGGTGCACCGCCTGCGATACGCGGCTGGGTTGGACCGGTCCGCTGATCCACCGCCCGCCCTGTCCCCGATGCGACAGTCCGGCGCTGCGGCCCGACATCGTCTGGTTTGGCGAGATGCCGTACCGGATGGAGGAGATTTATGGCGCCTTGCGGCAGGCCGATCTGTTTGTTTCCATCGGCACCTCAGGCGCGGTCTATCCGGCGGCGGGACTGGTGCGGCAGGCGCGCGAGATGGGCGCGCAGACGCTGGAGCTCAATCTGGCGGAAAGCCAGGGTTCGCGCTGGTTCCATGAAACGCGCCTTGGTCCGGCGACCAGGGTGGTCAGCGAATGGGTCGAGGAAATGCTTGGATGACCTGCCACCGCGGAAGCTGCCATTGCGGCGCGATCATCCTGGAATTGCGCGACGAACCGGTGGACGCGGGCGATTGCAATTGCAGCCTTTGCCGCAGGGTCGGCGCATTATGGCATCATTGTTCACCCTCGCTTGTCACGGTAATTGGCAAGGCAACCGGATATGTCCAGGGCGACCGTACGCTAACGACATGGCGCTGCGGGACCTGCGGAAACGTGACCCATTGGACCATACTGGACAATCCATCCTATGACCGGATGGCAGTCAATTTGCGGCTGTTAGATCCTGCCTTGTGGGAGCACCTTCCGCGCAGGTTTATTGACGGGGCAAGTTACTAGCTTCCGCAGGCTCGGCAGCCGGGGTCCTTGGCAATGCTGAACGTCCGCATGGCGGGCTTGATCCCGTCGAGCAGATGCAGCTTGCCATATTGCGGATCACCGAAGGCGGCCTTACCGGACAGCAGCAGGCGGACAGCCTGCAGCGCAGCAAAAGTGCCCGCCCATCCGGCCATGGCGCCCAGCATCCCGTCTTCGGCGCAGGTGTCGCAATCTTCCGCGTCGAACGCATCGCCGGCATAGCAGCGATAACAGGGCTGGTCCGCCAGATGGCCGGCAAATGCCCCGACCTGACCCTGAAACCGGCCCACGGCTGCGCTGAGCAGCGCAATTCCTGATCTGGTGCAGGCATCAGATATTGCCAGCCGAGTAGCGAAATTGTCCGTCCCGTCGACCACCAGATCGGCGCCTTCGATCAGCGCCCCGGCATTATCCGTAGTCACCCGGTCATCGCGGATGGTGACGATGATCCGGTTGTCGAAATTGGCCAGCCAGCCGCGCGCGGCCACCGCTTTGGAATGGCCGATGTCGCGCTGCGAAAACAGCGTCTGGCGCTGCAGATTAGACAATTCGACATCGCCGTCATCGATCAGGGTGATATTCCCGATGCCCGCGCCGGCGAGATATTGCAGGGCCGGGCTGCCGATCCCGCCAAGGCCGACCAGCACGACATGCGCCTGCCCCAGCGCCACCTGCCCCGCGCCGCCCACTTCGGGAATTACGATGTGCCGGGCAAAACGGTCGAGACGGTCGGGGGATAAGGCCATGGCCCTGCCTTACGCGCCCAGATCACCGCCTGTCGACAAGCCTGTTGAAAGGCTTGAGTACAGACGGTGGATCATCGGTTGAGCGAGCCGGAATGCTCTCTTGTTATTGTTCAGCTTTCCAGCTGCCTCAAAAGACTCCGTACATCGCCGTCCATATCGGCATCGCGGGTGCGAAGATCCTCGATCAAGCGCACGGCATGGATCACCGTGGAATGATCGCGACCGCCGAATTTGCGGCCGATTTCAGGATAGCTGCGCGGGGTCAGCACTTTCGACAGATACATCGCCACCTGACGCGGGCGGACCACTGCACGGGCGCGGCGCTTGCTGCTCATTTCAGACCGGTCGTTCCGGTAGAACTGGCACACGGTGCGCTGGATTTCGTCGATCGTGATTCGCCGGCGATTGGCGCTGAGGATATCGGTAAGCTGTTCTTCGGCCAGTTGCAGCGACACGGTCTGTCCGGTGAGCTGGGCATAGGCGATCAGCTTGTTCAGGCCGCCGACCAGTTCCCGGACATTGCGGGTGATGGTGCGGGCGAGGAATTCGATCACGTCGCCGGGCACTTCCAGCGGGGCAAAGCGCGTCAGCTTCGATTCGAGGATCTTGCGGCGCAATTCGATATCGGCCGGCTGGATATCGGCCACCAGCCCCATTGACAAACGGCTGAGCAGGCGCGGTTCCACACCGTCCAGCGCCTGCGGGGCGCGGTCGGCAGCAAAGACCAGACGCTTGCCTTCGGCCAGCAGCGCGTCGATTGTGTAAAGGAGTTCTTCTTGCGCCGATGCCTTGCCGATGATGAACTGGATATCATCCACCAGCAGCAGATCGAAACTGCGCAGGCGGGCCTTGAATTCCATCATCTGATTCTGTTTCAGCGACTGGACGAATTCGACCATGAAGCGTTCGGCGCTGCAATAGAAGATGCGCGCCCGCGGATGCGCCGCCAGATAGGAATGACCGATCGCGTGCAACAGATGGGTCTTGCCCTGGCCGGTCGCGGCCTTGAGGTAGAGCGGGGAAAATTGCGGGGTTTCCGTCGCGGCCATGCGCTGTGCCGCGTTGCAGCCGAGGATATTGGCTTCACCCGTAACGAAGGCGGCAAAGGTCAGCGAAGGATCGAGACCGACAGTGGAGGTAAAGCCCTGCTGCCCGATGGTGCCAGCCGCGATCATCGACGGATCGCTACCGTCATTGGCAGGGCGCCTGCCATTGGAATAGGAGCCATTGCCAAACCCGCCGCCGAAATCATCGGTATATGCGCCGCCGTGCAGCGTCATTTCCGGCAGCTTGCGGCGGCCGGGATGCACCGCAATACGTACCTGGCGCACTTCACTGCGCGCGATCTTCCAGGCGAGCGAGAGGCGGTCGGAAAAACGGTCCTGTACCCAGGTGGCGGAAAAATCGGTAGGCAGGTAAAGATCAAGCGTTCCAGTGTCCTTGCAGAAACCGCCCAGCTGGATCGGCTTGATCCACTGGCTGTGCAATTGATGGCCCAGATCCTTGCGCAGACCCTGGCTGATATCCGACCAATCGGCCGCCAGGTTTACCGCTTCGAGATCTTCCATGCTGTTGTCATTGCCTTTGCGTTTCGCCTCACCCGCGCTCATGTCTTTGCTCGCCATCGATTTCCCAGCCCCCACCACTGCGGCTTTTGCCGCTAATCCAAAAAAATTCCGATAGCAGCGAGGATCAGACATATGTTGCACAAGAAGCGCGAACATAGCTGCGCCGTTCCTGAGAATACACTTTTCTCAGGGCTGCACCTTATCGGCCAATGATATTAAGGCTCAGACCGTCCAGCCCCGAACCGAGCCTGTGTTATGAACCGGTTTTTCAGTGAAGCAATAGTATTGGCTGTAAAAAATCTGAAATAAAGCTGTTGACTCAGCCAAACCCCGCAGACTTGCGTTTAACAGGCTGTTTACCTTATGTTTTCATCATCCGCGATGCGCGAATCGTGGACTTCCTAGGGGTCCCGACTAAGAACAGTGTCATTGCGCCCTAATAAAATAGGCCGGCGCAAAAAGCACCGGCCCCATCAGCTTCCCAAGGCGAGCCTTCGGCCCGCAGATTTGAACGATTCTAGCGAATCGCGAATCGAATCAGAGGGCGGCGACCCGCTTCGACAGGCGCGACATTTTTCGCGAAGCCGTGTTCTTGTGCATCACGCCGCGTGCAACACCCCGGGCCAGTTCGGGCTGGGCAGCCTTCAGGGCTTCGGCAGCAACAGACTTGTCACCGTCTTCGATGGCAGTCTCGACCTTTTTCACGAAACCGCGGATGCGGCTCATGCGGGCACCATTGATTTCGGCGCGCCGATCGTTGCGGCGGATACGTTTACGGGCTTGCGGCGAATTGGCCATGTCTGTCCTTTATCGGGCCACCACACAAGCGGCCGGAATCCTAGAATTTGCAAATGCGAAAAGCGGCAGTTTCCCGCCGGAAAGCGCGCCCCTTACAAAGCATGGGGCGAATCGTCAACTTCTGATTGGGTGTTTGGCTTTCTCTCATGGCCAGTTTGCTACGCTCACGCCTCCGAGGGGCGGGCTAACCGCCCGACGCGCGGTCGCACTTGCGGTCCGCTGGCCGCGAACCGGACCATTCTGAAGCCATCAAACAAGCGCACGATCCTGGTCGCAGCAGCCAAAGGGCGACTGCCCGTCGCCCGGTTAGCGCGCAAGCCTAAGGGAGTGAATGCGACCGCCGGCGCTTGAGGCCAAAACAAAAACAGTATCCAGGCTCCACGTTTCAACTCCATTCCCCCTACTTCTGGCACTTCGGACAAAACCAGGTGCTGCGGCCGCCCTGGACGATCCGTTTGATTATCCCGCCATCGCTGCGTTTGCATGCCTGTCCTTCGCGCCCGTAGGCTTCGAAACGGGTGGCGAAATAGCCGAGTTCGCCGTCGGGCCGGGCATAGTCCCGCAGGGACGATCCGCCATCTTCGATGGATTGCAGCAGGACTTCGCGAATCGCCGGGACCAGCCGTTCGAGGGCAAGGCGCGAAACCTTGCCCGCTGCCTTGCCGGGCCTGATGCCCGCCCGGAACAAGGCTTCACAGACATAGATATTGCCCAGCCCGGCCACGATCCGCTGGTCCAGCAGCAGCAGTTTGACCGCTTGCTTGCGGTCCTTGAACGCAGCGTGGAGGTGCTGCGCCGTCAGGCCCGGCCCCAGGGGTTCCGGGCCCATCACCGCGAAGGCGGGCCAACTGTCCAGCGCCGCTGTGTCGACCAGATCGACCCAGCCGAACCGGCGCGGATCGCACAGGGAGAAATGATGGTCGGCGGTGTGAATCACGAAATGGTCGTGCTTGTCAGGTGCCTCGGGATCGATTCGCCAGCGGCCGCTCATGCCCAGATGGAAGATTATACTCCGCGCCCGGTCGGTGTGGATCAGGCCGTATTTAGCCCTACGGCCAAGGCCGGTTACCCTCGCGCCGGTCAATGCCTGCACCAGGTCGATCGGGAACGGGCGGCGCATATCCGGGCGGTTCACCGCCGCGCGCACGATTCGCTGCCCATCGAGGAACCGGGCGAGCCCGCGCACCGTTGTTTCTACTTCGGGAAGTTCAGGCATTTCCAGGTTCCGGCATCAAGCCCTCTAACACCCTTTCCGGCGGGGGCAATTGTCCGTAAGGCAGCGCTTATGAATGATCAGGTTTCTTTCGGCTATAAAGATGTCGATGCGAGCGAGAAGACCGCCCTGGTGGGTGAAGTCTTTTCCAATGTGGCTGCCAAATATGACATCATGAACGATGCCATGTCGGGCGGAATGCACCGTTTATGGAAAGACCGTTTCGTGCGGCGGGTCAAACCGCAACCGGGCGAGGCGATCCTGGATATGGCCGGGGGCACCGGGGACATTGCCTTTCGCATGGCGGCAAAGGGCGCGAATGTGACCGTGTCCGACATCAACCAGGAAATGCTCGATGTCGGCATCCAGCGCGCAATGGACCGCGGCATCGACGGCCTTGTCTGGTCGCTCCAGAATGCCGAGGAACTGAGTTTTTCCTCTCGCATATTCGACGCCTACACAATCGCGTTCGGCATCCGCAACGTGACCCATATTGACCGCGCCTTGGCCGAGGCGCACCGGGTGCTGAAGCACGGCGGGCGGTTCTACTGCCTCGAATTTTCAACCACCCAATGGCCTGGCTTCAAGGATGTCTACGATCTTTATTCGCACAAATTGATGCCCAAGCTGGGCAAACTGATCGCAGGGGACGAAGAAAGCTATCGCTATCTGGCCGAATCGATCCGCCGGTTTCCCAAAATGCCGGAATTCGAAGGCATGATCCGCGCCGCCGGTTTCAGCCGGACCAGGGTCGAACCGATATTGGGCGGCGCTGTCGCGATCCATACAGGCTGGAAAATCTGACCCTGTGACACGTCCCCTGACGCATATCTGGCGGCTCCTGTCCTGGGGCCGGACCCTGGCGAAACATGGTGCCTTGCGCGGGATCGAGCGGGATCCCAACACGCCGGTGCCGGTCAAGCGGCTGGCGCGGGTCGCCCGCTTGGGCACCTTCCAGCCCAGGCAGCCCAATTACGCCGAGGCATTTCGGGATATCGGACCTGCCGCGATCAAGCTGGGGCAATCCCTTGCCACACGTCCCGACCTGGTAGGCAATGAAGCGGCGAATAATCTCCTGTCGCTGCAGGACAATCTTCCGCCGGTTGATTTCGAACAGATCAAGCAGGCGATCGAGGCCAGTTTCGGCCGGCCAATTGATACACTGTTTTCCAGCATCGACCCGGTTCCGGTAGGGGCTGCTTCCATCGCCCAGGTCCACCGCGCAGTGACGACCGATGGCGTGCATGTTGCCGTAAAGGTGCTGCGCCCCGGCATTCGCGAGAAATTCGCGCGGGATATCGCGACCTATGAATGGGCTGCGGCGCATCTGGAGGCTATGGGCGGCGAAGCCAAACGGCTGCGGCCCCGGCTGACGATTGCCAATTTCAAGCGTTGGACCAACAGCGAACTGGACTTGCGGCGCGAAGCGGCCAGTGCAAGCGAATTGTCCGAAAGCATGAAGGCAGTTGCTGGTTACGTAATTCCCGCGATCGATTGGGACCGGACCAATGGCAAGGTGCTGACCATCGAATGGGTGGACGGAATCAAGATCAGCGACCGCGAAGCCTTGCTGGATGCCGGGCATAATCTGGCCGAACTGGCCAACCGGCTGGTGCTGGCGTTCCTGACCCAGGCAATCAGCGGCGGATTTTTCCACGCCGACATGCATCAGGGCAATCTGTTCGTTCGCGCGGACGGGACCATCGTGGCGATCGATTTTGGGATCATGGGCCGGATCGACCGGCGCGCGCGGGCATGGCTGGCAGAAATTCTCTATGGCCTGACCACCGGCAATTACCGCCGCGTGGCGGAGATTCATTTCGAGGCGCAATATGTGCCGAGTTACCATTCGGTGGGTGAATTCGCGACCGCACTGCGGGCCGTGGGCGAACCGATGCGCGGCAAGCCGGTGAGCGAACTGAGCGTGGGCCAGATGCTGGACGGGCTGTTCGCCATTACCCGCGATTTCGACATGCAGACCCAGCCGCATCTGCTGCTATTGCAAAAGACGATGGTGATGGTCGAAGGGATCGCGACCCAGCTCGATCCCGAAATCAACATGTGGGATGTCAGCGCGCCGTTTGTGCGGGCGTGGATCCGCGATGAACTGGGCCCCGAAGCGGCGATTGCGGACCGGATTCGCGAAGATACCGACACGCTGATGCGGATTCCGGCTCTGATCCGGCGGCTGGAGGAACAATATCCGCCAAAGGGGGGCGCGCCCGATTTGCCGCCCTTGCCGGACATCGAATTGATGTGGGAACGGCGGCGCAAGGGTGCGGCCAAGCCCGGCAATCCCTGGCCCTTCTATCTGCTGTCCGGCCTGGTTGGCGCGGGCGCAGTCGCTGGTGCCCTGGCGCTTGGCTTTATCAGTTAGAGCATCGTGCTGAAAAGTGGGAACCGGTTTTCAGCTTTTTATGATGCGACAACAGAGAATTAGAGCGGGCGACATGCGTCAGATGTAACGCAGCCCGATATAGGTTGGATCTCAGTCGATTTCGGTAAAGGCGGTGTGGGGCAACACCCGGCTGCCGACCAGGCACAGGATGACCGCGATTGCCTCTACCGCCATGGGTAGCCAGAAATCCTGATAGCTGCCCAACACCGCCAGGTTCACCGCGCGCCCGATGAGTGCGATGGCAAACAAGGCCGCGGACACGAGCAGCGGATCGCCTTTGCGTTTCCAGCCGCCCCAGATCATGCAGCCGCCGCCAACCACGAAAAATGCCGTGAAGTCGGCCCGCAGGCTGGCATGGCCCATGATGCCTTCCGGGATGACCCCGAAATCGGCCCCTGCCGTGGCGGGATTGAGCAAAAATCCTGCGCCCATGGCGACAAAGAACAATCCGCCGACAAACAGCAGTGCAGTTAGGATAAGACGCATAGAATTTCTCCCCTAGACTGGCGGGTTACACTGCAATGGCCCTTGCTCGCTAGGTAAAAATTAACCACTACGTTGCAGGGCGTCCATGTACAGTTGTATTGGCGCCCTGATGGACGCCTATCTATCCGCGCCTGATGTCTGGCGTGCAGGAACGGGAGGGACCTGAAATGTTGTCGCCGGCTCGCTTGATTGCGGCAATCGCGAAACTGGCCGCATGAGGGTGGAGGCGGCCCCGCGCATCTTGCTGGTGGTAGGCGGCGGAATCGCAGCCTATAAATCCTGCGAACTCGTGCGCCTCATCCGCAAGGGTGCAGGCGGCGTGGCCGGCGATGTTACCTGCGTGGTGACCAAAGGCGGGCAGCAATTCGTGACCCCTATGGCACTGGCGGCACTCAGCGAAAATCCGGTTCACACCACACTGTGGGATTTGAAGAACGAAGCCGAGATGGGCCATATCCAGCTTAGCCGACAGGCAGATCTGGTTGTCGTGTGCCCGGCAACCGCCGATTTGCTGGCCAAGATGGCGGCCGGGATTGCCGATGATCTGGCAACCACTCTGATTCTGGCAACCGACAAGCCGGTGATGGCGGTGCCGGCCATGAATGTGCGGATGTGGGAACACGAATCCACGCAGCGCAACGTGGCCTGGCTGCGGCAAGCCGGCGTAACCGTGGTCGAGCCGGATGTGGGGCCAATGGCCTGCGGTGAATTCGGTGCTGGCCGAATGCCGGAACCCGAAGCCGTCTGGGTGCTGATTGCCCAGCAACTTGGGCTGGAACATGATTATGCTCCGTCAGCACGCGATGCAGACGAAAATGAACCAGGCGAGATTGAGGCGCTAGAGCCGGAACCCGATATCGAACGACGCGGCGGTGGGCTGGGCGGATTGCTCGCATCTTTGATCCCGCGTAGCATGCCCAAGCGTTCGGCCCAGGAAATCGAAGAAGAATGGGTTGCGCCGCCGCTGGAAGAAAGGGTCGATGCCAGCGAGGAAAGCGAAGTTTCGGATGATCCGCGCAGCGATGCCCCTGCCGCGCCAGATGTCAAACCCGGTTTTGCCGGTTCGCTGCTGGCGACCAAGGGCAAGGCTTCCTCTGCGCCGCCCACCGATCCCCAGGCGATGAACCACCTGGTCAGATCGGGAGCGGGCGAGGCTGTGCCGGAGCCGATCGATGGTGATACCCATATTGTGGTCCCGTATAGCGAAGTCGATCCATTGTATGGCCAGCCGGATTTCGATACCGATCCGGAGCATCGCCCGCTGTATGGCAAGCATATCCTGATTACCGCAGGGCCAACCCATGAACCGATCGATCCGGTGCGCTATATCGCCAACCGGTCTTCCGGGCGTCAGGGCTTTGCCATTGCCGCCGCCGCTGCAAATGCAGGGGCGCGGGTGACGCTGGTGGCCGGTCCGGTGTATCTTGATACGCCGCCAGGCGTGGTCCGGATCGATGTGGAATCCGCCGAAGAAATGGCCGCCGAAGTGAAGCGCCTGTTGCCCGCCGATGTGGCGATCATGGTGGCGGCGGTGTCTGACTGGCGGACCAAGGATTATGCGGTGCAGAAATTGAAGAAACGAGGCTCTGCCCCGCCGGCGCTGATGCTGACCGAGAATCCGGATATTCTGGCCTTGGTCGCAGCCGGGACCAATCGTCCCGGTTTGCTGATCGGATTCGCGGCCGAAACCGAGGACGTGGTCGAAAATGCCAAGATCAAGCGCAAGCGCAAGGGCGTGGACTGGATCGTGGCGAACGATGTTTCCGGCCCTGCCGGAACCAGCGTGATGGGCGGCAGCAGCAACCAGGTCCATATCGTCACCAGTGAAGGGGTCGAAACGATCGACGAAATGCCCAAGCAGGATGTTGCGCGCCTGTTGATCGAACGGGTGGCCGAAGCGCTTTCAGGGGACGGTGATGACTGACCGGATTGGCGTTAGCCTAAAACGACTGCCGCATGGCGAGGGGCTGGAGCTGCCCCATTATGCCACCAGCGGGGCGGCGGGCATGGACGTGGTTTCTGCGGAACATGTGACGATTCCGCCCGGCGCACGCCATCCCGTGGCGACAGGATTGGCAATGGCGATCCCGCACGGATTTGAAATCCAAGTGCGACCGCGCTCCGGGCTGGCGCTCAAGCACGGGGTCACGGTGCCCAACACACCCGGCACGATCGATTCCGATTATCGCGGTGAGCTGAAAATCCTGCTGATCAATCATGGCAGCGAACCATTCCCGATCGCCCGGGGTGACCGGGTTGCGCAGCTGGTGCTCGCGCCGGTGGTCCAGGCGCGCTGGGATCTGGTCGAGGAATTGGACGATACGGCGCGCGGCAGCGGCGGATTTGGTTCCACGGGTTCCTGATGTTCGGCGGGGCTGGCATGACACCCGCCGGGGCATTTCTGGCGCTGCTGGTTCTGGTCATCTGGATCATCGTGCTGGTGTGGATCGCTGCGCGTATCCAGGCGTTTGTTGCGCGCAGGACAAGCTGGCAGGGTCTCTATTGGGGCAATTTATTGTGTACGTTCCTGCTCCTTGTCGCCGCTATTCACCTGGGCAATTTCGCACTCGACTTGTTTGACCGCTGGGCCAACGGCGCAGACTATCCGATCATGGTGGATTTCCCCGGATCGTTCCTGATCGGATCGGTCGCTATCGGGGTCGGAATTGCTGCAGTGCGGTCCAATCGCAGGAAGTAGAACAGGAAAAGGGCGGAACCGCTACCGGACCCGCCCCATTTCAACCCGTTTTTCGAATAATCCGGATCAATCGACCTGGCGCACCGTGGTCTTTTCCGGAGCGATCGAGATGCGTACGGTTTCGCCCGAATTACCGGGGAAATCGGTGAACATCGCTTCGACCAGATTGGGCACCAGATATTGCAGCCGGTTGGATGTCGAAATGGCTTCGGCCTTTCCTTCGAACAAACGTTCGCCGTCAGCAGTGCGGTCGATCTTCAGGTCGACGCCACTGGTGTAAACGGTATAGCTGGTAATATCCGAACCGCGGCTGAAAAAGGGATCGTAATAGCCAAAGCCCCATGGCCCACCATAGCCGAGGCGGCTGCGATAAAGCGACCGCGATGAATAGCCGTACCAGGGACTGTAAAATGGATCGTAGCGGCCAAAACCGGTGGACCGGACGCGTTCGCGCCCCTGATCAATACCGTAATCGAACCGGACCAGCAGATTTGCCGTTTCCGGGGTGGATTCGGTATAGCCGAGCCGGGTCATTTCTTCCTCGACCTCATCAGCATAAAGGGCGAATTCAAGCCCGCCCGCCAGTTTCGGATCATCGGCGACCACCGCGAAGGTTTGCCCTGCCGGGGCGGGAAGCTGGCTCTGGAATCGGGATACATCCGCCTTGAAAGGCGTAGCGCAGGCAACGAGCCCGGCCAGCAGCAGAGGAATAGCGGCCAGTTTGGCGTTGCGGCCATATCGTGCGGTCAGCCTGTTTGATGTATCGGTCATCTTGAACCCCTTCAAAAACTTATACGATTGGTAGACTGATCCGGTTACAGATTGTGACCGCAAACCTTGCTGTTATGCTTAGGTCATGCTGGCTGAACCCAATTTGAATGATATTTCAGCAGGCTGGGAGCGCGAAATTATCCCCGCACCAGCCCTAGGGCATTATAGGTCGCGGTCAATGTGCCGCCGCCCAGTTCCCGCGCCTTGGCGGCGCCGCGAGCCAGAATTGCGTCCAGCGATTCGCGGTCCTGTTTCAATTCGTTGAAACGCCGGGAAATCGGGCTGAGCGTTTCCACCAACACTTCACCCAAGGCGGGCTTGAACCGGCCGAAACCCTCGCCGCCGAAGGTCCGCAGGACCTGTTCGATGCTTTCGCCGGTCATGGCGGCATAGATGGTCACCAGATTGAGCGCCTCGGGCCGTCCGGCCAGCCCCGCCTGTTCCGATGGCAGCGGTTCGGCGTCGGATTTGGCTTTCTTGACCGCCTTCATGATTGTGTCGGCATCGTCCGACAAATTGATCCGGCTGCGTTCGGAAGGATCGGACTTGCTCATCTTCGACATCCCGTCACGCAGGCTCATGATCCGGGCCGCTTCGCGCGGCACGATCGGGTCGGGCAGGGTGAACACCGGCGGACCATCGCCGCAATAGTCGTTGTTGAATTTCTGCGCGATGTCGCGCGCCAGTTCCAGATGCTGCTTCTGGTCTTCGCCCACCGGGACATGGGTCGCCTGATACAGCAGTACATCCGCCGCCTGCAGCACCGGATAGGTGAACAGGGCAATCGACGCCCCTTCGCGGTTCTTGCCCGATTTGTCCTTGAACTGGGTCATCCGGTTCAGCCAGCCCATCCGGGCGGTCCCGCTCAGCAACCACTGCAGTTCCGCATGGGCGGGCACCTGGGCCTGGTTGAACAGCACCGATTTGTCCGGATCGATCCCGCAGGCAACCAGTGCTGCGGTCATCTCCAGCGTTCCGGCGCGCAGCTCAGCAGGATCATAGGGCATCGAAATGGCATGGAGATCGGCCAGGAAGAACAGGCACTGGCTGCCTTCCTGCCCGGCCCCGAACACTTCGTCCTGCAGCCGCACCCAATTGCGGATCGCCCCCAGATAATTGCCGAGGTGGAGATTGCCTGTGGGCTGGATACCGGAAACGATTCTTTTCGTTAGGGCGCGCATGATGGACCTGCTTTTCGAATTATTTTCGCGGGCTGCTATTTGGATGGAGCAATTGTGCCCGCTGGTTTCTTGCGCCGTAGCTGGCTGATAAGGTCTTTGTCGAGTGCGCCGGTTATGTAGGCAGCGCCAAAAAAGGTGATCATCCCAGCCGCCACCAGCGCAGCCAGTGACCAGACCTTGTCAATTACACTGCCGCCGAAATAGGGGGCCAGTGGCACCACCAGATACCACAGCACTGCGCCCATCGCGGCGGTCGAGATCATCTGCCGCAAAATCTTGAACGCGAGTTTTCCGCTGAAGTGGAACCAGCCGCGCCTTTGCAGGATCGCATAAAGCATCAGCACATTGAGCGTGGCAGTAAAGGCGGTCGCCCCGGCCAGCCCGACAATACCGTACCGCGGCACTACATAGAAATTGATCGCTATGTTGATCGTCAGCACGCCAATCGCGACCCAAACCGGGGTGCGGGTATCCTCCCGGCTGAAGAAGGCAGGCTGGAACACTTTCACTAGCACATAGGATGGCAGACCGGCAACAAGCGCCACGACGATATTGGCCATGATATCGCCATCCGCGGCGGTCATCTTGCCTGCCACGAAAAACGCCGTCACGAAGGCGGGCGCGCAAATCGCCAGCGCGGCGGCAGCGGGCAGCGTTAGCAAGGTGCCGATCTCCACCGCATTGGACTGAAGCCGCTGGGCCTCCGAATTATTGTCGGTCTGGATATGGCGGGCCAGCATCGGCAGGATGGCGGTGCCAAGCGCAATGCCGATAATCCCCAGCGGCATCTGGTTCAGCCGGTCCGCGAATTTGAGCAGGGTCAGCGAACCCTGCGGCAGAGAGGTGGCAAAGAATGTGTCGACGAACTGGCTGATCTGATAAACCCCAGCGCCCAGCGTGGCTGGCAGAATCAGCATCCCGAGCCGTTTTACTTCCGGCGTGATCCTAGGCAGCGTCAGCTTCAGGCGAACGCCCGCCTTGCGGGTTGCCCAAGCCATATAGGCCATTTGCGCGACCCCGGCGAAAAACAGCGAGATTGACAGCGCATAGGCGACAGTCGTGTCACTATCCCCATCGCCATTTTCTGCAATATACCAACCTGCGGAAACGCCCGCGATCATTACAATATTGAGCAGAACCGGGACAAACGCGCCCGGCGCAAACCGGGAATGGGCATTGAGCAGGCCAGACAGCATCGCCACCAGACTGACCAGCCCGAGATAGGGAAAAGTTATCCTGGACAAATTGACCGCCAGCTCGAATTTGCCCGGAACTGTCTGAAAGTCGCGCGCCAGCAGCCAGATCAGGCCCGGCATGGCAATCATCATGATTGCCGAAAACCCAAGCAGGACCCAGACGAATACCGCCAGTACATCCTTGGCAAATCTGTCCGCTGCCGCTTCGCCATCTGCGCTGTGCAGGGCGCGCGAATACATCGGCACGAAGGCGACTGAAAAAGCCCCTTCGGCGAATAATCGGCGGAAGGTATTGGGCAGGATAAAGGCAACCTGCCACGCATCCGCCGCTGCCCCGGCACCCAGCGCGCGGGCGATCAACATGTCTCGGACAAAACCGAACACCCGGCTGAGCGCAGTCAGCCCGCCGATAGTACCGACATTTTTGACCAGGCTCATGGCTTGTCCGGACTCATTGCCGCAGCCCGCCGTTCAGGCGGTTCAGGCGTTGCCGGTGGGCGATGTTTCGCCTGCGGCCTGTTCTTCCGCCTTGCGCTGCAATTGCTGGATATACAGCCCGTTGAAGTCGATCGGATCGAGCATCAGCGGCTGGAAACCCGCATCGCGCGTGGCGTCCGCAATAATCCGGCGCGCGAAGGGGAACAGGATCCGCGGCGCTTCGGCATACATGAAGGCATGCATCTGTTCGTCGGGCAGATTGCGCATCCCGACCAGCCCGCAATAGGACAATTCGATCAGATAGACGTTGCCCTTTTCCGCCTTGGCGGTGACGTTGATCTTCAGTTCGACTTCATGCACCTCGTCGCTGACCGGTACTGCGCCGATATTGAACTGCAGATCGATCTGCGGCTGGTCGGTCCATTGATAGCTTTCCGGCGCATTTGGGTTTTCAACCGACATATCCTTGATATATTGTGAAACAATTCCCGCCACAGGCTGCGTGTCTTCGCCATTGGGCACTGGGCCATTGGGTGCTGGTTTCATGTTGAGATCGGTGAGAACGTCGCCTTCGTCGGCCATGATGGTCTGTGCTTTCTTAATCTAGCTGATACCTTGCCTGTGCGCCGGGATTAACGGCGGTGCAGGCTTCGGCGCGCCGCGTAGCACTCTAGCGCAAGGCAGGCAACTTTGGTGATCAGGCCCGGATTCTTTCGATCAAGAAAGGCTGGAGCGGTTTTGCCGCATGACAGATAGCGCAAAGTCACACGTTGTTCATTTGTAATCCCTTCCTATTTAAGGCACTATACGAGTTAATAATGCGGGCGCCTACTGTGCCGGCCAGAACACGGGTAACCTTACGTGATAATTCAGATCGTCATCCTCGCCATGATCGCCGCTTTCCTCGGCATGCGGCTTTATTCCGTGCTCGGCCGCCGCGCCGAGCATGAGGAAGAATCAGTCCCGACGCGCTTCGATGACCAGTTGAACCCGCCAGCCGTACCGCAGGCGGCGCAGGCCGCAATGCCGCGTCCGCGCGAGCTGGTCGGAGTATTGCCTGCCGTTGAAAAGGGCGTGCGCGATATCGCCGCTGCTGACCGCAGGTTCGATATCACGGCCTTCCTGGAAGGTGCCAAGGGCGCTTACGCCATGGTGCTGGAAGCATTCTGGAACGGCGACAAACCCGCGCTGCGCGAATTGTGCGACGATGATGTTTATGAAAGTTTCGCAGGTGCAATCGATGCCCGTGAAAAAGCCGGGGAGACGCTTGAAAACCGGCTCATCCGGATTGAAGACATTGTGATTCACAGCGCCGGGATGGATGGCCGGACTGCCCGCGTATCCGTGCGGTTCGTGGCCGATATCGCTGCCGTCACCCGCGACAAGGACGGGGTGATGATTGCCGGTTCGCTGGACGATGCGATCGAGACCCGCGATATCTGGACATTCAGCCGTGATGTGACCTCTTCAACGCCTGAATGGGTGCTAGATGAAACGGACGAAGGCTGATCTTGCCAATTTGACCCCACCCCATGGCTGCGCCGGTAAATGCAGGGATTATTGATGCAGCGTTTATGGGTACTGGCAGCGGCGAGCCTGCTTGCAGGGTGTGCGGGCATTATTCCCCCTCCGCCGGGTCCGGTAATTGGTCCGAAGCCGGATACTTCGCTTTCCAGTGCTGTAGTTGCAGGGGTGAGGCGCGGTCCCCCGGTCGGCAACCTGGGCATGACGTCCGGTGATGCCAATACGGCGCTTGCCTCTTTTGTGGAAAGCTGCCCCAAGCTGCTCCTGCGGAGTGATGCCAGCGGATTGACCAGCCAGAACGATTGGCGCAGCGCGTGTGAGGCGGGCAGAAGCTGGCCGATGGGCCGCGCAACACAATTTTTCGATGAGTTTTTCGAAACCGCGCGAATCGGCGATGGCGAGGCCTTCGCAACCGGATATTTCGAACCGGAAATCAAAGGCAGCAGGGCCCGTCTGCCGGGCCACGATACGCCGGTTTACGCGATGCCGCCGGACCTGGTGCGCGGATGGCCGGATGAGGTGCCGCAAAGCGAACGGACAGGCCGCACACCGCTCGGCCGATTTGACGGCAACGGCAAATTCCTACCCTATTACGAACGAGCGGAGATCGAGGCAGGCGCTCTTGCCAATCGCGGCCTCGAAATCGGCTGGGCTGCCGATCCGGTGGAATTTTTCTTCCTCCAGATCCAGGGTTCCGGCCGGTTGGTTGCACCCGATGGCACAGTGACGAGGATCGGCTATGCCGGCCAGAATGGCCGCGAATATGTCGGCATTGGCGGGGTCATGCGTGAACGCGGATTGCTGGGCGATGGTCCGGGTCAATATGCCGGCAGTATGCAGGGCATCATGCAGTACATCCGCGAAAACCCGGCCGAAGGGCGCGAATTGATGCGGTTAAACAAGAGCTGGATTTTCTTCCGGGTGCTGGAAGGCGATGGTCCGCTCGGCGCGCTGGAAATACCGGTGCGGCGCGAATCCTCGGCCGCTGCCGATCCCCGTTTCGTGCCGCTAGGTGCGCCGGTGTGGCTCGAAATGGACCGCCGGGAAGCAAACGGGATGTGGATCGCGCAGGATACCGGCGGTGCCATCAAGGGCGCGAACCGGTTCGACACATTCTGGGGTGCGGGCGAGGATGCGCGGGCAATCGCAGGCGGAATGAGCGCGCGCGGGCAGGCACTGGTCCTGCTGCCGAAGGGGACGGTCAGGCGCCTGACCGGACAATGAAGCCGCCGCGCGGCCTAAGCTCCGAGGAAGCGGAAGCCTGGGCGCGGGTCGCCGCCTCTGTGGTGCCGCTGGTGCGGCAGCGTTCGGAAACTACGCCCCCTGCAGTGATTGAGACGATACCCGCCCTAAAACAGATCAGGCGCATACCGATGCCGCCGCCAAAGCAGGCTCCTGCCCCGAACGCTCCCCTTCGTAGCCCGCGACCGATTGGTACAGGGGGGCTGGATTCGCATTGGGACAAACGCCTGAAGACCGGCAGCATCGACCCCGATTTCAGTCTCGACCTGCACGGTCACGGGCTGGATGCAGCGCATGGACGGCTGGAGAACGGGATCGGCCAAGCGCGGGCGATGGGCGCGCGGCTGGTGCTGGTGGTGA
>JBGSJO010000107.1:0-7847 GCA_041741895.1 Pontixanthobacter sp.
CCTGCTGATGAGCCGGCGCGGGATGCCGCTGCCGGGCATGACGCTGGTGGAGGCCGGGGTATGGCTCGGCGCGCTGCCGCTGCTGACCTATTGGCTGACGTTCCTGCCCGCCTGGTTCTTCACCCAGGGCGCGCTTGAGCCGGGCGGTTTCATCGCCCTGCACCGCGACATCATGGCGCTGCAATCCAGTGTGATCCAGCCGCACCCCTATCAGAGCAACTGGCCCGACTGGCTGCTGAACATTCGTGCGATCTGGTATCTTTACGAGCCGGTGGACGGGGCGCAGCGCGGGGTGCTGTTGATCGGCAATCCGTTGACCATGCTGATCGGCCTGCCCGCGATGGCGTGGTGCCTGTGGGCCGGGATCGCGCGGAGACGATGGGATGCGCTGGCGGTGTTCATCTTCTTCGGCGCCAGCATCACCTTCTGGATGGCAGTGAACAAGCCGATCCAGTTCTATTACCACTATTTCCTGCCGAGCTGTTTCCTGCTGGCGGGCCTCGCTCTGGCGCTGGATGCATTGTGGAGGCGCGGCAATCGCACGATAGCGGGCGGCATTCTGGCAGGTAGCGTGGCGGTGTTCGGCTGGTTTTACCCGATCCTCAGCGCTGCTCCGCTGGCGGGCCCGCAAAGTTTCGCTCACTGGATGTGGCTGGATAGCTGGCGTTAGCCGCGGATTTTAGCTGAACCGACCCCAGACGAATCTGCTCGACAGAGCATAATTCCACACCGATCCCAGCGCGATCCCGGCCAGCACCGCCAACGCCCAATTGACCCCGCCCCCCTGCAAATAGGTGGCCGCCGCCACATTCGCGAATGCTCCCACCGCGCAGGTCGCGCAGAACCCCAGCCAGCCTGTAACGATCGTGGAAAAGCCGCGCAATTGCCGGTCGCGGTAGGTCAGGAAATTGTTAAGCCAGAAGTTGAAGCTCATCGCCGCCAATGTGGCAATGCTCTGCGCGAAGGCAAAGCCGCTGCCGAGCAATTGAAACAGCAGCGCAACCACCGCGAAATGAACCACCACACCCGCCCCGCCGACGGTGCCGAACAGGGCAAAGCGGACCGGAATGAACCGCCCGAAACTACGTTCATACAGCCCGACCAGGAATTCGAATGCCACCGCGCGGTCCAGCTTGCTCGCGCCCGCGCGGCGCGGTGCCAGTTGCAGCGGGAATTCCCGCACGGCCAGCGGCGGGCGGGAAGTGGCCAGAATATCCAGCAGCACCTTGAACCCGATGCCCGACAGGCGCGGCGCCAGCGCGCGCACCCGGGCTGTGTCGGTCAGGAAAAACCCGCTCATCGGGTCGCTCAGTTCAACCCCTGTCAGCCTGCGCGCCAGCCGGTTGGCGATGTTCGATCCCGCTTCGCGCCGATCGCTGGATAGCCCCTGCGCACTGCCCCCGGCAACAAAGCGCGAAGCGACGGCGACATCGCATGAACCGCCCTGCACCGCCCCCAGCATTGCAGGCAGCAGCGCGGGGTCATGCTGATGATCGGCATCCATCACCGCCACATAGGGCGCAGCGGTGGCGCACATACCCTCGATCGCGGCAGAGGCCAGCCCGCGCCGTCCGATCCGCTGGATCACCCGCATGCGAGGATCGACCTGTGCCAGCCTGCGCGCTTCGTCCGCCGTGCCATCGGCACTGTTGTCATCGACGAAAATCGCTTCCCAGCCGATCCCGGCGAGCGCCGCATCGATCCGTTCGACCAGCGGAGCAAGATTATCGCGCTCGTCCAGCGTCGGCAGGATCAGGGCAAGGCGGAGCGTGTTGCCACCACCCCCAACCCCCTCCTCTGAAGAGGAGGGGGCTTCCCTATTGCCCCCCCCCCTCTTCAGAGGAGGGGGTTGGGGGGTGGTGTCTTCACAGCTCACAGGCGCTCCAGAACGGCGTCCCCGATCGCCGCCGTACCCAGATCACCGCCCAGATCACCGCCGCGGACACCGTCTGCCAATGCCTTTGCCACTGCCGCTTCGATTCGCGCCGCCTCCGCCTCGCGCCCGAAACTATGGCGCAGCATCATCGCGGCGGACAGGATCGCGGCCATCGGATTGGCGATGCCCTGCCCCGCAATATCCGGCGCGCTGCCATGGATCGGTTCATACAGGCCAAATGTGCCATAGTCGGTCATCCGCTCACCGAGCGATGCGCTGGCGAGCAGGCCGATGGAGCCGACGCACATGCTGGCCTGATCGGACAATATGTCGCCAAACAGATTGCCGGTCACAATAACATCGAATTGTCCCGGTGCCTTGACCAATTGCATCGCGGCATTGTCGACATAAAGATGGTCGAGCGCGACATCAGGATATTCGGCCGAAACTTCGATCATCACATCGCGCCACAGCTGGCTGGTTTCCAGCACATTGGCCTTGTCCACGCTGGTCAGGCGGCCATTTCTACCCTGCGCGGCGCGAAATCCGACATGGGCAATCCGGCGAACCTCGCTTTCGCAATAGGACATCATGTCCCACCCCTCGCGCTCGCCATTGGCTGTTGTCCGCATCCCCTTGTCGCCGAAATAGACATCGCCGTTCAGCTCGCGCACGATCAGCAAATTGATCTGGCGGGCGATTTCGGGCCTCAGCGCGGACATGTCCTCCAGCCCGGCAAAGGTCTTTGCAGTGCGCAGATTGGCAAACAAGCTCAGCTTTGCGCGCAGGCCCAGCACCGCCTGTTCGGGCCGCAAATGCCGTTCCAGCCCGTCGCACGATGGATCGCCTACCGCGCCGAACAAAATCGCATCGCAGGCCCTGGTCATGGCGAGTGTTTCGGGGGGCAGCGGATGGCCGTGGCGGCGGTATGCCGCTGCACCGACATCGCCCTCGAACAGGGTCAGCCCCGGCAGACCGAGCGATTCGAGCACCCTGACGGCCTGGGCGGTAACTTCCACGCCGATCCCGTCACCGGGGAAGACTGCGATTTTCATATATCCAGAGCCACCTTCATTGAACAATTCGTCATTGCGAGCAGCGAAGCTGCGCGGCAATCCAAGTGGCACCCTGCCTGCCTTGGATTGCTTCGCTGCGATCGCAATGACGATGGCGGAACTGCCCCATCACGCCATTTTCGCGAGCCGCGCGCCCAGCAATGTGCGGGCCGCCATAACATCGCCTTTGCGGTCGGCAAGCAGGTAGTGTTCGATCGGCTGCGCCAGCGACGCAAATGCCGCCATCACTGCGGCGAAATCTGTTCCATCGGGCCGGTCTGCCCAACCGTCCTCTGTGCCATAGCCAAGTTCCCGCAACAGCAGCATTTCGTAGGTTACCAGCGCGTCTGCCCACCCCCGCGCGGATGGTGCATTGCAGATCGCATCCAGCAGGGCGGACAAGGCAGAATAAAGGCCGGGATAGGGATTCCTTTCCGGCATCACGGTGGCGCTGAGCGCACAAACCCAGGAAATGGCCGCTGCGGGCAGCGGTTCGGACAGCCACGGCCCGCGGCTCTGCACCAGCTCAAGCTTGGCAAAGGGTAATTGCGTGTCGAACTTGGAACGGATGTCCGCCGCGACCAGATTGCCGGGGATCACCACCGGACGCAAAGTCCGCCCGCGTCCGCCCGCAACATAGGCTGCAACCATGCCCTCCGCCTCGGTCAGCAGGCGGGCAATAACCGCAGTCTCGCCGTGGGGACGAGCGGACAGGAGAATGGCGGGCGCGCGTAGCTGCATCAGGGATCAAGGCGCGCACCGGGCCTCATTCGGCAGAGGTGCGATACTTGTCGAACCACGCAATGATCGCAGACGCCTTGGCCGCAGATTGCGACGGGCGCGAGGTAAAACCGCCGTGGCTGGCATCGGGAACCTTGATCAGCGCGGTGTCCACGCCAATCAATTTGAGAGCCGCATAATATTGCTCGGATTCGCTTACCGGGGTGCGGAAATCCTCTGCGCCGACCACGACCAATGTGGGGGTTTTGACATTGCCGACAATGCTCAGGGGGGACCGTGCCCAGTAATCTTCCTGATTTTCCCACGGTAATCCAGTGAACCAGTAATAGGGCGCGAAAGTCACCAGATCAGCGGTCAGCGCCTCACTGGTCCAATTGATCACCGGCTTCTGCGATGCTGCTGCCTTGAACCGCTCGGTCTTGCCGATGATCCACGCCGTCAGGATTCCGCCGCCCGATCCGCCGGTCACAAACAGATTGTCTGGGTCGGCCACGCCGTCGGCAACGGCTGCATCGACGGCCGCCATCAGGTCGAAATAATCATCGCCGGGATAGGCGCGGTCGATCAGTCCGGCGAAGTCCTCGCCATAGGACGTACTGCCACGCGGATTGGTATAGAGCACCGCATAACCAGCTGCAGCATAAAGCTGGTAATCGGTCGAGAACGCCGGCCCATATGCCGCATTGGGCCCGCCATGAATTTCGAGGATCAGCGGCAAGCGCTCGCCCGCCTTGCGGCCGGCAGGTTCGACCAGCCACGCATCGATCGAACGCCCATCAGGTGCAGTGACAGGGATCTTGCGTACCGGTCCCAGAGTTTTTTCTGCCAGCCAGTTTTCATTAAGCCAGGTCAATTGCCGCGCTGTGCCGCTGGCCTTCACGTAAACATCCGCGGGACGCGTGGTGCTTCCTCCAGTATAGGCAATCACGCCCGCATCGGAAGCAGCGAAGGACCCGCCGGTATAAGGCCGGTCCAGTCCCGCCCCACTGCGCAGGCCGGAAACAAGGTCCGTGTGCTTGCCGGACAGGTCGATTCGCGCAACCTTGGTATCGCCACGATCATCGTAGCTGAACAGCAGGGCACCGTTGCCGCTCCATTGAAATTGATTCACGCTGCGATCGAGCGATGCAGTGAGCGAACGTGAGTTGCCGCCGTCCAGATCCATCACGTAAAGCTCGTTATTCTCGTAGGCACGCTTCACATCGTCAAAGCCGAGATAGGCAATTTTCCGCCCGTCAGGTGATACCGCCGGGGCGAAGTCGGGCCCGGCGCGGTTGGTCAGTGGGGCAAGTGCGCCGCTTTCCAGATTCACCGAAAATAACTCGCTCTCAAAGGCTGCCAGTTCCCAATTCTCGTTGCGATTGGCGGAGAAAAAGATTGCGTTTCCATTTTTAGCCCAGCTTATCGGGCCGGTGTCATTGAAATTGTCGAAGGTCAGCTGACGCGGTGCCCCGCCGGTGGCAGCAACCACGAACACATGGCTGAAACCTGCTTCGACATAGCCCGAATCATCATTTCGATAGGTTACCCGGTCGATGATCTGCAGCGGCTTGGCCCATTCGGCGCCCTCTGGCTTGGCAGGCGCGGTGCCGAGGGCGAGCGGCGTTCCGGGAACATGCATAAGATAGGCAATCGATTGGCCATTGGGTGACCATTCGATCGAATCCGGGCTTTCGGGCAGACTAGTAACCTTTGCGCTGGTTCCGCCGTCCAGCCAAAGGACATGCAATTGCGCTCCGTTGCCGCCATCGGTTGAAACATAGGCAAGACGCGTGCTGTCGGGCGACCAGCGAGGCGACAAATGGGCCCCTGGGCCAGTCACCAAGGGTCGATGTTGCCCGCTCCGCACATCGACCAGCCAGATCGAAGGCACACTGCGATCAGTCATGATCTCAGCGCTGATCCGGACATAGGCGATCTTGCTGCCATCGGGGCTGATCTGCGGGTCTGTCGCTCCGGCGATGTTAAACAGATCCTCTCCGGTGAATGCCCGCTCGGGACCGTCCATCGCCGCGCCGACGGCTTCCTGGGCGTAAATCGGACCGGAAATTATCAGCAGACCAGTGAGCGGCAACAACATCAGGCGCATGGCAGCATTCCCCAAAAAATCGCGTCAGGTGAATTCCGGTCGATTATGGCGGAGGAGAGGGCGAATACCAAGCCAGTATTGCGGGTTTGCCGCGCAATGTTGCATCAATAATGCGTGAATTCTGAAATCCGCTGACAGCGGAAAATCAGCCATTGATTTTGGCTTCCAGCGCGGCAAGGCGTTCGCTGAGTCTTTCGTTTTCATCCCGTGCCTTAGAGGCCATTTCTTTCACCGCGTCGAATTCCTCGCGGCTGACGAAATCAAGCCCGCCCATTGCTTCCTTCAGCCGTTCGCGGGCACTTTCGCGCGCCTCGCGGGTCATACCGGCAAACGTACCGGCCGCGCTGTTGGCGAGTTTGACGAAATCGGCGATAAATGGGTTCTGGCTTTGCATCCCATTCAGATGGGACGGGGTGATGTGTTTGTCCAGCCCCTCACAGCTCCATCCGCTGCACCGCGCCGCTGGTCTGCGTGCCGTCGGCTTCGGGATTGAGACGCAGGAATTCATAATTGAGCACGGTCGCGAACAATATCCATGCGAGATAGGGCAGCATCAACACCGCCGCCAGTTTGCGCACGCGCCATACCAGCGCGATGGTGATGATCACCAGCACATCCAGCACCGCGATCAGGATCAATGCAGCGGTAATCTGGTACTGCCCGAAAAATACCGGCGTCCACGCCAGGTTTACGGCAAGCTGGACCAGGAACAGCGCGATTGCCGCCGTCCGCCCGCGCGCACCCCACGCCGCGCAGACCAGGGCCAGGGCAAAGCCGAGCATGACGTACAGGATGCTCCAGACAATGCCGAACCAGACTGGCGGAGGGAAAATCGCCGGTTTATCCAGCGATTGAAACCATGCGCTGTTCGCATCGCCGCCCAGCTGCCCGCCTAGGAAGCCAAGCAACAGCACCGCAGGCACCATTACCAACGCCCAGCGCAGGAAACTGGCACGAAGCTGACTGCGGGAAGCGATGACGTTCATAAATCTATCCTATACGATTCAGGCAGCAGCGATAGTGGTGATGGCATAACTTGCTGCATAACGGGCGGTATGGCGGGCGCGCAACCTGCCCTTTGGACCTTTCCCGAAATGGCACCGCCCGGCCAATCTCCGGATTCATCGGCTGCCCCCCTCACCCGCGCAGCGCATGGATCAAGAATTCGACATTACCTTCCGGCCCGGTGATCGGACTGCGCACGATACCATCCACCTGCCAGCCGATCCCGGTCAGCCATTCGCGCACTTCTTCGCACACCCGGCGGTGGAGCGTTTCGTCGCGCACCACCCCGCCCTTGCCCACTTCAACACGCCCGACCTCGAACTGCGGCTTGACAAGCGCGACCAGATGGCATTGCGATGCGGCAAGATTAAGCGGTACTTCCAGCACCTTGCGCAGGGAAATGAAGGAAGCGTCACACACCACCCAGCCGCATGGCCGGTCGATCTGGGTAGGTGTCAGGATCCGCGCGCTGGTCTGTTCCAGCACTGTCACGCGTCTGTCCTGCCGGATTTTCCACGCCAGTTGGTTCGTGCCGGAATCAACCGCGAAAACATGGGCCGCGCCACGGGACAGCAGCACATCGGTAAATCCGCCGGTGGAACTGCCGATATCCATCGCCGTGCCGCCAGCAGGATCGAGCGCGAAATGATCAAGCGCATGGGCCAGCTTGATCCCGCCCCGGCTGACCCAGGGATGATCGCGCCCGCGCACTTCCAGCGGGGTATCTTCCGGCAATTGCTGCCCGGATTTCGCCAGCTTGGTTTCCCCGGAAAACACCAGCCCCGCCATCACCAGCGCCTGCGCACGGGTGCGGCTTTCGGCCAGACCCCGGTCCGCCAGCAATTGATCAAGACGTCGTTTCCCAGCCACCAATCATCTTCTCCATGGACCCGAAAGGCGTTAGCGCGCATTGATCACAAGAGAAACCGTGATCGATCCGGAGTGCCCGTGAAAAGATTGAATGTGAAAGAAATGCGCACCTTTGCAATCCTGCCGGTCATGGCTGCGGCCAGCCTGACCGCCGCCGGCTGTGTTCCCAGACCGCCAGGTCCGGTGGCGCCGCCCATGTCGCAGCCGGCTC
>JBGSJO010000108.1:0-5963 GCA_041741895.1 Pontixanthobacter sp.
AGCGCGGTGCCGTTGATCATGGTCGCGCTGGCATTGGTCGGCATGGTCATCCTAATCACCGAATTCGCCAGCAATGTCGCCACTGCCAGCGCCATAATTCCGGTCGTCGCCAGCCTGACCGTGGCGATGGGCGTCGATCCGGTCCTGCTGGCCATGCCTGCCGCACTGGCCGCAAGCTGGGGCTTCATGCTTCCTGCCGGAACTGGCCCGAACGCGATTGCCTGGTCAACCGGACGGATCAAGCTGTCGAGAATGGTCGGCGCTGGTCTGCTGCTCGATCTGATCGGAGTCTTATTGATCGTAGTGATTGTCTGGGCAATCGCTGCATTGGCAGGTTGATCGACATCGTTTCACTAGTTACTATTAACGCTTATCGGGTGAAGATGCGTTCCTGCGGAGGTTAGGCACCCTGGTCACCGATATCCGATAGCTCCTGCCTTCCTAGGGGCGTTTGATCAGGAAGAACGCGTCCATGACCGATGCCACCGATGCCGTCACCACCCCCACCCCGCGCCGCAAGCCCAAGCCGGAGATTACGACCATCGGCGGGCGCCCGCTGAAGCCGTCGACGCTTATGATGGGCCACGGATATGATCCGGCTCTGTCCGAAGGTTCGCTGAAAGCACCGATTTTTCTCACCAGCACCTTCGCGTTCGAAAACGCGGCGGCGGGCAAGCGCCATTTCGAAGGCATCACCGGCAAACGCCCGGGCGGCGCGGAAGGGCTGGTCTATTCCCGATTCAACGGGCCGAACCAGGAAATCCTCGAAGACCGGCTAAGCATCTGGGACGGGGCCGAGGATGCGCTGTCATTTTCCAGCGGGATGACTGCGATCACGGTGATGATGCTGGCCTATTGCAGCGCCGGCGATGTGATCGTGCATTCGGGCCCGCTCTATGCCGCGACCGAGGGTTTTGTGGCCAAGGTGCTGAGCAAATTCGGGATCACCTATGTCGATTTCCCCGCTGGCGCGACCCGCGAGGAAATGGACGCAGTGCTCGCCAAGGCCAAGGCGCAAGCGGCGGAACACGGCGGCAAGGTAGCGATGATCTACCTCGAAAGCCCGGCCAACCCGACAAATGCACTGGTCGATGTGGAGGCCATGTCGGTCGCGCGCGACGCCGCGTTCGGTGCTGATGGCCCGCCGATCGCCATCGACAACACTTTCCTCGGCCCGCTGTGGCAGCGCCCGTTGGACCAGGGTGCGGACATTGTGGTCTATTCGCTGACCAAATATGTCGGCGGCCATTCCGACCTTGTGGCCGGCAGCATTGCCGGGGCCAAGAAGTGGATGGACCCAGTGCGCGCGCTGCGCAACACGATGGGCGGCATCTGCGATCCCAACACCGCCTGGATGCTGCTGCGCAGTCTTGAAACCGTGGAACTGCGGATGCAGCGCGCGGGCGAAAATGCGGCCAAGGTCTGCGCCTTCCTGCGGGGTCATCCCAAGGTCGAGGGACTGGGATATCTTGGCTTCATCAGCGATCCGCGCCAACAGGATATCTACAACCGCCATTGCCTGGGTGCAGGCAGCACCTTCAGCCTGTTCATCAAGGGCGGCGAGACAGAGGCGTTCCGCTTCCTGGATAATATGACCATCGCCAAGCTGGCGGTCAGCCTTGGCGGCACCGAAACGCTGGCCAGCCTGCCTGCCGCGATGACTCACCTGTCCGTGCCGGACGAACGCAAGGCCGCGCTGGGCATTACCGACAATCTGGTGCGCATTTCGATCGGCATCGAAGACCCGGACGATCTGATCGCCGATTTCGATCAGGCACTGGCCAAGGTTTGATTGCTATGCGGCGCTGGCGGTTCATCCTGCCTGTGTATTGATCTTGATCAATGATCCAGCGGCTCCGCTGGGCCATGGAATCCCCCGGCATCACAATATCCTTGACCGCGCCGTGCGGTCGCTGCGGTGCCGGGGAACGAATAATGAAATCCTATCTTCTGGCCGGGCTTGGCATCCTGGCAATGACCGCAACCCCCGCCCAGGCGCAAGATCGCCAGGGAAGCATTCAGGTAAAGCTGTTCGCCACCGGCGTATTGCCCGATGGCAAGATCAAAAGCGTGGAAACCGACATTGTCGGCCTGCCGGCAAATACGCAGACCAGGGCGAATGACAATTACGTGCCGACGGTCGCGATCGAATATTTTCTAACAAATGCTGTCTCGATCGAAACCATCTGCTGCCTTACGCAGCACGATATCGATAGCACCACCGGCCTCCCCGGGGCCGAACTGGTTTCAAATGCCAGGATCATTCCCGCCACCGTCACGGTCAAATATCATTTCGACCTTGGCGTGGCCAAACCCTATGTCGGGGCGGGCCCGGCGTATTTCCTGTTCATCGATGATGAACCCGGCGCGGCAACGATCCCCTTGGGGGTGACCGATTTCAGCCTGTCGGATGAATTCGGGCTGGCGCTTCAGGCCGGTGTGGATGTGCCCCTGAATGATCGCGGGCTGGCCATCAGCCTGGATGCCAAACGCTATTTCATCGACACGACCGCACGCTGGTTTGCCGGTCCCGATGTTGCAATCGAAACCCGGCACAAGCTGGACCCATGGGTGATCAGTGCAGGTTTTGCCTATCGCTTCTAACACTGGGGGGCTGGGTTGAACCGGGAGTAAGGGTTGAGAACAGGCGAGAGCCTGGCTCAACCCTTCCATTCCCGCCGTTCTTCGGCCTGTTTCAGGACTTCGTATGCGACCTGGATTTTCTGGAATTCCTGCGCGGCGGCGGCATCCCCCGGCTTCACATCGGGGTGGACTTCCTTCGCCTTGGCGCGGAAGCTCTTCTTGATTGCATCGAAATCGGCATCCGCTTCCAATTCGAGCGCCTCCAGCGCGCGCATTTCATCACTGCTGCGGCTGCCGTCGCCCGATCCGGCCCAGCCGTAATGTGATGCCTCGGCATAGCCGGAATTGTCGCGGTTTTCGTTCTTCACCCGCTCCGCCGCTTCGGCTTTGTCCAGACCTTCGAAATAATCCCATTTGGAATTATATTCCGCCGCGTGTTTCTGGCAGAAATACCACCGGTCCGGGCTGTTGGATGCCTTGGGCGCGGGGCACAGGCCCGGTTCGTCACACAGGTGACGATCACAGATGCGCTGCGCCGTGGCCGCCTGGTCGCTGCCATAGCTGCGCCAGCGGGGAAAACCCCAATCATTGGATCGGCGTGCACCGACCATCAGTTTATCTCTCGTGTCATATGTCCGCTCATATAGAGCCTTGATCGAAAAATCGCCACCGCTGGTTTTTATCGGGATACAAACGGGTCGTTAAGCTTTATGTTGCAATGCAACAAAGATGGCTATGTGTTTGACCGGCACAGTATGGCCCGCAACGGAGCCCGGAATTTTGAGCAAGCAATTGGCCATATCGATCGCATTTTCCGTAATGACGATGTCCGCATTCGTCCTGACGATATCCACGCCGCACCCGCTTGCAGGCCAGGGCGGTGCGCACAAGAATGGCGCCGCAGCCGAAGCCGCCGCGCCATCTTTTTTCAGCGTTATACTGAGATAGTTCCTGGGCTGAAGATCAGTTGATCACGACTGTAACCGCCCTGCGGTTCTGAGCCCACGCTTCTGCGTTGGAACCCAGCGCGACGGGGCGTTCCTTGCCATAGCTTACCGTCGCAATTCGGTTCGCCGGGACGCCTAGGCCGACCAGGTAATTCTTTGCAGAATTGGCGCGGCGTTCACCCAGCGCAAGGTTGTAATCGCGCGTGCCGCGTTCATCCGCGTGCCCTTCGATGGTGACCGTGATGGCCGCGTTTTGCATCAGATATTGCGCCTGCATCTGCAGGGCGGCCGCATCGGCGCTGTCGATATTGTAGCGGTCCGTATCGAAATAGATGATGTTCTGCCCGTTCACGGCGTTCACAAAATGCCCCTGCGTTCCCAGTACCGGGCCGCCGGTGGTCGGCGTCGGGGTCGGCGTTGCAGCGGGTGTCACGGTGGACTGCTGCGGCGGCAATTCTTCCGGGGCAGTGGTTTTGCAGCCGGCGAGTGCGACCGTACTCGTGATGAGCACGGCGAGAGCGAGTTTACGATTCATGAGGCATCTCCTTGGTTGGTTTTTCTAATTGGTGCGACATGTTTGAATTATTATAATACGATTTCAAGGCAGAATCGGTCCCCATGCCGGGTCCGAAGCATCAGCGGGGGTGTCCAGCCGGCGTTCGTTCCGGCCGGTAAGGTCAACCTGCCACAATGATGTCCGGCCCGAATTGCGCTCGGTCCGAAAAAACTGGATGATCCGGCCATTGGGCGCCCATGTCGGTGCCTCGTCTTGCCAGGAATCGGTCAGGAAACGCAGGCCCCCGCCGCCGGGGTTCATCACCGCAATCCGGAAATCACCGGCGATATGGGTGAACGCGATCTGGTCGCCGCGCGGGCTCCATTCCGGGGTCGCCGCGCGGCCGCCAAAGAAACTGACTCGTTTCTGGTTCGAGCCATCGGCATCCATGACATAGATTTGCTGGCTGCCGGAACGGTCGCTTTCGAACACGATCTTGCTTCCGTCAGGCGAATAAGACCCGCCGACGTCGATCCCCGGCGCATTGGTCAGGCGGGTGCTCTGCCCACCATCGGCCGAAACGCGGTAAATATCGGTATTCCCGGCAATGGCCATCGAATAGAGAATTGATCGGCCATCGGGGGACCAGCGCGGGGCGAAAGTTGGATTGGTGCTCTGCGTCACCAAGGTCTGCTTGCCCGCGCCGATGTCATAGACATAGATGCGCGGATTGCCGTCCACATAGCTTAGATACAGCAGCTTGCGGTAATCGGGCGAATAACGCGGGGTCAGCGCGGTTGATCGGCCGGTGGTGATGAAGCGGTGATTGGCCCCGTCAGAATCCATGATCGCGAGGCGCTTGGTGCGGTTATCCTTTGGCCCAGTTTCGGCGATATAGGCAATCCGGCTGTCGAAGAAAGGGCTTTCCCCCGACAGGCGCGAATAGACAAGATCGGCGCATTTATGCGCGGCCCGCCGCCAATCGCGCGCGGGCACGACCCAGCCCTGCCGCACGAGTTCGGACTGGAGGGCGACATCGTAGAGATAGCAGCCAACGGTCAGCCGGCCATCGGCTCCAGCCTTCACATAACCGTGCACCAGCATTTCCGCGCTTCGATTGGACCAACTGGCCCATTGGGGCGCGGTAACCTGCGCGAAGGATGGCTGCGGCAGGCCATCAGGCCCGGCTGGCTTGAACAGGCCGTTGTTCTTCAGATCGGAGGTGATAACCCGCGCCAGTTCCTTGCCCAGCGCGGCAGTGCCGCTGGCGTTCGCAGCAGTCGGTTGATCGCGGTCCGTGGCAAAACCGGCGATGGCAATGCCCAGATCCTGCCAGTCGCTGGTGTCGGTGACGGAACCGGTCAGCCCGCCCTGATCCTCCAGCACTTCAACCTGCTCGACTGGCGGAGGTGCAGACCCAAGGTCTTGCGCAGCCAGCGGCGCAGCAAAAACCAGTGAAAAGAGAACCAACAGCTTTTTCATCAATTAAAGTTCCTGTCGAACCGGAAAGAAGTGACGCGTTTCCACGCCTCGTAATATTCAGGCGGAAGATCGAAGGGCGCGGCGAGTTGAACCGCCCGTATAGCACGTTCTGCGTGTAAATCCTTCTGCGGCGCGTTGGAATTCGTCTCACCCGACTGGCTGACCACCCGCGGGCGCCCTGCCAGACTGCCATCGGCATTCAGCTCGAACGACAACACAGTCACCAATTTTTCCGCATCGACGCCTTGCGGGGCGCTCCAGTGGGGCCGCAACTGTCTTGCGATGGCCTGGGCAAGCGATGCCTTGGCGCTTGCCCCGATTTGCGAGGCGGGTAAGCGCGATTCGCTGGTGTTCGTGCTGGCACCAGCCCCAGGCAGGAAATCCGCCCCGATACGGCTGCCACCAGCAGGTTTCGCGGCGGGGATAGCGGCCGGGCGATCAGGGCGGCGTCGCGG
>JBGSJO010000109.1:0-50045 GCA_041741895.1 Pontixanthobacter sp.
CATCGCGGAAACCGATCGACGCCGCGAAAAACAGCGCGAATACAATGTGGAACACGGGATCACGCCGACCACGATTAAGCGCAATATTCAGGACATAGTCGCCCACACCGCAAGCCGTGACGGCGTGCTGGTGGAGATCGATGCCGAGGTGGCCAACAATCTGGTCGGCCACAATCTGCGCGCCTATATCGAAGATCTGGAAAAGAAAATGCGCGCTGCCTCCGCCGATCTGGAATTCGAGGAAGCAGGCCGCCTGCGCGACGAAATCCGCCGGTTGGAGGCCAACGAACTGGGCATTCCCGATGGCGACAAGAAAGCCCCGCTGGTGGGCCGGTCAAGCGAAGGCAAGCCGGGCACGCGCAAGATGAGCTATGGGCAGGTCCAGCGAAAGTGGGGGCGGTAGCGAATGCGGGCCTTGGCGCAGTTACCCCCAAATGTTTTTATTATTGCTTATATTCAGCTCTTTAGATATTTGTAATCGTGCTAAGTCTTCATGTAAGATGTGGCTATGCCCCGCATCGACAAGCTTTACGCCAGACTGCTCGCCAACCAGCGGGCCACGATCAGTTTTCGCGACTTCGAAAAGCTTTTGCGGGCATTCGTGAACATACACGGACGACAGGCAGCCACCGGCAGTATGTCCACGCAAAGCTCCAGCGCCCTTTTCCAGTCCAGCCCAATGCGAAAGATGCCAAGCCATATCAGGTGCGCGAATTTCTTGAACTTGTGGAAGAATGCGGCCTATATAAAGATCCGTGAACGAACCGCATTATCATATCAATCTATTCTGGTCCGCAGACGACGCTTGCTGGATTGCCGATGCGCCGGACCTGAAACCATGTTCGGCGCATGGCAATACGCGTGCCGAAGCCCTCGCCAACATCAACGATGCGATCGCGGGCTGGCTGGATGTTGCGGCAGAGCGGGGATTTTCGATACCCGAAGCGCGTTGCCGCTCTGCGATCTACGCCGCTGGTTGACATTCCGCTGAGCTACCGCCTCATCCTGCTTTCCGCGATCCTGACCATCGCCGCATGCAAACCGCCCGCGAGCGATGATTACCTCGAACGGGTCGATCTGACCGAAGCCACCGGCACGGCGAGGCAGCCCATGCCATCCCCTGACACCACCGATGCCGTGTGGGCAGATGGCAAGACAGCCGGACGCATCCTTTTCGGCAATCCGGGCGAAGTGCCCTTTCTCGCGCTTGCGTGCGAGACTGCGCCGACAGGCGCACCGCAGATCAAATTTATCCGCTTTGCCGCTGCAGATCCGCAAGCAAAGGCACTGTTCGCGCTGGTCGGCAATGGCCACATCGCCCGCATTCCCGTGGATGCCACATGGAACGGGCGGGCGTGGCTGTGGGAGGGCACTGTCCCGGCAGACGATCCCGATCTGGAAGTGCTGACCGGAAGACGCCCCATTACGGCCACCCTGCCCGGCGCAGGCCAGCTTGACCTGAGCCCAAGCCCGCGACCGGGGCTTCTGATCGAGGAATGCCGGAAGCCATTGGAGCAGGAACAGGCACGGCGGTAAAGCTTCTTCAGGCGGTCCTTAACGCACCGCAGGACAGTATTTCTGCACGAAATCCCGGTGGGTCGGCATGTTTTGGACCAGATATTGGATCGATTTTTCGACCTCTGCAACCTCATGTAAAAGCGCAGGTTCCTTGAGTGTTGCCGTCATCGGATTGAAGTTGGTCGGCATAATTCCTTGTCCCAGCATGACAGCCACCCAACTGGTGGGCGAAAAAAGTTCATCCTCCTCGCGGAAAATCTGACCATTGATTCGGAATAAGTCGATTTTTTCCTTCAGGCTGGCAGGAATGTTCATGGTCCGGCAGTAGTTCCAGAACGGGCTGTCGTCCCGTGCCGTGGCTTTATAATGCAGAATCAGGAAGTCGCGGATGCGTTCATATTCCTTGATCGTCAGGCGATTGAAGGCGTCCTCCTGAGACTTGGAAATCCCGTCAAGCGACAGCAGCGACACCAGCTTGGAAACCCCGGTGTTGATCAGATGAATCGAGGTCGATTCGAGCGGTTCCATGAAACCGGCGGCCAGCCCCAGCGCCACCACATTCTTGTTCCAGAATTTCTTTCTTCGTCCCGTCTTGAAGCGAAGGAAATTTGGATCGGCAAGTATATCCCCATCGAGGTTGTCGCGCAGGATATTATGTGCCTCGTCATCAGACATATATTGCGAACAATAGACGTGACCATTCCCGTTGCGATTCTGCAGCGGCACCCGCCATTGCCATCCGGCAGACCAGGCTGTCGCGCGGGTATAGGGCAGGTCTGGGCCGTCATTGGACGAAGGCAGGGCAACAGCGCGATCGCAGGGCAGCCAATGCGTCCAGTCTTCATATCCGGTTTCCAGCGCCTGTTCGATCAATAATCCGCGAAAACCGGAACAATCGATGAATAAATCGCCTTCGATGACATCACCATTTTCCAGTTTCACCGACTGGACAAAACCTGTGTCACCATGCACCGCGACATCGCCGATCCTTCCTTCCAGCCGCACTACCCCGCGATTTTCCGCATAACGGCGCAGGAACTGGGCGTATTGTCCCGCATCCAGATGGTAAGCGTAATTGATCGGCGGCAAATCCTGGCGTGCGTTTGTATCCGTCAGTGCGAATTTACGATGTTGGGCGGCAATGGTTTCAGGACTGAAATTATGAAGTGGCCGCTGGTCTCCACCCATGCGGTATTTCAGCCAGATATTGTGGAACGAGACGCCGTCTACTTCATATCCATAATTACCGAACGGATGGAAATAACTCTCCCCCTTGTTGCCCCAATTTACGAACTGAATACCCAGTTTGAACGTCCCCTGCACCTCCGACAGCATGGTGCTTTCATCGATTCCGAGCAATTTGTTGAAATCCACAAATGGCGGGATGGTCGCTTCGCCTACACCCACTGTACCGATCAATTCGGATTCGATTAGGGTGACTTCCACCGGGTTGTCACTTGTCAGCCGCGACAAAGCGGCCGCAGCCATCCAGCCGGCTGTTCCCCCGCCCACAATGACAATTCTATTTATCAGCATATGATCTTTTCCTGTAACATTCCAACTTGGCCAATCGGCCAATTCGGCCCAAAAGCGGAATTATCACGCCCAAAGTGATGGTATTTCAGACTTGCCGGATTGACCGGACGACAATCCGGCCCTTCAAACGACAAGAGCGCGATGTGATAATTGTACAACAGTTAAGCTGCATTCCGATTAGTCGCAATTCATCCACTGATAGTACCCTCCACGCCCAACCACCTGCTAAAACAGTGTCGATCTTGGCTCTCCATAACTTATCAATTCTTTGATATAATAGATAAATTAGCAAAACTCTAAGCAGAAATCCGAATGGTCACGATAGTCATTTTCCAAATGGGGAATAGGCCTAATTGGTGGAAATGGCCAGCGACACGGGCCTGATTGTGAACGTTCATTTAGACTTGAGAGCGATCACAATTTGAGTTAAGGCAGCATCCAATGAGCGTGATGCCACGCCATAATAACAATTCTTGGGAGAGTTTTTGCTTATGAAGAATGTCCTGACGCATGGATTCCACTCGCGCCGCATGATGGCACTTGGAACCGCCTCCAGCCTTGCCTTGAGCATGGCATTGGGAACCGTTGCTGCAGCGCAGGAAGCGGACCAGCCGGTTCAGGCAGAAGCACAGGCAGAAGCCGATCCAGTGCCTGACGAAGGCAACGAGATCATCGTCAGCGGCTACCGCGCTGCGCTTGGCAATGCCCAGAACATCAAACGTAACGCAGACACCTTCGTCGATGTCATCTCCGCCGAAGATATCGGCGCCCTGCCTGACCGGTCGGTGGCGGAAGCCCTCCAGCGCATTCCCGGCGTCAACATCAGCCGGTTTGAACAGCGTGACGATCCTGACCGTTTTTCGGTAGAAGGTACGGGCGTGATCATTCGCGGCCTGCCCTTCGTCCGTTCCGAACTGAACGGCCGCGACATTTTCTCCGCCAATGGCGGCCGGGTGCTGAGCTTCAACGATGTGTCGCCCGAACTGCTGGGCCGGGTGGAAGTGTTCAAGAACACCACTGCCGATATGGTCGATGGGGGCATCTCCGGCACGGTCAATCTGGTGACCCGCAAGCCGCTGGACAAACCCGGTTTCCATATTGCCGGGACAATCGAAGGCAATTACGGTGATCTGGCCAAGGAATGGTCGCCCGGCTTCTCGGTACTTGGTTCCACCACCTTTGAAAATGATGCGGGGCGGATCGGCGTGCAGTTGGCTTATGCCCAGTCGGAACTGGTAACCCGGACCGACGCATCCCAGCTGACAGATCCTTGCTATCGCGCAGATACGCTCGATGGTCGCTGTATCCGAATTCAGGATGTCGGGTCCGGCGGGCTTGGCGGGCAGAACTTCGACTCAAGCAACTTCCCGCCACCCGGCACAGTCATCACGCCAAAGGGTGCCGGGGTTCGCACCACAGATCTTTCGCGTGACCGGGATGCGTTCTCGGCAGTTCTCCAATATGAAAGCCCAGGCGGTGATTTCCTGGTCACGGGCGAATATCTCCGGGCAAAAACCTCGGCTACGATCAACGAATTCGCCATTCTGGCGCTGGTCAATGATGATGCTTTGTTCCCGGTTCAGGCCCCCGGCAGCACCTGGCAGTTTGATGAAAACGGGGTGTTCCAGTCCGGCGTATTGACCCAGGGCGGCGGCATTCCTGCCGAATTCCTCCGGTTCCAGCGCGAAGACGAAGCGGAAACCGAAGATCTGTCTCTATCCGCGCAATGGAATGTGACTGATCGTTTGCGGCTGAATTTCGAAGCGCAGACATTGTCATCGTTCCGGAACGAAAACGGCTTGATCGGGGTAATGCAGAGCGCTGCCGACATCGCCATCGATGCCACAGGCAAAACGCCGAACGTGCAATTCCTTCCGCCAAGTGGATCGGGCGGCGGGGCTGGCTTCTTTACCGATCCCGGCCAGAGCTTCTTCTGGTTCCTGATCGACAACCAGGTGAAGAACGAAGGCAGTCTCGACAGTTTCCGTGGTGATGTGGAATATGATGTCAGTGATACCGGCTTCTTTCGCAAGGCCCGCTTCGGCGCGCGTTGGGCAGAACGCAGCCGGGTAACCCGCAATGCCAATTTCGCCAACTGGGGCAATTTGTCCGCTCCATGGTCGGGGGGTGCGGTATTTGCCAATAATCCCAACGGCAACGTTTCGGATTTCGCCCAGGTCCGCAATCCGTTCGAAGGTTTCCAGCGCGGTGACACCACCATTCCGGTACCCGGCGGCGCAGGCATCTTCTTTGGCGGCGACAATCTGGTCCAGGAATATCTGAGCCGTCAGACCGAAGCGCAGGCAGAGGAAATCATCGGCACGATCGGATCGTTCGCACCATGGGGCCCGCTGTATAATCGCAGTGACGTGGTGGACGGCACGTTCCGTGCTGGCGAAATTTCAGACGTCGATGAAGAAACCCTTGCACTCTATGGTCGGATCGACTTCGGGTCAGATGATTTGTTCGGAAACGGCTGGCAACTGGACGGTAATTTCGGCCTGCGCTACATCAAGACAACGGTTAATTCCGAAGGCACGATCAACTTCCCGGCGGTTGCGGGTGCACCAAACATCGGTGGCGGCGCATGTAACCCGGCTTTGCTGCCGGTCAATACGCAGCTACCCGGCTTCTGTCAGCTTTCACCAGCGCGCCAGACAGAGTTTCTTTCCGCATTCAATGGCGACATCATTGACAATTCAACTGGCGTATCGTTCGAAAACTGGCTTCCCAGTTTCAACGCTAAACTGGATGTTGGCGGCGGCTTGTTGTTCCGGGTAGCCGTGTCAAAAGGCATGTTCCGTCCGGATCTGGCCCTGTATCGGTCCAATGCAACTTTGGCCGACAACACGAACAATTTGCGCGCCGAAGGCACACTCGAAACAGGCCCATTGTTTGTCATCAATACCGGCAACCGGTTCCTGACTGCTACCGAAAGCTGGAATTACGATCTGTCGGCAGAATGGTATTGGGCCGATGTCGGTTCGCTTACCGTTTCGTTCTTCATGAAGGAATTGTCCGGGATCGTGAACAGCGGAACTTCAATCGTGACCTTAACCGGCCCGTCCGGCCTTTCGGTGGATACCAGGCTTGATGGCCCGACAAATGGGGCCGGCGGCACTCTCAAGGGCGTCGAAGTTGCTTATCAGCAGGTCTATGATTTCCTTCCAGGTTTCCTCAAGGATCTTGGCGCAGGCTTGACCTATACCTATATCGATGCGGGCGATTTCACTGAACCTGACCTGGACAATAACCGCAGCCTGGTAACAGAGGGGTTGCCACTTGCCGGGGTTTCCAAACATACGGTCAACGCCGCGGTGTTCTATGAAAACGACTTCGTGTCAGTTCGTGCAGCCTACAATTGGCGGTCCGATTTCCTGCAGACTCCGCGTGACGTGATTTTCCCGTTCTCCCCGATTTACGGGGAATCCACCGGACAATTGGACGCATCCTTGTTCTTCACCGTGATGGACGGGGTCAAAGTGGGCGTTCAGGGCGTGAATTTGCTGGATGAAGTCACCCGGACTTCGCAAGTTGTCGATTTTGACGGAACCCGGATTACTCGGTCGGCATTCCGCAATGATCGCCGCTACACATTTCTGGCCCGGTTCGACTTCTAGAGAACCGGTCGGGATCATGCATATTGAAAAATGGGCCTTTGTTGCGACAAGGGCCCATTTTTTTGTAGTCACAGCCAATGACTGATAAATTCTCCTTCGACGCCGCCCGCCCTGTTCGCGAGGTGATACAACCAAGCATCCGGGAATTCCGCGAGGAAATCTATCCTGCCGCAATGCCGGTAATCCTTCGCGGGGTCGGGCGTGACTGGGGGCTGGTCCGCGCTGCGGCAGGCGGCGATGGCGTGCTGACACAATATTTGCAGCAATACGATGCCGACGGTCAGTTCGACGTCCTCACCGCCTCGCCCCAGACTGCCGGGCGCCTGTTTTATTCCGATGATCTGCGCGGCCTGAATTTCAGGCGGCAGAAAATGCAGTTTTGCGATATGCTGCACGCACTGGCTGATGCCGGCTCGCAGTCCAATCCGGGTACCATTTATCTCGAGGCGACGCCTATCGGGCAGGTCTTGCCCGGCTTGCAAGACACTAATCGGCTGGAGCATGCACCGCCCACCATCGAACCGCGCATCTGGATCGGAAATTCAGCCACCGTGCAGACCCATTTCGACCTTTCGCAGAACATCGCCTGCGTCGCTTCGGGCCGGCGCCGCTTCACCCTATTCCCACCGGACCAGGCGGCAAATCTGTATATGGGGCCGATCGAAAACACACCGTCCGGCACACCTGTTTCCATGGTCCGGCTTGATGCTGTGGATCGCGCGCGGTTCCCCCGGTTTCAGATTGCTGAGAGCCGCGCGCGGGTCGCGAATCTTGAACCCGGCGATGCGATTTTCATTCCCTATATGTGGTGGCACCACGCCCAATCATTCGGGGCGCTGAACATTCTGGTGAATTACTGGTGGAATGAATTTGATGTGCTCGGTTCACCAATGAACACATTGCTTCATGCCATCCTGACCCTGCGCGACCTGCCCCCACCCATGCGGGACGCCTGGAAAGCCATGTTTGAACATTTCATTTTCGGCGAGGGTGGGCCTTCTGCCGAACACATACCAGCAGAGTTGCGCGGCGGGCTTGGGGATTTGTCGCCGACAATGCGCGCCCAGCTGTGGTCGATGCTATACGCTGGAACAAGCCAGCAAGCAGATTTCGTCAATCATGGGCCGCCCGCATGAAGAATTTTGGCGGCTATTGCATTGTCCATTCGAAGGAGTTGTTGCATGAGCGAATTGAATCCCTTCGCAGGGATATTTGGCAATTCGTGATTGACTTGGCTAGCGCCCGGTTTTGTCACGTTAGGGAAAACTTTTAACTCATGTCTCGGCCCCGTCAGTCGGTAACTATCAAACACGTTGCGGCAGATGCAGGGGTTTCTCTCCAGACTGTCAGCCGCGTCATAAACGATGGAGCGAATGTACGGCCATCCATGAGGGAGAAGGTCCAGGCTTCGATCGACAAGCTCGGCTATGTACCATCAATTGCTGCGCAACGGCTTGGTGGGTCCAAATCCTATCTCATTCTCGCCCTGAATGATCGGGAGCGGACCATTGCCGATTGGCGCGCGCGGCAGGGCTCCGACTGGGTTGACCAGATGTTGTTCGGCGGAATGCTGAAATGTGCCGAACTTGGATACCGCCTCATTTTCGAACTGGTCGATACGCATAATGACCATGTTGAACGCGAATTGCAGGCTGCGATTGCCGCCTTGCAGCCTGATGGCGTCATCCTGACCCCTCCCCATTCGGACAATCCGCTGATCACCGGTCTGCTCAGGAAGCAGAAAATCCCCTTTGCGCAGATCGGTTCAACGGGGGAGAGCGGCGGCATCCCGCTGATCATGGGCGATGAAGGCGCTGCCCGCACCGCCACGCGTCACCTGGCAGACATGGGGCATGAACGCATCGCCTTCATCAAGGGTGCGGCAGAATACGCGCTGAGTAGCTGGCGCGAAACAGGCTGGATCGCCGAAATGAAGGAAGCCGGCCTGCCGATTGACGGGTTATGTGCAGAAGGTGACTTCACCTACGATTCCGGGCTGCACGCAGCGCGGCAATTGCTGGCGCTCGATCCAAGACCCACCGCGATCATTGCAAGTAGCGACCACATGGCGATGGCGACTGTCGATGTGGCCCGCGAAATGGGCCTGGATGTCCCCCAGGACCTTTCGGTTGTCAGTTTCGACAATACCCCGATGACATTGTTTACCCGCCCCGCGCTTACGGCGATTGACCAGCCGGTTGCGCAAACCGCCGCGCTGGCGGTTGAACTGATCGTGGCGGCACAGCGGGGCGAAAAACTGCCCGAAGGCCCGACGATCGTGCCCGCCACGCTGATCGAACGCGAGTCCACCGCTCCGCCCGCGCGGCGCACAGATACGCGCCGCGCCAGCGCGCCCGGTCAATAACTTCCCGCCGACGCCTCCCCCGGCCGCATTCCGCTGCATTGGGCCGCGGCTGAACGGACCAACACCCCACCCCAAACATCACGGCGTTAGGCGCTTGCTTTTGCCAATCCGGTGTGTAGAACAATTCTGGGAACGTTCACAAACGTCCATGCTAGGGAGTGGTATGCAAGGTAAGATATTCATGGTTGCGTGCTCGTTATTGCTCGCGTCCTGCACTTCAAGCCGGGAAGGCGATGCTGCCCTTGGGGCGGTTGCGGATGCCGCAAATTGGCCCGCTGCAAACAGTCCCGCCGCCATCACCGACGATGCCGCGGAAAGCCGGATCACCGATCTGCTGTCGCGCATGAGCGTTGAGCAAAAGGTCGGCCAGCTGATTCAGGCGGACATCAGCACGATCAAACCGGAAGATTTACACACCTATCAGCTCGGCTCGATACTGGCGGGCGGCAATAGCGGCCCCTATGGCAATGAACGCGGATCGGCGGCCGACTGGGACCGCATGGTCCGTGAATTTCGCATCGCATCGCTGCGCCCTGCTGCAAACGGCATTGCCATCCCGATCATTTTCGGCGTCGATGCCGTGCACGGGCACAACAATATTCCCGACGCGACGATTTTTCCGCATAATATCGGCCTTGGCGCTGCCCGCGATCCGGAGATGATCCGCAGGATCGGCGCAGCAACCGCTGCCGAAGTATCCGGTAGCGGCATAGAATGGACTTTCGCGCCAACTCTGGCCGTCCCGCAGGACCCGCGCTGGGGCCGGACCTATGAAGGCTATTCATCCGACCCGTCGCTCGTGGCCGAATATACTACTGAAATGGTGCTGGGCCTGCAGGGAACGCTGGAGGCAGGCATGCCCTTGCAGAACGGAAAAGTTGCCGCGACTGCGAAGCATTTTCTGGCAGACGGCGGCACGCTGGGCGGCAAGGATCAGGGCGATGCAGTAATTGACGAAGCTGAACTGGTTTCCATCCACGGCGCAGGGTACCCCCCCGCGATAAATGCCGGGGCGCTGACCGTAATGGCCAGTTTTTCCAGCTGGAACGGCGTCAAACATCACGGTAACAAATCCTTGCTGACGGACGTGCTCAAAGACCGCATGGGCTTTGAGGGCTTTGTTGTTGGTGACTGGAATGGCCACGGCCAGGTTGCCGCGTGCAGCGTCACCGATTGTGCGCAAGCGATCAACGCCGGGCTCGACATGTTCATGGCCCCGGACAGCTGGAAAGGGCTCTATGAAACCACCCTTCGGCAAGCCCGCGACGGCACGATACCGCAGGAACGCTTGAACGATGCTGTGCGCCGGATCCTGCGCGTGAAAATCAAGCTCGACCTGCTGGATAATCCCATGCAGGACCGCAGCAATTACGCCGCAATCGGCGCGCCCGATCACCTTACGCTGGCGCGGGAAGCGGTGCGTAAATCGCTGGTGATGCTGAAGAATAACGGCGGAATTCTGCCGATCCGCCCGGGTGCAAATGTGCTGGTTACCGGCCCGGCGGCGGATGATATCGCGATCCAGTCCGGCGGTTGGACCATCAGTTGGCAAGGTACCGACGTCACATCTGATGATTTCAAGAATGGCCGAACCATCTGGCAGGGCCTTTCGGACGCGGTCCGCAGTGCTGGCGGGACGGCTCAACTGGCCAGGGACGGCGAGTACAAGTCCAAGCCGGATGTCGCAATCGTGGTGTTTGGGGAACGGCCCTACGCCGAATTCCAGGGCGACGTACCGACCCTGGATTACCAACCTTCCGGCGCACAGGACCTGGCCCTGATCAAACGGCTGAAAGCCCAGGGTATCCCGGTCGTCTCGGTGTTCCTGTCGGGCCGGCCAATGTTTACCAGCCCCGAAATCAACGCTTCCGATGCCTTCGTCGCAGCCTGGCTGCCGGGCACGCAGGGCCAGGGTCTGGCGGATGTGCTGGTCGCGAAGAAATCCGGCGACGCAGCCCATGATTTCACCGGAAAGCTGCCCTTCCCCTGGCCTGCCGATGCGAGCTATCCCATGGACAAACCCTTGTTCGATCGCGGTTACGGCCTGACCTATGCCAAGCCCGGAAATGTCGGCGTTCTGTCCGAAGATCCGGGTATTGACCTGGCGAAAGCCATGAATGTCGATAAATACTTCGCTGCCGGCCGTGCCGCAGCGCCATGGTCGTTGTCCATTACCGATGCCGGCGGCAAGCGTCCGGTAGAAACCAGTTCGGCGGCCAGCCCTGGCGGCGCAATTACCGTAAAATCGGTTGATGTGAACGCACAGGAAGACGGCAAGGCGTTTATCTTCAATGGCACCGGCTCGGCAAGCATCGAAGGCCCACCGGCTAATCTGCGCCGCCAGTTTGATGATGGTGCCGCGCTCAGGATCGATTGGCGAATCGATGCAAAGGGGACAGGCGGCGCTGCGCTGGCATTTGGTGACAGCACGGTTTCCCTGGCGGACTGGATAGCGGCGGCCCCCACCGGAAAGGTCAGCAGTCTGATCATTCCATTGCAATGTTTTGCGAAAAATGGGACCGAGCTGGAAAATGTCGGAAATGCATTCCGACTGGAAGGAAACAAGGGGCTGGCGTTCACGCTGCTGGCTGTCCGCATTGACACATCAGCGGCGGGCGGCAAGTGTCCGCCCGCATAGAAATAAGAACAAATAGCACGGCTAAATCAGGCTGTGTTTCGGGAGGATAATTATGGCCCTGGTCCCAGACATTTCAATCAGCACGGATCCCAACCCTATTACGGAAGATGGGGCAAGCGTGCACGCCCCCGGGCTGCAGGGTTTCGTCTTTGCCCTGTTCTTCATTTTCGGCGGTATCACTTCGCTCAACGATGTGATCATTCCGAAACTCAAGGAATTGTTCACCCTCAATTATACCCAGGCCATGCTGGTGCAGTTCTGTTTTTTCGCCGCCTATCTGGTGATCGGGATTCCGGGCGCGAAGCTGGTCAAGAAAATCGGCTTTATGCGCGGCGCGGTTGCGGGCTTGCTGATCATGATGGTCGGTTGCCTCCTGTTCATTCCCGCATCGCGCACGGCAACCTACGCCCTGTTCCTGTTCGCGCTGTTCGTTCTCGCCAGCGGGGTGGTGATTGTGCAGGTCGTCGCCAACCCGCTGATCTCGCTGCTTGGGCCCGCCAAAACGGCACATAGCCGCCTGACCTTTGCGCAGGCGTTTAATTCGCTCGGCACCACGATCTTCCCGATCGTCGGCTCCATCCTGATCCTGGGCAGCCTTGCCTCGCTCAGCGCGGACCAATTGTCCGGTCCGGCGCTTGATGCCTATCGCACGGCGGAAAGCCAGGCGATCGTGAACGGCTATGTCGGTATCGCAATTGCGCTGGCGCTGGTGGCCGCAGTGGTATGGATGTTCCGCAATAAACTGCAGGGCGAAAAGCACGAAGCCAGTGCCGGCCTCGGCGGTATCGACCTGCTTGGCCGCCCACGCTTCGGCTACGGCGCGCTGTGCATTTTCCTGTATGTCGGCGCAGAGGTATCGATCGGTTCGCTGGTGGTGAATTATCTGATGCAGCCCGGCGTGATGGCGCTTGAAGAACAGGCCGCCGGAAAGTTGATCGGCCTGTATTGGGGCGGCGCGATGGTTGGCCGGTTCATCGGATCGGCTGTCTTGCGGGTAATCAGCCCGGGCAAGGTGCTGGCCTGTGTTGCCATCGGTGCGATCGTGCTGATTGCCATTTCCACCAATACGACAGGTATGGTGTCGGGCTATAGCCTGCTGGCAATCGGCCTCATGAACGCAATCATGTTTCCGACCATCTTCAGCCTCGCCTGTGAAAAGCTGGGTAGCCGGGCAGCCGACGGATCGGGCATCATCAATGTCGCGATTTTCGGCGGTGCGGTAATTCCGCTGCTGACGGGCGTCATCGCCGATGTCAGCGGTAGCCTGGCGTTCGCGCTGACCCTGCCTGCGGTCTGTTATGCGATTATCGCTGGTTTCGGCATCTATGCCCGGCGGCCAGCAGTCGCATGATGTCCGGCAAAGGCATTGGCCTGCTTTTCCTGGGGCTGATGCTGGCCGGATGTCAGCAATCTGCGGCATCGCCTTTGCCTGGATCGGCATCGACCGATGGAGCACTCCTGTTTGCGGACGAGTTCAATTCCGGCGAACTCGACCGGGCAAAATGGAACGTGATCGGCCCAGAATTCTGGGTCAATAATGAACAGCAGGCCTATATCGATTCGCCCGATACCATCCGCCTTCTTCCCGATGGCGCGGTGGAAGGGGCCGATGGCGGCGTGCTGCTGCTGCAGCCAAATTACCGCAAGGGGTTCGCGGTGCCCGATGGCCGCAAGACGGACTTCGTTTCAGGCCGCATAGACACGCGCGGCAAGTTCGATTTTACCTATGGCCGGGCCGCCGCAAGGATCAAGATGCCCGATGCCGTCGGGGTATGGCCGGCATTCTGGTTGCTGGGCAATGGGCGCTGGCCCAACACCGGCGAGATCGACATCATGGAATATGTCGGGGAAGCCGACTGGACCGGGGTCGCCCTGCATGGGGAGGGCTATTCGGGCGAAACTCCGCTGGTCAACAAGTACTTTTTCCCGCCAGAAACCGACGTTACCCAGTGGCATGAATATTCCGCCGAATGGACGCCGGATGAGATCCTGTTCAAAGTGGACGGGCGGCTCACCTATCGCGCCACCCGCATCATGGCGGAACAATACGGCAAATGGAGCTTCGACAATCCCAAGCATGTCATCCTGAATTTCGCCCTGGGCGGCGCATATCCCTTCAAGACTAATGGGATCAAGACGCCTTATAATGGACTTCCCGCATCGACCGTCGAGCGGGTCAAGCAGGGTGAGATTGCCATGTATATCGATTGGGTCCGGGTTTACGGCGCCGACTGACCGAAATCACCCACCCGTTCGCGGGCGCATTTCCTGTCAAACACCGCTTGCCTGCAAGATTGCCAAGGCTCAGACGAAAAAAGGCGCTTTTAATCGTGAACTGTGCTGATACCCGCTACGCAATCCGTGTGAGGGTAGATGGCCAGGCGCATATCAATGCCGATTGAAGAACCCGATGGCGGGGAAGCCCCCGGGTCAGTCAACAGCGCTGCCGAATGGCTCTTTGGCCTCGCCTATTTGGGCGCATTTCTCGCATTTATTCCGCTGCTGATCCTGTTGCTGCCCCGCCGGGTGGAAGCTATCGCCGGACATGCCGATCTGCCTTCGCTTAGCTGGCTGTTGCTGATCGGCGGGGTGGTTGCCAGCATTTCCCATATCCTGGCAGGCGTGTTGAGCGACAGCTGGCTGCTGCGGTATGGCAGCCGCCGGGGTTTGATTGCCATTGGCGTTGGCGCGATGGTGATGGCTTATGGCGGCCTGGGCAGCGCGGGCAATCTGGCTGCGCTTGGTTTCGCATTGATAACATTCCAGTTTGCGCTCAACCTGGCATTTGCTCCGCTTGGCGCGCTGCTGGCCGATTACATTCCCGATGCCAGAAAAGGCCGCATTGCCGGACGGCTGAATGCCACCTTGCCGATTTCCATTGCGGCAGTTTCACTGCTGTCATGGCTATATCCAACCGATAGCGATGCCGCATTCTACGCAATCGGCGCGGTAGGCGCGCTGTTGATGGTGCCGCTGCTCATCCAATGGCCGTTTGGCGAGTTGCAGGAACGAGCGCCAGTGGCATTGCCGATCGCCGCCCTTCCCAGCCCGAAGCGGGACTTCGCCATTGCCGCGACAGCCCGCTTGCTGGTTCAATTGGGCGCGATGGTCATGACATCCTATCTCTACGCCTATCTTGCCTCCGTTGCTGCGGCCGGCCGCATTCCCGGTATAAGCGAGACGACGTCGGTGATTGGTTGGCTTTCGCTCGTCGCAACGGCTGCAGCGATTATCGCGTCAGTCTTGAGCGGGCTGTTTTCGGATCTGCAGCGCATTCGCCGCTGGCCGCTGGCCATCAGCGCTGGGATAATTGCGAGCGCCCTATTGGTGCTGAGCATGCCGCCGAGCTGGCTGGTTCTGGTTCTGGCATTTGCCGTTTTCCATGCCTCGCTGGCCTCGTTCCTGTCGCTCGATACGGCATTGGTAGCGCAAATCCTCAGCGGAAACAAAAATCGCGGCGCGCTGTTGGGGGTAATGAACCTGACCAACACCCTGCCATCGATTATCGCACCAATTGCCGCGCTTCTGGCGATCCGCAACGGCGGCCTGGGCGGGGCGCTTCCGCAACTGGTGTTGCTCAGCGCAATGGCCGCATTGGCGGCGGCATTGATCATTCCCGCGATCCGCTCCGTCCGCTAGGGAGCACCGGCGAGATCCACCAACATATCGGGGGTCAGCACCTGATCCAGTTGCTGTGCCTCCCCGCCAGGGGCATACCAGATATACAGCGGAATTCCTGCGATGCCCTGCCTGGTCAGAAAGGCGCTGATTTCCGGATCGCGCCGGGTCCAGTCACCCTTGATTGCAATCACCCCGGCCCGATCGAACGCCGCGCGGGTTGCTTCCCGCTCGATCGCGACGCTTTCATTGACCTTGCAGGTTACGCACCAATCGGCAGTGAACCACAGAAATACGGGTTTGCCCTGAGCGCGCGCGCTGGCCAGATTGGCCTCGCTGAAACTCACCGGGCTCAGGATGCTGGCTTCCGCCGAATGCGATGGGGCCTCGAAACTGCGTGTGAGGCCAAAGACCAGCACAGCCCCCGCCGCAACCGCCGCGAAACCGGCAAGGCGCAGCGCCGGCTGCCCGCGGCGATCGTTGCCATAAATAACGAAGGCAGCGATCAAGGCGCAGGCCAGAGCGATGGTGAGGACCGCAAACACTTCACCGCCCAGCCGCCACACCAGCCAGAGCAGCGCCAACGCTGTCAGGCCCATCGGAACAGCCATGAATTTGCGGAAAGTCTCCATCCAGGCGCCCGGCCGTGGCAGCAAACGCCGCAGTGCGGGGATGAAACCGATCAGCAGGAATGGTAGCGCCAGCCCAAGGCCCAGCGCGGCAAACAGCACCAATGCCTGCACCGGGGGCAGCAGCAATGCTGCGCCCATCGCAGCCGCCATGAACGGGCCGGTGCACGGCGTTGCGACCACGGCAGCGAGCAAGCCGGTGGCAAAGGCACTGGCCGGTTCCCCGCTGCGGGTGATCGAAAAGGATGGTAGCTGGAACAATCCGGCAAGGTTGGCCGTGATCGCCGCAGCCAGCACGGCCAAGGCTACCACAACGCCCGGTTCCTGTAACTGAAATGCCCAGCCCACCTGCTCCCCCGCCGCGCGCAGGACCAGCAGCAATCCGCCGAGCGCGACGCTGGCGAGGATTACGCCGGCGGTATAGGCCAGCCCTTCCGCCCGCGCCTCGCGCTGGCTTTCCCCCGCGCGCGCCAGGCTGAGCGCCTTCAGGCTGAGGATCGGAAATACGCACGGCATGATATTCAGCAGCAACCCGCCCGCCAGCGCGCCCAGCAGCAGAATGACCAGCGGCGGTCTATCCCTACGTGGCTGTGCCAACATAGTTCCATTGGCGGGCACTGCCCCGCCCTGCGCGGTAAAGCGTACGCCTTCGCCATCCTTGAACGCCAATATTCCATTGATTTCGCTTGGCACTTTGCCGAACAGGGCCAGTGAAATCTCCGCAATCAACAGATCACCGCTCCGGCTGAAACGCTGCGGCGCGGCATAGGCAACCAGATCCAGGTTGGCGAGGTAGATATGCGGATCGGGCAGTTCGAGCATTGCCGGAAGCGGGATTGCCAGCCGCAGGAACTTGTCGGTGATTTCGAACGAGCCGGTCCGGTCGATTTCCGGAGGAATCGCTGCCATCCATTGGGTGAAACGTTGATCAGACGAATTGGCTGCGGCGGGAATGGTGGCCTGCAAGGTCGCCTTTTCCGGAACGCAGATCACATCGGTACAGGCCAGCCACTGCGCGGCGACGCTGACCGGCACGGCCTGTCCGGCGATGGCGCCCTGCGACGCGGTGACCGGGATCAGAACCGCATAGGGGCCCTTGTAAACATGGTTCATCAGCCCGCTGATCAGCAATTGGCGGGGCACAGGATACAGCGGCTCGCCTGCTTCCCAGCCTGCGGGCAATTGCCAGTCGAGCTGCATCCCGTATCCGGCATCGCCTGGATTTTTCCAATAGCCGTGCCAGCCAGGCGCAGGCGTGAAATGAATTGCCAGCGTCACTGGTTTTCCCGGCACCACCGGTCCTTCGGCCACCAGCTCTGCGGTGATATTGTTGGCCTGAGCGATGGCTGCATTCGGGGCAAATGACATCGCCACCACCGCAAACAGGAACATCAGGGCGGCACGGGCCGTAATCAGGGGTCTGAAAGCAAACATCACGGCCATTGTCCTTGCACGACAGCGCACCGATGGCCAAGTAGAGTTGTACCAGGCAGCACAAAAAAGGCAGGTCATGCAGGCGACTACTCAGAAGCGCGATTTACTGATCCTCGGCGGAGGACTGGTCGGCATGACCCTCGCGCTGGCTGCGGCGAGGAAGGGTATCACCAGCCACGTAGTTGATCGCGCCAACCCAGCGGACCTGACTGCGGACGGTTTCGACGGGCGCGCCTCCGCCATTTCGACAGCCAGCTGGAATCTGTTTGCGAATATCGGCCTCGGTGAGCGGCTGGAACCGCATGGCAGCCCGATCGCCTCCATCGCGGTGTCCGACCAGCTGCGCCCCGGCAGGCTCGATTTCACACCCGGGCCCGGCGAGGGATCGCTTGGCCGGATGTTCGCCAACCGCGAATTACGCCTCGCGCTGTTCGACGCGGCGGCGGAAGAACCGCTGATCTCCTGGCATTCGCAGGTCGAAGTGACCCGGCGCGACCGGGACGAATACGGCGTATCGGCCACGCTTAGCGATGGCCAGACCCTGGCGGCCAGCCTGATGGTCGCTGCAGAAGGCCGGCAATCCCCCACCCGGGACGAAGCCGGATTGGTACTGGCGAAATGGGACTATTCCCACCGCGCGATCATCGCCGGGCTGACCCATGAATTGCCGCATGACAATGTTGCGTGGGAAATCTTCTACGCAGCTGGCCCCTTTGCACTGCTGCCGATGCTGGACAATGCCGACGGCACGCACCGCAGCGCGCTGGTTTGGACCGTATCGGAAAAGGACGCGGCGGGAGTACTCAAACTGTCCGACCGGGCGTTCCTCGCCGAAGTGCACAAGCGCATGGGCGAGATTTTCGGCAATATCACCTCGGTCGCGCCGCGATCATCCTATCCGCTGGGCTTCCACCACACGGCAAAGATCACCGCACCTCGGCTCGCGCTGGTGGGCGATGCCGCGCATGGTATCCACCCGATTGCCGGACAGGGCCTCAACCTTGGCCTGCGCGATGTCGGCGCGCTGGCAGAAGTGCTGGCAGATGGGATGCGGCTCGGTCTGGAACCAGGCGATGCGCAATTGCTGGCGCGCTACGAAAGGTGGCGCGGGCTCGATGCCTTCACGGTGGCGCTGGCCACTGACGGCCTGACCCGCATATTTGGCATTCCTGGACGCACAGCCTCCGCAGTGCGGCGGCTCGGCATGGCGGGGATCGATCGCGCGCCAGCGTTGAAGAACTGGTTCATGGATGAAGCGCGCGGCGTCACCGGCGATATGCCGGAACTGCTGAAAGCCTGATATCTAGTTGCCAGCCTCTGCAGGGCTGGCCTGCTGAATCAGATTGCCTTCCCCGTCACGCAAACGGCGCGGTTCCAGTACCGCTGAAGTTTCGATCAGATCAAGCGCCTGCTGCGCTGCGGCATAGCGTTCGGCATCGCGTATCCATGCCTGCGCGCGCGCGGCACCGGGCAATTTCTTCACTTCCGCGATAGCTGCGCTGACCCGTCCGCTTTCGAGGAAATAGCGCGCCCGTTCCAGCCGCCGTTCGGGCTGAGGAGAAGGCGACGATTCGCGGCGGATAATGAACAATTCGCTCAATTCGCGCCGGAACCGGTCAAACGAAGGTTCTTGCGTGGAATCGGACAGTTCCGGCCCCAGCCCTTCCAGCCGGGCGAGCAATTGATCGAGCGTGACAGGGTTGCGCGATGTTTCGATCACCGTATTGACCGCGTTGGGCAGGGCATCACTGAACCGGATGCGTAACTGGTCCGCCAGATAGCCAAGTTCCGCACCGCGTTCCATCGTACGGCGGGTGGCGAAGGCAATCATCAAACCTTCGGCGCGCGCCACATTACCTGCTGATGCCTGCGTTTGCAGGTCCAATTGCGCGAGCCGCTGCTCTGCCGCCGCGAGCCGTTGATCCAGGCCGCCTTGTTGCTCGGTCACGCGCTCTACAGCTTGCGTGGCCTGTACTGCCGCCTCGACCTGAGCCGCCGTTTCCGACGGGCTGGGGCTGGGACCAGGCGGGATTGCTTCGCCGCCGAGCACGGCGGCAGCTTCATTATCGGGAGAAGTCTTGATGACCCCGTCCCAATTTCCCTCCATCCGGTAAGCGATGTAGCCAACCACAGAGGCGCCCAGCAAGAATGATCCCCCGGTAGCCCACAGAATCGTCCGCAGCGGCACCGCCTTTCGGCTGGTCTGGCTAGAATATTTTTCCATCAATACCTGTTCTGCAACCCGTGCCCCAGTCTTAAGTGAAAGAGCCTTTGTTTCAAGGGTCTTGGCACATGTCCTTTGCCAAGGCCAGCAATGCGCTGTCATTCGGGCTGGCTGCATGGTGAATTCCGCCCCAATCGCCGCCGATGTCCTCTGTCACCCGCGGCCCCAAGGCTGCAAGGACAAGCGCATTGGTGGCGATGCCAAGCCGTGCGCATTCATCGGCGAAATGCCTGGCCGCCGCAGCAGAATGAAGCAACACAATACCGCCTGATTGCAACAACTTGGCGAAGTTCGGCAAGATGCAGGTCGGGGCCGCTTGATAGACGGTACGTTCTTCGACGCTGACCCCGCCGGGCACATCAAGTGCTACCCGTTCAGCGCCGCAAAGACGCAAGAATCGCATCGGCGCGGAGCCGGCATGATTTCCGGGCTGAAGCAGCGATTGCATGCCTCCATTACCGATTCGCTCGACAGAAAAACCGGCCTCGATCGCCAGATCCGCAGTCATCTTGCCCACCGCGTAGACCGGTTTGCTGCGCAGCAGATCCAACTGCGGGCCGCCGTGACGGATCGCATTGGCGCTGCCGATCAGCAGCGCGTCGATGGTGGCGGGGTCGGGCACATCCCAATGCGCAGGGAGTATTTCGAACAGCGGTTCACCTTGGATATCCAGCCCCAATGCACGCCCGGCAGAAAGCGTGGCCGAAAGACCCGGCTGCGGGCGTATCGCAAAGACTTTCCCGATCAAGAAACGGCCCCCTGCGATCCGCCGAAATAGGCGCTGATTCCGGTGCTGGCGCGGGCCAACAAATCCCCGGCGAGGCGGGCTGGACCGCCGATATCGCCAACATCGAATGTCAGGCGTCCTTCCACCCGTTCGACCCCGTCGGGACTGTAGAGTACCGATTGCAAGGTCATCCGATCACCGCGAAGTATGCTGAGTACCGCGACCGGACTGTGACAATTGCCGCCCAGCGCGGCCAGCAAGGCTCGCTCCGCCAGAATCGCAGTGTGGCTGGGGGCGTGATCGATAGCGGCGACCAGCGCGCGGGTTTTTGCATCATTTGTCCGGCATTCAACGCCGATCGCTCCTTGCGCCGGGGCGGGCAGCCATTCCTCCACCTCCAGCGGGGTTCCGGTGCCGGTCCGGCCCAGCCGCTCAAGCCCTGCTGCCGCCAGCAAGGTCACGTCCGCTTCCCCCGCCGCCAGTTTGGCCAGCCGCAAGGCGACATTGCCGCGAAACATCACGATTTCGCAATCCGGCCGGCGACTGAGCATCTGGGCCGCGCGGCGCGGCGCACTGGTGCCCACCCTTGCCCCCTGCGGGATCCCGGCAATGCTGGACGCCCCGATCAGGACATCGCGCACATCGGCGCGCGGCAGGATCGCGGCGATGGTCAATTCAGGTGGCCGGATGGTCTCCACATCCTTCATCGAATGAACCGCCAGATCGATATGGCCTTCGCCCAGCCAGGCATCCAGTTCCTTGGTCCACAAGGCCTTGCCGCCGATATCGGCCAGCGGCACATCCACTACTCTGTCCCCGCTCGCCCTCACCGGAACCAGTTCGACCGCATTTTCATCCCAACCATGCGCGGCACACAGCCTGCTGCGTGCTTCATGGGCCTGCGCCATCGCCAATGGTGACTGGCGGGTGCCCAATCGCAGCATAGCGGGCCGAAGCTTGGAAACGGGGTCGGATGGTCTGTTCATGGGGTCCAAATCATAGCGTTCGCTTGCCCTAGCCATCCATCTCGTTCAGGGGAAGCCCATGGGGATCGTGCTCGGAATAGAATCCAGTTGCGACGAAACTGCTGCGGCCCTGGTCACCACTGACCGCAGGATAGTCGCGCAGGTGATCGCTTCGCAGATTGAGGCGCATGCGCCCTATGGCGGGGTCGTGCCCGAAATCGCCGCGCGCGCGCATGCCGAAATCCTCACCCCCATAATCGCGCAGGTCATGGCCCAAGGCGGCGCCGAACTCAGCGATCTGGATGCCATTGCCGCCACTGCCGGGCCGGGCCTGATCGGCGGCGTGATGGTCGGCCTGGTCACTGCCAAGGCGCTGGCGATGGCGAGCGGGGTTCCGCTGATCGCGGTCAACCACCTGGAAGGCCACGCGCTGAGCCCGCGGCTGGCCGACCCCGCCCTTGAATTCCCTTACGCCTTGCTGCTGGTGTCAGGCGGCCATTGCCAGATATTGCGGGTCGAAGGCGTCGGCCAATACCGCCGCCTGGCCACCACCATCGATGATGCGCTGGGTGAGGCGTTCGACAAGACCGCGAAACTGCTCGGTCTCAGCTATCCCGGCGGGCCCGCAGTCGAAAAACTGGCATTGCAAGGCGATCCGGGGGCAGTCCCCCTGCCCCGCCCGATGGTCGGCAGCGGCGAACCGCATTTCTCCTTTGCGGGCCTGAAAAGCGCGGTGATGCGCGCCAGGGACAGCGGCAAATATGCCGATGCCGATATCGCGGCCAGTTTCCAGCAGGCGGCCATAGATTGCGTGCTCGACCGGCTGCGCGTTTCCCTGGACTGCGCCGAGACATTGCCCGCTCTGGTTGTCGCTGGCGGGGTTGCGGCGAATACGGCTATTCGCGGCACGCTGGAAGGATTTGCGGCGCAGCGCGGAATGCAATTCGTCGCGCCGCCGATGGCGCTGTGCACCGATAATGCCGCGATGATCGCCTGGGCCGGGGCAGAGCGGCTGGCAAGCGGCCAGTCCGATTCGTTCGATTTTGCAGCCCGTCCGCGCTGGCCGCTCGATCCGGATGCCGAAACAGTGCGCGGTGCGGGGGCCAAGGGATGAACGCGAAGCGCACACCGATCGGCGTGTTGGGCGCGGGCGCATGGGGCACCGCTCTGGCGCAAATGCTCGCTTCCGACGGACGAGATGTGCTGATCTGGGCGCTGGAGCCGGAACTGGTGGAGGAAATCAATACCCACCGCACCAACAGTCTCTATCTGCCTTCGGCCAAGCTTGCGGCAGGCATCATCGCGACGGGCAACCTCGATGATTTCGCTGCCTGCGATGCGGCGCTGGTGGTTACCCCTGCGCAGCACCTTGGGCGGGTTCTGGGCGGAATGAGCGCGCATCCACGCGATCTGGTGCTGTGCAGTAAGGGGATCGAGGCGGGCACTGGCCGGTTGATGAATGATGTCGCGAAAGCCGCCGCGCCCGGCAGCGACATTGCGATCCTGTCCGGCCCGACCTTCGCCCATGAAGTGGCTGCCGGCCTGCCGACTGCGGTTACGCTGGCGTGCGGCGGAAGAGAGGAACAATGGGACCGTCTGGCCCCGGTCATAGCTCGTCCACAATTCCGCCCCTATTACTCCGACGATGTCACAGGCGCAGAAATTGGTGGGGCCGTGAAGAACGTGCTGGCGATCGCCTGCGGCGTGGTGGATGGCCTCGGCCTCGGCCAGAACGCCCGTGCGGCGCTGATTGCGCGCGGCTATGCCGAAATGCTGCGATTTGGCGAGGCGCTGGGGGCACAGCGCGATACTCTCGCGGGCCTCTGCGGGCTGGGCGATCTGGTGCTGACCTGTTCGTCCACTTCCAGCCGCAATTTCTCCCTCGGCAAGGCGCTGGGCGAAGGGCATTCTGCCGTTGCGCTGATGGCCGACCGGCGTACCGTAGCAGAGGGCGCGCATACCGCACCGGTGCTGGTCGAACTGGCGGCGCAGCATAATGTCGCAATGCCGATTGTGACTGCGGTCCACCAATTGCTCGGCGGCGCGGCGGCGGGTGAAGTCGTCACGCAATTGCTGTCCCGCCCGTTGACGACAGAGCAGGGATATCCTGCGTGACCGCAGCGACCGACCCCCTTCCTGAACGCACCGACGAAGGCGATATTGCCGCGCTGGCCAAGGGCGGCCGGACAAATTTCTTCGGCTTCCTCCTGCGGCTCGCCGCGCGGCTGCCGTTCCTGTTTATTGCCGGGCGGCTGTACGGCGCCGAAGCGCTGGGCCGCTTTGCCTCCGCGCTGGTGATTGTCGAGTTGGTCGCGATGCTGTGCACCATGGGCGAAAAGCGCGGACTGGCGCAGCGCCTGTCCGATGGCGACGATGGACAAGCCAATCATCTGGTGTTCGACGGATTGCTGGTGGCATTCCTGTTCGGCAGTGCAGGCGCATTGCTGCTGTATTCGTTTCCCGCCCTGATGTTCCCCAGCGGACAATATACGCAGCTTGACCGGCTGATCGTGTTGGTGATCCCCGCCCTGGCAATGACCGAAATCGCGCTGTCCGCGCAGGCATACCGGTTCGACATTGCAACCACCGTGCGCGCACGGGCCGTGGTGGAACCATGGACCATCTCGATCATGGCAGGGGTGTTTTTCTACATTATCCCAGCCAGCGGCCTGAGCATGGCCTACCTGATGTCGATCATGGCAGCGGCCATGTTTGCCTTCTGGCCATTCATCAAGGAATACGGCCTGCCGCGCGGGTGGAGGCCCAATCTTGGCCGGATGAGCAGGCTTACCATTCGGGGGCTTCCCCTTGCGAGCGCCGATGCGATTGAATGGGGCACCCGGCGGCTCGACCTGTTTATCCTGGGCCTGTTTGCCGCGCCCGCTGCAGTCGGCGTCTATTACGTTGCGCAGCAGGTCGCCAGCCTGCCGCAGAAACTGAAAACCAGTTTCGAACCGATCCTGGGGCCGGTTATCACCCGCAACCTGAAAGAGAAAAACTACGCCGGGATTGCATCACAGGTCTGCCAGGTCGGTTTCTGGATCATTGCAGCGCAGGCAGGTATTGCGCTGGCGCTGGGGGTTCCCGGCGAAGGCGTGATGGGTCTGGTCGGGCCGGGTTTTGTTGCCGGTACGGGCGCGCTGGCATTCCTGCTCGCCGCTGAAGTGGTGGCGGCCACTGCAGTCGTGTCGGAAGCAGCGCTGGTTTACATGGCACGAATGCGCAACCTGTCGATTTCCATTGCCACCATCCTGCTGCAAGCCGCCATGACCGTGGGTGTGATGATGCTGGCGGATCGTTACGGGCTGAGCGATTATTACCGCGCGGCGGGGGCTGCACTGTCCCTGATGCTAGCGCTGGGGATCATGTCCCTGACGAAGGCCTGGCTGCTATCGCGCATCCTGGGGCATCCGGTCAACAATTGGCGCTGGGCGCTGGTTTGGGCCGCCGCGCCTGCTACCGTCGTTGGTTTTCTGGCAACGCTGCTGCCGGAATGGGCCGAACTGTCCCTCGGCATTCCCGCAATCCTGCTGACCTATGGTTTCGTGATCTGGCACAAGGGCTTCGGACCGGAAGACCGGGTATTATTTCGCCGCAATCTGGGCGGGAATGCCGCCCGCGTGACAGGCGGTTGACGCATCCAAACGCCGCGTTTTGTCTTTTTATCGCCGCCCCCTTTGATCTGGCGATGCGCATGTCTAAGAGGAGGCCATGACCTTCAGTCCCACTGCCGCATTAACCGCCGGAGCCGCGCTGGTCGCCATTTTGGCCTTCATCGGGGGCGCATCCAGCGGCGGGCAGATGGTGGGGGAAATGGACCGTGCAGCAAAGTCCGCGATTGCAAAGGCGGGCGGTGAACCGATTACCGCACGCTTCGTCACGAATGGCGGCTGGCCGACACGCCACGCCATGCTCAGCGGCGGACAAGGTGCGGACGAAGCAACCCGCGGAAGGATTGCCGAGGCAGTGGCCGCGGTCCCTGGCGTTGGCGGAGTAAACTGGGCCGATGGGTCGATAGTCGCGGAAAATGTCGCACTGTCATTCACGCCGCTGCATTGTCAGGACGATGTCGAAGCGCTGCTGCGCGCCCGGACCATCCGGTTCGAGGAATCGAGCACTTCGTTCGATCCATCCAGCCTGGAACTGCTAGATGAAGTGGCCGCTGCGCTGCAGCCCTGTCTGGGCAGTATCATCGCGATCACCGGGCATACCGACAGTTCCGGCACCGAAACGGGTAATCTGGTGCTTTCACAGTCGCGGGCTGTGGCGGTCAAGGAAGCCCTGATCAGCAGGGGCATACCCGGCGCAGGCCTGCGCGCGCGCGGTGCTGGATCAAATGAGCCGGCAGAAGGGCTACTGCCTTCAGATCCGGCCAACCGCCGCATCGAATTTTCGGTAATTGCAACCGTGCCAATTGCGCCGACACCGGTCGATACACCGGGGCCGCGATAATGCCGGTGCCAGAAAGCGGGATTTGCTGAATATGCCAATAGCGTTTGAACTGATGATCCTGTTGCTGGTGGCCTATGGCATCGGGATCGGGCTTGGCTGGGTACTATGGGGCCGCGGCATTTCGCATGACGAAGGGTACGAATGATGGTAGAATTGGTACAGGCAAATTGGCTACTGTTTGTAATCGCCTTGCTGATCGGCATTGTGGTAGCATACTGGATTTTCGTCATTACCCGCCGGACCAGTGTGGAGACGAAAAAGACAGACGCGCTAGACGAAGGCGCCGCCCCCGCTGCCCGCAACCAGGCGTTGATCGATACACCGCCTGCTGCGGCATCCATCCCCCCGGCCCCGGTCCCACTGGTCGTGCCGCCGGGACTGGCAGGGGCAGGCACCGCCGTGGCGGCGATTGTCGAAACACAGCAAGCAGAGGCCGCCAATGCTGTAGCGGATGAAGCGCCCGATGATCTCAGCCGGATCAAGGGCGTCGGCCCCAAGCTGAAGACTTTGCTGATATCGCTGGGGATTACCCGTTTTTCGCAAATAGCCGCATGGTCGGATGAAGATATCGACCGGATCGATACGCAATTGGGCCGGTTCGAAGGGCGCATCCGGCGCGATAATTGGGTGGCGCAGGCCGAATTTCTCGCAAGCGGCGACATGGCCGGATATGAAGAAAAATTCGGCAAGCTGTGACGGCCAAGTCTAAACCACGCAACATCCCGGGAGAAGATTATGACCGATGCGATCTATCCAGTGCCGTCAGAATGGGCCAGGAATGCGCTGATCGATGAAGCGGGCTATCACGAAAAATATCGCCATTCGATCAGCGATCCCGATACATTCTGGCGGGCTGAAGCGCAGCGGATCGACTGGATGACGCCCTTCGATACAGTCAAGGATACGTCCTTCGCCCGGGAAGATTTTCGTATCCGCTGGTTCGAAGGCGGCCAGCTGAACCTTGCAGCAAATTGCCTCGACCGGCATCTGGAATCGCGGGGCGACCAGGTCGCGATCATTTGGGAGCCGGACGAACCGGCGGCCCCCGGTCGCACGATCACTTACGCCCAATTGCACCGCGATGTGTGCCGCTTTGCCAACCTGCTCAAAGCCAGGGGCGTGACCAAGGGTGACCGCGTCACGATTTACCTGCCGATGGTCCCGGAAGCCGCCGTGGCCATGCTCGCCTGCGCCCGGATTGGCGCGGTCCATTCCATCGTTTTCGCCGGCTTCTCGCCCGATGCGCTGGCTGGCCGGATCGCGGATTGCCAGTCCAATATCGTCCTGACCGCCGACCAGGGCCTGCGCGGCGGGAAGCCCATTCCGCTCAAGGCCAATGTCGATACCGCGCTCGAAAAAGTGGAAGTCGATACCGTCATCATGCTGCGTCACACCGGGGCAGACGTGCCGATGGTGGCAGGGCGCGACATCGACTGGGCAGAAGGGATCGCCGGACAGCCTGACGATTGCCCGCCCGAGGTGATGGATGCGGAAGACCCGTTGTTCATCCTCTATACCTCCGGTTCGACCGGCCAGCCCAAGGGCGTATTGCACACCACCGGGGGATATTCCGTGTGGGTCAGCATGACGCATGAATATGTGTTCGATTATCAGCCGAACGCGGATGGTTCGATGCCGGTCTATTGGTGCGCGGCGGATGTCGGCTGGGTCACCGGGCATAGTTATGTGATTTACGGCCCGCTGATGAATGGCGCGACCACGGTGATGTTCGAAGGCGTGCCCAATTACCCCGATTTCTCGCGCTTCTGGCAGGTAATCGACAAATACGGTGTCGAGATATTCTATGCCGCCCCGACCGCCTTGCGCGCGCTGATGCGCGAAGGGGACAATTATGTCACTTGCACCAGCCGGAATAGCCTGCGCCTGCTCGGCTCCGTCGGTGAACCGATCAATCCCGAGGCGTGGGAGTGGTATCACCGCATAATCGGTGAACGGCGCTGCCCGATTGTCGACACCTGGTGGCAGACGGAAACAGGCGGAGCGATGATCACGCCCCTGCCCGGCGCGACTGCACTGAAACCCGGTAGCGCCACCCGCCCGATGTTCGGCGTCCAGCCCGCGCTGGTCGATAATGACGGCAGGGAAATACATGGTGCCGCAGAGGGTCCGCTGGTCATCAAGGACAGCTGGCCCGGCCAGATGCGAACGGTTTACGGCGACCACGAGAGGTTTTTCCAGACCTATTTCAACACATTTCCGGGCACCTATTTCACTGGCGATGGCTGCCGGCGGGACGATGATGGCTATTACTGGATCACCGGGCGGATCGACGATGTGATCAATGTGTCCGGCCACCGAATGGGCACGGCGGAGGTCGAAAGCGCCCTTGTCGCCCATCCGCATGTTGCCGAAGCCGCCGTGGTCGGGATGCCGCATGATGTGAAGGGACAGGGCATTTACGCCTATGTCACGCCAAACGCGGGAATCGAGGGCGGCGATGCCTTGCGCGCCGAATTGGTCCAATGGGTGCGCAAGGAAATCGGGCCGATTGCCACGCCTGATGTCGTGCAGTTTGCGCCCGGCCTGCCCAAGACCCGCAGCGGCAAGATCATGCGGCGGATCCTGCGCAAGATTGCCGAGAACGATTTCAGTAATCTGGGCGATACTTCGACCCTGGCCGATCCGTCAGTGGTCGATGATCTGATCGCGAACCGGCCCGCATGAGCATTCCCGAAACCGGGTGGCGCCCGCTCCGCACGGCGCTGTATCTGCCCGCCAATCGGGCTAGTGCTGTGGCCAAGGCCAGGCATGCGGATTGCGATGCGGTGATCCTGGATCTGGAGGATGCGGTTGCACCCGATGCCAAGGCCGAGGCGCGTGATGCGGCGGTCGCGGCGGTGCGCGAGGGAGGATTTGGTGACCGGCTTCTGGTGGTGCGGATCAATGCGCTGGATAGCGAATGGGGCGCGGCGGACTGCGCAGCCCTGCGCGGCTTGGGGCGCGGTTCGGGAATTACCGCCGTACTGGTGCCGAAACTGTCCTCCGCCTTGAAACTGGCGCAATACCGTGCTGCCTTGGGCGGGGGGCCCGAACTGTGGGCGATGCTGGAAACCTGCGCCGCCTTCCTCGAATTACCTGCAATTGCAGCGGCGGCGGCCGAGGCAGGTCTGACGGCTTTCGTGCTGGGCGCCAACGATCTGGCGCTGGAAATGCGCTGCAAGCTTGATACCGGACGGAGCTCGATGCTGCCGCTGCTGACGCAATCCGTGGTCGCCTCGCGGGCATACGGTCTGTCCGTGCTCGACGGCGTATTCAACGCGCTCGAAGACGAAGCGGGCTTTGCCGCACAATGCCAACAAGGCGCGATGCTCGGCTTCGACGGCAAGACGGTGATCCATCCGGCGCAGCTATCCGCTGCCAACTCCGCCTTCGGTCCCTCTGATAGAGAGATCTCCGACGCCGGAAAAATCGTGGCCGCCTTTGCCGCGCCCGAGAACGTCGGCAAGGGCGTTATCCGGCTGAACGGGAAAATGGTCGAAGTCCTTCACCTCCGGCAGGCCGAGCGAATACTGGCAATTTCCGCCGCGACCCGCCGCGACAGCGCTTGAAACCGGCCATCAGGGGGCGCACAGACAGATTTCCGATGCGATCTATTGAAAATTTTCAGGAGTTACCATGGCCGGCATGATGCCATTCAACTGGGAAGACCCATTCGATCTGGAAGGGCAATTGTCCGAAGACGAGCGGATGATCCGCGATGCCGCGCATGGCTTTGCACAATCCGAATTGCAGCCCCGCGTCCAGCAGGCTTACCGCGAAGAAATTTCCGCGCCCGAACTGTTCCCTCTGATGGGCAAGGCCGGGCTGCTTGGCGCGACAGTGCCGGAAGAATATGGCGGCGCAGGCGCCAGCTATGTCGCCTATGGATTGATCGCGCGCGAGATTGAACGGGTCGATTCCGGATACCGTTCGATGGCTTCGGTCCAGTCCAGCCTGGTGATGTATCCGATCCACGCATATGGCAGCGAAGAACAGCGGCGCAAATATCTGCCGGGGCTAGCCAGCGGCGAATTGATCGGCTGCTTCGGCCTAACCGAACCCGATGCCGGCTCCGATCCCGGCGGAATGCGCACCTATGCCAGGAAGGACGGCGATGGCTATTCGCTGTCGGGCGCAAAAACCTGGATCAGCAATTCTCCCTTTGCCGATGTATTCGTCGTCTGGGCTAAAAGCGAAGCGCACGGCGACGGCATTCGCGGCTTCGTGCTGGAAAAGGGGATGGCGGGGCTGTCTGCACCCAAGATCGAGGGCAAGCTGAGCCTGCGCGCCTCCACCACCGGCATGATAATGATGGACGATGTCAAACTGCCCGCCAGTGCGCTGCTGCCAGAAGTGCAGGGTCTGAAAGGACCGTTCGGCTGCCTCAACCGTGCGCGTTACGGGATCAGTTGGGGCGCGTTGGGCGCTGCGGAATTCTGCCTCCATGCTGCGCGCCAATACGGGCTCGACCGCAATCAGTTTGGCCGCCCGCTGGCCGCGACACAGCTGTTTCAAAAGAAGCTGGCCGACATGATGACCGATATCGGCCTCGGCCTGCAGGCATCTCTGAGGGTTGGCCGTTTGATGGATGAAGGCCGGTTTGCCCCGGAAATGATTTCCATCGTGAAACGCAACAATGTCGGCAAGGCGCTGGATGTGGCGCGCCACGCGCGCGACATGCACGGCGGCAACGGGATTTCCGACGAATACCAGATCATGCGCCACATGGTGAACCTGGAAACAGTCAACACTTACGAAGGCACGCATGATGTCCATGCGCTGATCCTGGGCCGGGCCATCACCGGCATCGCGGCGTTCTGATGCGGCTCCACGGCTATTTTCGCAGTTCGACGTCCTACCGGCTCCGCATTGCGCTGAATTTGAAGAAGCTAGACTATGACTATGTGCCCGTGGACCTCGTTAAATCCGAACAGAAATCCGCAGCCTTCACCAGCCGCAATCCCTTTGCGAGTGTTCCGCTGCTGGAGGCGGACGGGCGGGACCGCGCGCAGTCGATGGCGCTGCTCGAATGGCTGGATGAAGCCTATCCGAAGTCGCCGTTGCTGCCTGCGGATATCGAGGATCGCTACACCGTGCGCGAGCTGGCCTATGCCATCGCCACCGAAATCCACGCGCCAAACAACCTGCAGGTGCTGCGCTATCTTTCCGACCCGCTGGGGCATTCCCAGGAAGAAATCGCGGTCTGGTACCGTCACTGGCTGGTCCGCACGCTTGGCCCGGTGGAGGCCCGGCTGGCCCAGTTGGGCACGGGCGATTACCTGTTCGATGCACCCGGCATGTTCGAGGTGCTGCTGCTGCCGCAAATGTACAACGCAAGGCGATTTGATCTCGATTTTTCACCGATGCCGCATATCGAACGGATTGAGGCGACCTGCCTGGCGCTTGACGCCTTCCAGCGCGCGCATCCCGACAATCAGACAGACAATCCGGAGAAGGACCAAACCGTATGAAACTCGCATCGCTCAAATCAGGCCGCGACGGCATATTGGTCGTCGTTTCCAAAGACCTCACCCGCTATTGCGCGGCAGGCAATATCGCGCCCACAATGCAGGCTGCGCTGGACAATTGGGATGAATGCGCCCCCCGGCTGGAAGCGCTGTATACCGATGTCGAACATCGGGCGGTGCCCTGCGGCCGGTTCCATGAGCGAGAGGCTGCATCCCCCCTGCCCCGCGCCTATCAATGGGCAGATGGCAGCGCCTATATCAACCATGTCGAACTGGTGCGGAAGGCCCGGGGTTCGGAAGTTCCGGAGAGTTTCTACCACGATCCGCTGATGTATCAGGGCGGCTCCGACGGATTCCTGGCACCGCGCGACCCGATCCCCCTGGGCGATCCGGCCTGGGGCTGCGACATGGAAGGCGAAATTGCCTGCATCACCGACGATGTTGCCATGGGCACTTCCCCCGAAGATGCTGCGGGACACATAAAACTGCTGATGCTGGTCAATGACGTGTCGCTACGCGGCTTGATCCCCGGCGAACTGGCCAAGGGTTTCGGATTTTTTCATTCCAAGCCCGCGAGCGCATTTTCGCCCGTTGCGGTCACGCCTGACGAGTTGGGCGATGCGTGGAAAGACAGCCTGGCCCATCACCCATTGATGGTGGATTACAATGGCGCGCCATTCGGCCGCGCAGAGGCCGGGGTGGATGCAACATTCAATCTGGCGCAATTGGTGTCCCACGCTTCCAAAACCCGCAATCTGGGTGCTGGAACAATCATCGGATCAGGCACTGTTTCCAACAAAGGCAAGGATGGCGGTCCCGGCAAACCGGTCAGCGAAGGCGGCGCCGGCTATAGCTGTATCGCGGAAATCCGCATGATCGAAACCATCGCAGACGGCGAAGCGAAGACGCCGTTCATGCAGGCGGGCGACAATGTGACAGTCGACATGCATGATGCGGACGGACATTCAATCTTCGGCCGGATCGAACAGACCGTAATTCAAGCCTGAGCGGGCCGCCCATTGAAACAGGACCTGGGCGATCGCACCCGCATTCCGGTCATCATCGGCTGCGGCCAGATTAATGACCGCGCGGCCACCGGGTCCAAGGGTTTGGATTCCCGCGAACTGATGATCGCTGCCGCCCGCGCGGCCGGCGACGATGCCGGTGGGGGATTGATCGACCAGGTTGATTGGTTGGGGGTGGTTCACCAATTGTCCTTCCCTCTGCTGGCCGGTAAGTTGGTAGAGGACATTTCGCGGGCACTCGGGATAACGCCCGTCCACGCAGTCGAGACCGATAGCCCAACGGGCGACAGCCCGATCCTGCTGATCAATCAAGCAGCCAATGCGATCGGCCGGGGGGAGGCGAGCGTCGCCTTGATCGTCGGGGCAGAGGCCCTTCGCACGGCTGCCCGGCGAAGGGCGGAGGCGGCCGATCCGGCCGATCCCAGGCCGAAAGAGCCATATCCCCGCCGTCAGGTGCAGATGTCCGCTATCCGCAAATCATACGGACTTCTGACACCGACCGATATCTACCCCCTTTATGAAAACGCCGCCCGCCCGGCCTTTGGCCAAACCTTGGCGGAAGGGCAGGCGGAAACGGGCGTCATCTGGTCAAAGATGTCGCAGGTTGCGCAAACCAACCCTTATGCCTGGTTACACCGCAAATGCAGCCCTTCCGAGATTATCCAGCCATCTGCGGAAAACCGCCCCATCGCCCACCCCTATACCAAATTGATGGTTGCCAATGCCGCCGTAAATCAGGGCGCAGCAGTGATTGTAACCAGCCTTGCAGCAGCGCAAGCCGCGGGCATTGCGGACGAGCGAATGGTATTTGTCGGCAGAGGTGCGGCAGCGCATGAGGATGAAGACCAGTTCTGCCGCGCGGATTTCGTGCATTCGCCCAGCGCAGAAGTATCTTTGCGCCAGGCACTCTTGCTCAACGGTCTTGCGGTCACTGACCTTGACCACATGGAACTGTATTCCTGTTTTCCCTGTGTGCCCAAAATGGCGCGGCGTATTCTGGGGCTTCCGGCCGATGCAGATATGACTGTGGTCGGCGGTCTGACCTTTGGCGGCGGCCCGATCGGAAATTACATGACCCATGCCGCCGCCAGCATGGTCATGACGCTAAGAAAATCGGGCACCAATGGCTTGCTGTTTGCCAATGGCGGCTATGCCACACATAACCACTCGATCATCCTGACCCGCACACCGCAGTCAGCGGGCACCTTTCCGCAGACCTTCGATTTCCAGGCCGAAGCCGATGCCTTGCGGCCAGCGGTCCCCGCAATTCTGCCTGAATATGAAGGCCCGGCGAAGATAGAAACCTACACTGTGCTGTTCGATCGGCATGGCGGCGTACGGCACGGCGTGGTGGTCGCACGGACGCCAGATGGCTCGCGGACAATAGCCAAGATCCCGGCGGAAGATACGCCGGCCATCGAATTGCTCTGTACCGGCAGCGTGGAGGGAGTGGGGATGCCGGGTAGTGTTACCCGCATCGGCGCGCTCAATTTCTGGCGTTTTGCCTGATCGATGCTTTCCGCTGCGGGCTTCACATAGGGGCCGGATTCGTCCGGTGCCGAAGGATTTCTTCCGCCAGCACCAGATCGCCAGGCTTGTCAACATCGATCACAGCTTCGGCTTGCGACATCACAATCGGTCTGGCGGCAAGACTCAGCCGCAGCCCGGCCTGCGCCAGCGCCTGAGGGAAGGTGATGGTCCGCGTCATCGCACGCAGCAGCAGCCACGGCCCGAATTGGGAAATAACCGCCAACCCTTTCTTACGGTCCTGTTCGACGCCGGACCACAGTTCCAGCGCGGGCAGGACCTTTGAACTGCGCAGTGCAAACAGATTGGCTCCGGAATAATGCCCGTCCGAGAATTTGAGCCAGGTACGTCTGGTTTCCGGATAGGCTGACTCCACGATCCGCCGCTCGCCGAATGCAATGGCAAGATCGGCATTTCGCGCTTCGCCGGCACAGGCATCAAGGAATTCTTCCACCATCTCAGGGGTCAGCAGGGCATGGTCCGCAGTGGTCACCAGCACCGGCCACGGGGCAATCTCTTGCCCGGCAATCCTGGCTATGCTCACTGCGATCCCGTCGGTACTCGCAGCCAGGCTGACCTTGGGATTGCCCATCAGCTGCGCAGTATCGCCGGACAGCAATAGCTCCGGATTCTGCGCGACAATCACGATCCGGCCAATTCGCGGGCACGCATCCAGCGCCGCAATTACCCGGCTCAGCATGGATTGGCCGGCGACCGGGATCAGCGCCTTGAAGCTCTGTCCGTTTGCCGCCGCAAGACCGTCAACCCCCGGGCGCTGTCCAGCCAAAACCAGCGCGGTCCACTTCGTCTCGGCAGGGTCCATCAGGCCCGCCCTCCCATCGGAAATTCGCGGTCAAGATAGGCTGCGATTGCTTCGGCTGCCCGGGTGGTGGATGATTTATCCAGGTCTATCGAGAAAGTCTGCGCGAAGGCCGCCGATTGCCGCTGGCGAAATATCTCGCCCAGCGGAAATGCCTGTTCCAGTGCAGCGCCAAGATCCGCCACATCATCGACCACCTGCCCGAAATGCCAGAAGGCATAGCTGGGATCGTCGTGCCACTGTGCATCGTGCGAATTGAGGAAAATCGCCGGTCGGGGACGCTGGATGAATTCATAGATCTGGCTGCTGACATCGCCGATATATAGATCGGCATTGCGGGTGTAGGACATATCGACGCTCCGCTCGCTGCCGGTATCGATGCGGATATGGCCCATCTGGCGATAGCGCGTGGGGATATCCTTCCGGAACCTGATTTTGCGGTGTTCGACAGATGCCAATATGCGCCGCTGGAACAGCATCACATGCGGCGCAAAGATCAAATTGTAGGTTTGCTGCCCGGCAAAATACTCGAGCACCTGCAACCCCATGCCATGCCAGGAAGACAGCAGCGGATCGAAATGCGGATTATACAGCACCGTCGATCTGTCATTATCGAAGAATTTAGTCGGCACGGCCAGATGGGGCGCATCGAATTTGGGATATCCGATCACCGCATGATCGCCCTCGCGCACAATGCCGCCTTCGATCATCCGGTCGCGGGTTTTCTCCCCCGGCAGCAACACAAAATCGAATTGGGCGATATCGGGCGATACGCTGATGCTGCGGTCCCCCGCCCCATGCGGACAGAAAATCAACTTTGGATACTGCATCGCAAATCGCGTTTTCAGAAGGGTTGTGGTGGTTTCCGGCACCACCAGCGCATCATAGGCGGCCAACATTTCCCGGTTCCCGGCCAGCCCGCCAATCCGGCTGAGGGGGATAATTCCGCCGGTCGCTTTCTCGATTGCCTTGACTAATTTTCCCGCCGCCATCCGGCGGATCGGCGGCGGCTCCACCTGAGGATCGAGGTGGGACATCACCGCTTCGGTCTGACTATCGCTCGACGTCAGCACTTCCACCTGCAGGCCCGGGGCAAGCTGCTGGAGGCGGGAAATTATCGGGGCGGTATGCGCGACCTGGTGCAGTTCCTCGTGATTATAGAGGAAGCCGATCCTGATCGGTTGCGGGGTATTATCGGCGTTCATCGCCGCCTCATGCCAGCCAAACACGCCGACTGCACCAGAAAAGCTGTATTTTTATCGGATGCGTTGCTACCGGCGCAACGGCCCGAATATCTCCGGCGACATAATCCGGGCCGCCGCCGATAGGAATGCAATTGCCTGCTTTGACCCCCCCCCTTCCCGGAAAGCTGTTGCCCCGTGGGTAGCGAAGGCAGTCTGCTGGCCGGCGAAAAGCGCGATTTGCGGCGCGGCGCGTGGCAAATCCTAACCGGATCGGGATCGCGGATGTTCGCCCGCGTCTTGCTGATTACCTTCGTAGCGCGGTTTTACGGGATCGACGATTTCGGCCGTCTGGGCGAAGCTGTCGCGATGCTGGAATTGCTCGCTGCCTTTGCAACTTTCGGGTTGACCAAGACGTTGTTGGGCAATCTGGGGGCTATCGATGCACCCGAAGGCATGCCCGCCATCGATCCCGGCAAGCATATAGTCGACGGCCTTGCGCTCGTTTCAGGCATATCGATCATCATCATGGTCATCCTGTGGTTTGCATGGCCCTATGTGCTGCCCGCGTCGCTCTCCGGTTCACAATTCCTGCTGCTGGGGATTCCCCTGATCGCCCTGACCGAAGTGGCAACCACCGCGACCCGGCATTTCCGCACGGTGTTCTGGGACACGCTGGTAAAAGCATTCGTAAAACCATGGAGCTTCCTGCTGCTGGGCATTTTTGCCTATTATGTGGTGCGCGGTTTCACCCTGCCATCGGGCCATGTGATAACGTCGGAACAGGCGTTGCTGGTCGCCTATGTCGGGTCACTGCTGCTATCAGCCATCATCGCGCTGATTGCGATGGGCAAATCCTTCTCCGCACAGACCAGGCGGCTGGCAAGGATGCCAACCCTGGCGGGCGTATTCGCGATGGCCCGCAGCAGCTGGCCGATCGCACTGAATGAAACCGGCGTCTTTGCGTTCAGGCGTGTCGATATTCTGCTGCTCGCGGCCGTTGCCGGGCCAACCGCCACCGGGGTCTATTACCTCGCGCAGCAAATCGGCACTGTGGCGGGCAAGGTGCGCCATTTATACGAACCGATGCTCGCCCCGATCATTGCGCAGAGCCGGTCGCTTGAAACCATCGGCGCGCATTTGACTCGGCTCACGCTGTTCATTTTCGCGATCCAGATGATCATCATCAGCGTCTTCGTGATTTTTGGCAGCACTATCCTTGAACTTCTCGGCGCGGGCTTTGCCGCAGGTATTCTGGTGGTAATCGTAATTCTGGTTGGCGAGCTGATGGAAGGCAGTTTCGGCCTCAGCGAATTAGTGATGGTCTACCGCGATCCCGCTTTGCCGCCGCGGCAGGTCTTGCTGACACTAGCGCTCGAGGTCGAGCTGGTCTGGTTTCTGGCAGACCGTTTCGGCGCGATGGGGGCCGCAATCGGATTTGCCGTTTCCATGACCGCGCTGGCCAGCATGCGGATTTTCATGGTCCGCAGGCTCTACGGACTAAAGGTTCTGGGCTGGCGACACCTTGGCATCGCCGCGATCGCAGCAGCAGCTTGCCTGCTGGCGAGCCCGTTCATGCCCGTCTTTGCCAATCTGGGTCTGTAGGACGCATGAGCGGCGAGCAGGACCGGCTGAGCGCAAGTTCGTAACCGACAGCTGCGCAATTGTCAGGCCAAGAAGACTGAACCCGGGGCGGCGCTATCCCGCCCTGCCCATTGTGCGGGCGGTACCAAGCGTGTCGATATGCTGCTGGAACCGCACAACCTTGCCATCGGCCAGAGTCCAGATATGCGCCGCCTGCACGTCCAACGGCGCACCGGTTGTTCTGGACGTGCCTACATAGCGGCCCAGGGCAACCACGCGGTCCCCGCCATCGATCAGGTCGGTCATGGAAACTACGAAGCCATCGAAATCCTGTGCCGTGCGCGCAAACTCCATTGGCCCGGATCAAACCGGCCAAGTGTTCGGGTGGTGGATATCATGGATTATCGCGGATGGCGCAGCGAATGCAATCATTGCTCCAGCCCGGCCATCATTGCCCCCGCGAATGGGCGAGACGCCGGCGGCAGGATCAATTGCGAGCAGATCAGCTTCCGACGCTCCGGCGCGCAGCTGCGCGAGCCATTCACCCGGGTCATATTCCGCACCCACTGGATTTGCGCCGATGGCATCGCCCTTGAAATAGGCGCTGCAGTCCGCCTTTTCGGCGAAACAATCGACCGTTAATTCCATCTGGTTGCCATCGGGATCGGCGTAGTAAAGCGATGCGCTCATTCCGTGATTGACCGCCCAATACGGCTCGATATCTGCGGATTTCAGCTCCGCGTAATTCTCCAGCAGATCGCGGATGGAACCATATTCCCACGCTACATGGTCAACACCGATCATGCCGCGATCATCCGGATCGGCTTCACCGGGCCGGATTACCCCCAGATCAGCGAAGGCAAAACGGTGGTGTCGTCATCGAACGTCAGGAAGGCGAGCGCGGGATTACGGTATTGCACCTTCGCACCGAACACTTTCGCATACCATGCCAGCATCTGTTCGAAGCGCCGGGTGCGATAGACAACATGGGCCAATTGCTTTGGGACGACTGGCATGGCGGCCTTCCTCCAGAGGTTAGGTGTTAATTGTTTCTGGGCGTGCAGAGCCGTGCCTGGGTCTTGAATTTACGCATAGAAATAGCGCTCCTCGACAATTTTCTCGTCTTGCACGGTAAACACTGCGATTTCGCTGAAGGGTTCACGTTTGCCGGTTTCCGCGACGGTAATTTCCATGTCGAGAAACAAAGCAAAGACATTGCCCGTAACGAATGGTCCGTCGATTGCCAGTTCGGCCGCATCGCTGGTGTCGATCCATTCCAGCAGTTTGGCGTGTGCGGCGGCAAAGCCTGTAACGCGCCGCGTCTGGCCGGATGGATAGCGGGCCGGTTCAATCCTAACGATGTCATCGGCCCAATATTTCTCGGCTGCCTCAACGCAATTGCCACTGAGCAACATCTGCGCGAAATCTTTGGCAAGATGGTCAATAGACATAGGCCGTTCGCTGCTCGGCAATCTCCAGGGGACATCCTGGCTGGTGCGGGGATTGTGCCATCGCACGCGCCGTTCGTCTGGTGGCACGGGTTGCTGCCCGGCGGATGTGGGTCGCAATCATCCGCCGGGCAACCCGGTCAGCCCGCAGGCAGTCTTGTATCGACGGGAAAGATGATCAGAAAATTATTCATGCACAGCCCCCCTTCCAATCTTCATCCAACAGAGGTCTCACAGCTGCCGGACGGAGCCCCCACCCTGCCCGGCGCTTGGAGTTTCCCTCAGGAAATTCGATCTGTCATGAATGCACGCCAGGTTGCCGCGGCGTCAATCGGCGCAGCGTGAATAAAACGTCAATTCTGCATGGGAACGGCGCGAACCGTCACCTTGCCCTAGCCCTGGGACATGAACTGGCGGTCATTGGCCGCATTATCTGCGGAAGCGGGCATCAGATCGGGCCAGCCATATTTTTCCCAAGCATCGACCAGACCAAATGCACGTGCGAACGGCATGAATTGGGGACTCAGGCGTATCTGCCGGATCGGCTCTATATCGGTCCACAGGCTCATCAAACCGATCATGTTGGCTGGATGAATGCACTTGCCATAGGTCTTCAGGACCAGATCGGTATGCCCCATCCAGATTGCAGGCAAAGTTATCGAGGGGTCGCACGGATCATGCATGGTCGCGTGCAAACCATCGAGCATTTGGCAATAGAACGCGCGGTCCTCCTCCTTCCCGCTCAAACATCCCTTGGCTGCGATGGTCCAATAGATGTCCATTGCCTCTTCGGTCATCGGTTCGGTGCCGACTGGCGGAAAGATAACCGAATTCATCAATCTGCGGGTCTGGCGGTATGTTTCCACGGCGCGGTCCCGGTCACCCGATGCCGCAATTGCCACCGCATGCCACATCGATGGGAATCCCAGATCAGTCATCCGCTGGCCAGCCGCCATGGCACCATCGATGTCCCCCAGATTCAGATAGAGCGTGGAAAGCACGGCGTAGCTTCGGCCGTGTACCGGATCCTGCCGCAGCGCCCGTTCGATGTAGGGCGCGGCGTCTTTTGTCCGCCCGATATACAGCAGAAACGTGCCCAGGCGGATGCATACGTAGGGATTGTCAGGTTCAAGCGCGAACGCCTCATACGCAAGATCGAGTGCACAGACCGGGTTTTTCAATGTCCACTGGTGAATCGCCAGCATGGCCTTGGCATGGCCCTGCCGTGGATCCTTATCGATGGCGATCTGGGCCAGTTCGGCCATTTTCCGGGATTCGGCAATCCTGTCCAGACACGGGGTATAGACAGCCTTGTTGACATGCGCTTCGGCCAACGCAGCCCACCCTTCCGCAAAATCGGGATCAAGCTCCACCGCCTGTTCGAGCAGCCCGATCGCCGTATCCAGCAGGTTTTCACCGATGGCCCGGTTGGTCAGCGCACGGCCCTGCAGATAGAGACCGTAGGCATCGCGGTTGGCGGTCATCTTGCGGCTCGCGTTGCCCGGCCCATCCACCTTCAATGTGCGGCAGATGTCGGCTCTTACTGCACTCGCGATTTGTTCGCGCAGGGCAAAAATATCCGTCAGGGTCCCATCGTGGCGGTAAGACCACATCTCGAAACCGGTTCGGCCATCGATAAGGCGGACATTGATCCGGGCATTCTCCCCTTCAAAATGGACGCAGCCTTCGACCAGATGGGAAACGCCAAGTTCGGCCGCAATGAGGGGCAGGGGCAGGCTCGTTTCGGCATATTGCGCCGATGATGTGCGGCCCGTGACCAGTAAACCGCGGACTTGCCCGAGGCTGGTGATCAGCTCGTCCACAACCCCTTCGCCCAGCATGCTGGTAACATTGCCGATATTGAACTGGGGGAATGGCAAGACCGCCAGCGAGACCTCTCCCCCATGATCCATGAAGCGGGCAGCCTCGCGGTTGCCCGTGGACCGCCCGCTCCAGGCCGACAGGACATGTGCGTATTCTGCTTGCCGGTTGCCGCTGGTCAGCGTCGACAGGTGATCCTGCACCAGGGTACCGATGCGCTGTTCGATTTTGTCGCGCCTTATGCCTAGCCAGCGTTCGAATTCCGGGCTGAAATGCAATTGTTCGAGCAATGGCTCTGCGCCGATTTCCTCCAGTATAGCGCAGACTTGGTCGTATTTTCCAGCGTTCAAAAACGCCTCCAGATCACCAAGATCGGTCGAAACCATGCCTGCCGGAATACAGATTTCAGTCCGGCTGGTTTTCAATATGGTGGGGCCGAACTCTTCGAATATCCGGCTGAGGGCAAGAAGGCATTGCCGCAGGCTGGCCCGCGCCTGTGCTTCAAAGCGCCCGGTCCACAGCAGCTTGCAGATGTAATCGCGCGCCAGTGGCTCGCCGGGATCGAGCAGCAGCATCGCCAACAGCGCCCGTGCGCGCCGGTTGCCGATCTCGATTTCCCGCCCGCAACTGGAAAACAACCGAAACCCGCCAAAAAGCTTAGCCTTGAATGGCATCCGACATGTTGCCCCACTACCGCTTTACCGCCCCGGCCACGAGGCCAAGGGGGATATAACGCAATCAATCGTGCTCGTTTTAGCTTACAATCCAAAAAACATAAAGGACATCAATTCTTGTGATGCCGCGTGGCCCGACAATAAGCCGCTGCGCTGGCGGAGAGACAGCCCACAAATCCCTTCGCTTAATCTATTCATCGTACTAAAAACTAGGAATACCTATCGGGCGCTGCTGCAGCCCTTGCCAATGTCGCGCCTGGCGGGCTGTATCCCAGAACCCTTTCCAAAGCGGATGTGGCGAGCCTTGGCGGATCCGCGGATCGCTGCGTCTTCAGAATGGCCCGGGTCGGCTTCCCTGCCTTCCTCTACGGGGGGGGGGCGAAACAGGAGGGCACGATCAAGCTCAATGGCAAACTCGTGATGATCCCGGCCAGCAGCGAAAACACTTTTTCCGGCGCCGGTCTGAGCGTCGAGATGAAAAAAGGCGATGACGGAGAAGACACCATGATCGTTCGGGTACCTGGAGCTTCGGACGAACTCGGTTTCAATGGATATTCGACATGCAATAGCTAAAGCGGTTCTCGAACTCCCCCCGGAGTCCTGCGGATCGCGGGTCTATCAGGAGCCCGCTTGGGGGTCCCGCGCATGATCTAACCCAAGCGCAGGGCTTCCTGATCTATCAGCCACCCAAAAATATCTGGAGGGCGTCCCTCGCCATGTCCGCGCTCGGCATGCCCTTCAGTCCCCCAACGGTCCTCGCCCGCCCCCGCTTTATAGCGAAGTGATGAGCCGCGTCATCGAGGCAATGAAGCAGGCGGGAATCGAGCGGCTTGCCGTCATCCTGGCGGCCTTCGTCGAGGCTCGACCGAGCTTTCCAGCTTAGTTTCGGTTGACCATACTTGCCGCCTTGATCACCGAAAATCCTGCGTGGAACTGCAGTAGTTCCAAGTAATGCCCGAAACCGGATTAGGCACAGATCGAAGCTAGGTGCTTCAGTTGCCGGAGCCTGCTATGTCCCAGACCATGTTCAGCCGACGCTCCGCGATTACAGGGATTTGCGCGACAGCTGCGTTGGGAATGCCCGTTGGCGTTGTCGGGGCGGCTGCGATTCAAAAACCTATGCGCCTTCGCCAGGGGGACACGGTTGGACTGATTGCCCCGGCGATGTTCAGCGATGACCTCGCCGAAGTCGACCAGATCAAGAAAACCATATCCGCCATGGGCCTTGTTCCCAAGGTCGGTCAGCATGTCACGGCAAGATATGGCTATCTTGCAGGCACTGATCGGCAGCGAGCGGACGATTTGAACGAGATGTATGCTGATGACAGTGTTCGCGCTGTTTTCGCGGTTCATGGAGGCTGGGGCTCCGCACGGATACTACCCTACCTTGATTGGAAACTAATCCGAGCAAACCCCAAATTGCTGATCGGCTCGAGCGACATCACTGCGCTTCACCTCGCCTTTGCTGCAAAAGCAGGCTTTCCGACGATACATGGACCCAATGCAGCTTACAGCTGGCAGGAAATCAGCTGGAACAGCTTCTGGCGGCTCGCCTTCCAGGGCGAGTTGCCAACCTTTAGCAATCCTGCTGTAGGCCAACTGGATGACGCCGTTCCGGAGCGCTGGCGGGTTACAACGATCCGACCCGGCACGGCGGCAGGAAAGCTCCTCGGCGGCAATCTCTCGGTTCTTACCACGCTCGTTGGCACACCCTGGCTACCAGATTTTGGCGGAGCCATCCTGTTCCTCGAAGATACCGGCGAGGCGGAATATCGGATAGATCGAATGATGACCCAGCTCGCACAAGCGGGCATTCTGGCGAAGGTCGCTGGGGTCGTGTTTGGTCAATGCACACGGTGTTCTGCAGCCGTTTCCGACTATGTCGGTTTCACCGTTCCCGAGATCCTGCGGCAGCATCTGGAACCTTTGGATGTCCCGGCCTTTTCCGGAGCAAATATTGGGCACGTATCAAACCAGTTCAGCCTTCCTGTTGGCATTCAGGTCAAGATCGATGCAGCCGTTGGGGCGATCAAGATCCTCGAACCGGCAGTTTCCGCGCCAAAATAGATTATCCCCTGGCTCAGTCCCACCGGGACGCAGATCGACTGGATAGCGCGAAAGGCAGTCGATAATCTGAGTTCAAGCAGGAAGCGGTGCGTATTGCACTGACCATAACCGCGCCATCCCTTTGACAACGCCCCCGTCCGGTCATGGCAGTCCGGTCAATTCCTCCTATCGCGCAGCAGCCGTTCTTCAAGAAGCGTGCGAAAATCACGCCGGCTGTCCGCGACAATCATGACCGTAACTTGGGATGCTCCATCGCGCTCCTGCGGCAGATAGATAATTCGATAAGGCGGATGGGAGAGTTGGTGAAAATCATGAATGCCGAGCGTCGCCAGTTCCGGCGCAATTGGTCCGCGGTTGGTAAACTCGGCGAGGCTCTCAATCGCTTCAACTAATTTTTCAAGAAGTACGTCCGCGCCATCGGCACCCTCTACTCCACGCTGAAAAAGGCGCCGGTCGTAAATGCCAGTCAGGTCCCGCTCCGCACCGGCAGTAATGCGAATTTGAACCGACCCTGATCTTCTCTTTCCTTTCATTGCCTCAGCCGCTTTTGCGAATACGCTCGACAAGACCTTCCACAGCCGCCGTGCGTCCGGCGGCAATGTCATCGCGACCAAGCGCCAACAGTTTCAAAAGAGCGAGTGTTTCTTGCGTCTCTTCGTAACTTCCAACATCTTGGAGCACGGCTTTTGCCTCACCGTTCTGTGTAATGAAGATCGGCGCCCCGCCCTGTCCCAGATCACGCATGATCTCGGCGCTGTTGGCCTTCAAATAGCTGATTGGCTTAACACGGTTCTGAATACCCATAGGGATTTTTCCAATCTTAATTCAGACTTAATATAGTCCGATAAGAGAGAGAATGCAAATTGGGTAGGCCAGATTCCCGAATTAAACTGGGTCGATAACATCCACTATGTGAGATTGAACTTTATCTCGAATTCCCTAGCCTTTCCAACATATTCTACTCGACTTGCGCGCCGTTCCAAGCATTACTGCTTAATGAGGGCGGGCACGTAATTCTCCGCGCTCTTATGCCCCGCGGCGCTGATCCAGCACGGTTCGAGGCTCCGTGTGTCGGAGCAGCACGAGGCTGCTCCGACACACGGAGAACACCTATGGCTACAAAAGCAAAACGCCGCCAACCTTGGGTCGGCGGCGCACTAAGTTTTCAAAAAAATTGTTAGGCGTAAGAAACAGTCACCTTCTGTCGCTTTTTAGAGCGCATTGCGCCACCGACCAAACCGAACCCAAGAAGCATAAGCGCCCAAGTCGCGGGTTCTGGTACTGCGCCCTGTGACAAACCGATGGTAAAGGTATCTCCAGTCGCGAATGGTCCAACATTGCCAGTACCGGTGTTACTGAAGTCGACACGTAATATACCCGATGCAAGTGTAACGTCAGAAGCATCAAAATTTCCAACGCTTCCCGACAATAGATTTGCGGAAGTCCAAGGATTGGTAAGATTCTGAAAATTCAAAATGGTCCCACCTAAGGTCCCACTCCGGAGAGTTGAAATCGTCAACAATCCCGAACTGAAATCAATATTGAAAAAATTGCTGATATTGAATTCTACGCCCGCTCCGACAACAGCGGAACTATTATCGCAAGAGAAGCCACCCGGACCAACCTCTTCGCATGTAACATTGTCCAAAATTGTCGCAGCCTGAGCATCTTCAGATGCAAGATTGAATAAGCAAAGCGCAGTTGCGGCAAATAAAAGACTTTTCATATTGGATTCCCCGTTATTGACCTGAGGCCGCATCCGCGAGACGAATAAGCAGATGAATAGAAATCGTTAACTTGTTATTGATTATTTTCAAGATGTCGGATTTCTTTACAGGTAAAGATTTGGAGACGATGCTAACTTCCCGGTGATGCGCTAGTCAGACCCCTAGCCCGGAAAATTCACCATGGGTTGGCGGATGTAGGTTAACTCTTTGATTTGGCGTATAATATGTTTGTTACAGCCGATCAACGTCATTTCAGGAAAGCCACACCCGCCATGGACGATTCTACGCTACTGCTGCCTGGTCTGTCACCTGTTTCTGGTCTCGACCTTGCGCCGCCATGTCACCGATCTGGAAGCCAGCACCAGAGCGCGCTTTGAGGCCGCATCCGGCGATGGAAAAAAGCGCCGCTTCAAGGCATTCTACAACGGTGCCAAAAGCTGGAGCCGGCCAAAAGCTGGAGCCGGGTTGAACGGATCATTTCCCGCGTTGTAGTCGGCGATCACGCAAGCCGACACCCGCTTCATCGTCACCAAACTCAAGAAGGGCTCGCCGCGCTGGCTCTACGAGCAAGTCTACTGCCGGCGGGGCCAGGCTGAAAATCACATCAAGGCATGGAAGACCCATCTTGCTGCAGATCGTACGTCCTGCTCAAGGGTTACGGCTAACCAGCTGCGGCTGTTTCTTCATGCCGGGGCCTACTGGCTGATGTGGAGCCTGCGCGTCGAGCGCTGCAGTTAAGGCGGAGAGAAGTATCCCGTCACATTCGGCGCGCGTTTTGCTCCTGATGTTCACTTCCGGCTCGACAATCGGCATCAAACCCATGTCTAGGATACGATTGGCGATGTCGAATTGCTGGTCGACAACAGCCCCGATCCCGCTTTTGGACGCACTGTTGATCACAGATCGCATTTTCGTGCCAAACACACCCTTTGCCTTGGCGCGCTCGAGCAGCGCTTCGAGGCACAGGATTGGGCTTCATGCGCTGAACGCCGTCATTTTCGTCTTCGAGACCCTGGTCAACCTTCACGAATGGCACGACTCCGCGCTCCCACAAGAGGCTCGGAACCGGTTTGCCGTCGATGTCCCCGTCCATGGCCTTTTCGAACAGGATCGCGCCCAGCACCTTGCGTCCGTTGAACGATGGCGCGGTGACGATACGGCTGCGCATCTGATGAATCAGTGCAAACATGTCTTCCTCGCCCTCATAAGCGTCCCCGCTGAGGCCGTAATTCTTCAACGCATTCGGGGTCGAACCGCCCGACTGGTCCAGCGCGGCGACAAAGCCGACTCCACCAATCATTTGTGCCATCATCGCTGGGTCGTGCATGCAACGCCTCCGATCATCGTTCACCTTGAGTGCCTTCTTGTCCCACCCTTTCGGGGACCTTGTCGCCTCGCCCGTGCGCGCTTGAGAAAGCCTGGTCACTGAGCGGCGAGGGCAATAGCAAGAGAAATACGCGCTTATGAATGACGCCGCTCCACCGGGCTTATTACGCCCTCGGCCACTGCGAGACAGGCAGGTGCGCCTCTTGCAAGGGTCCTGAGGGCGGTCTCGTTCGCAAGAGCAGCCAGCGGCAGAGCAATCGCCATTGTGAAGATTTACGGGTTAGGCGCTCTTGGCTCGAAGGGAGGATGAGAAACCTGTCCCTTGAAGATCGGTATCGCCAAATGCGGCGCGCGGAAGCGGATCGGACATAACCAAAATAGTTAGATTTTCTCTGCGAAGATATTGATCTGTAGTTGCGGTACTCGTTGGGTTAGATTTCGAGGATAAAGAGGGCACTACAGCCACCGGCAGTCGTGGTCTGCCTTACCAATTGCCGGAATGTTCGCTAAGCCGAGATTGCATTTTAAAACCCCGTTCCGCCTTCCACCCTAATGAGAACATTTCTGGCCCCGATCTGTGCCTAGCGACACGAATAGCTGAGAAGCTACCCGGCAGCATAAGCATCAACGCAAAAGTACTACTTCGACCTCGGCCGCTTCAGCGACTGTCTTCCAGACCTTATCAGCGGTCCAAGCCGGCAGCCCTTCTCGCTTCGCCAAAGCCAGACAGAAGCGGTCCCCTAGCGACAGGCCAGCATCGGCCGTGATTGCTCGCAAACGGCCAGCCATCTGAGCAAGGGATTTGTCCGCATCGACGATCTGCATTGGAAGCGGATCGAGCATGGCATCAATCTCCCGCTCAGGCATGCCCGCACGAATAAAATGGCTCACGACCTCGGCATAGTTGAACACACCAATCCGGGCAGAGGAAATGCTATCGGCAACCTTCTTCCCGCCGCGCTCTTGTTTCAGCATTGCAATCAAGCCCGACGCATCAAGCACGAAAGCAGTCACTCGCCGCTCTCCGCGGCACGATTGTCCAGAAAGGCGGACACGGAAGCATCATCATTGTCTTCAGTGAATTTGCGTGCCAATTCCTGCGCACGCGCTACGGCCTGAGCCGCAGTCCGGATCACCACACCATCTTCGGTCTCTTCGAGAAACACCGACCCGCCAGCTGCCAGCCCAAGCCGCTTGCGGATATGGGCTGGCAAGCTCATGCGCCCATTTGGCGTTATGTTCACCTGCACTGTCATTGCGACACCCCTTCTTGCTTGCCCTATCCCAACACATATAGCATCATTTTCCATTTGTGCAACAAATCTGCGAATGTGGTACATTTTCCAATTTGCACCATACTTGCGGGCGTGACGCTATGACTGAACATTTTGTACAAATAGGAAGCGCTCACCAGAGAGCCTGCAGCCGTTAACTCGAAGCAGCCACAAAGCGCGCAAATCCAGCTTGCCCTAGGCAGGAAGCTGTATGATCCCACCGACCCGATGCGCCGGATGTTTTGCAATATTGGCCGCTGCCTAATTCTGCGTGCAGCCATTCACGCATCAACGAAAGTTCGCGCCCCAGACCATCTCCAGGAACAGCAATCTTTACTCTCACTGGGAAAGCCAATTCATCGATTTTAGATTGCTGAGTCGTTCGTCGGGACATGGGTGGAACATAACGGGAACAAAAGCGGATGGCAACCACCCTTTATGAGCAATAGTACGTACTCTAACGCCTAACCGATTAACCACGGTTTGATCCATAATGCTTATCGTGAACGAAGCATTAGACCATGGGAGAAGTTCGTTGCAACTCCGGCGCAAGCTGCGGCACGATATAAGTGTATGGGGTCGTTATAGAAACGGTCGCGGCATCGCTATGGAGGTTCAAATTTATGACTTATCTGAACACGGCTGTCGATTCCGCCAGGGCTGGGCCAGATTGGAAACCCAAGATTTTATCACTCTAACCATCGGCAGCATCGGTCCAATTAACGCGCATGTCGTTTGGACGAAATCGACAATGGTCGGCGTCCAGTTTGATCAGCAGTTGCATCCGTCGGTTCTCAATCACATCGTCACCCAAATGGATGAACGGCCCGAACTCGGCTCCTAGATGACAGAACTAAGCTCCCTCTCGCGCGCGTAATGGCGTCTAAAACTCCCCCCACGCACGCGGGCGAGCGACTGTATTGGTGCTGTCAGTCTAACCGCAACTCGTCTCCGATTGGCGCACCAAAAGCCAGATCGAGATTACGTCAGGCGGTGAGATTTTGCCACTCGGCCAGTGCGGCCGAGCGTCGTGCCCTGTAAGTTTGGCGGTCGACGAGATGGCGTTCGGAGTTGAAGTGATTGTAAAAAGAGGCGTGGACTGAGACGAACTTCTGCAGCGTTTTCATTTGTCGAAAACGCAGCATTGCGCGCTCTCGTCGTCGAAATGGCAAGTGACTATTCTCGGCTCGATTGTTGAGCCAGCGGCCCATATCGCGACGATCAACATTGCCAAGATCGTGCATCGCAGCGGGATAGGATCTCAACCCGTCGGTCACGATAGTTTCCGCTTTCCCGTGGCGCTTCAACGCTCGTTTCATGAACGCCAGGGCTGCAGATTTGTTACGTTTCTTCGTAACATAGCTCTCGAGAATCTCGCCTTCGTGATCGACAGCACGCCACAGATAGTGCGTCTCGCCGTTGATTTTTACGAACACCTCATCAAGGTGCCAGCGCCATTGGCGAAAGCCGCGCATCCGGCTTACCCGCTGCCGGCGAATATCAGCCGCAAACATTGGGCCGAAGCGGTTCCACCACAAACGCACGGTTTCGTGGCAGATATCGATGCCGCGCTCGAACAGCAGGTCCTCGACGTTCCGCAAACTCAGCGGAAAACGAACGTACAGCATAACAACAAGGCGGATCACCTCAGGAGACGAATTGAAGTAGCGGAATGGGTTATCGGACTTGCTCATTCAGGCCGTTTAGCAGCACCTCGACTGATCAGCCACTTTGCTTTGACAGCACCCTACTGGCCTATAGGTCACGGTGAGCGGCCGTTCGGCAGAAGTCGCTGCCTCTCGCAAATCAGCTTTCATGAAAAGAACAATACATGAACAACCGCCGAATGCAATAGGATATTAATCTTTGTTGTGAAAAGCAGGAAGATGCGAAGGATCAGTGATCTTTCAACAGCAATCAGTTTGGAACCAGGGGTCACTGAGACGACTTTTAACCAACAGCTCTACCAAGTCAGCTTGGCGCCCTCATTTCGGACGAAGAGCCACTAATGCAACAAGCCCAAATGCGGCCCGGGCGATATCGGAGTATAAGAGTCGATGCCTTGCTGAATTCAATGATTTCGACCATCCTTTGTCAATGAGCAGATCTAAATCGAGACGCGAAGAAAGAGAACACCAGCAACTTATGCGGCTGGCAATGTCGGCGAGGGATTTTCGCCATGCATTGAGTGCTGCAACCTTTTTGATCGAAGAGTGCGATTGGATTAAGAGTCATAGTATTGGGGAGAGACGTAGGTTCCATTGCTACGAAACAACAATGGTCGTCGCATACGGTCGACCCTTCGCCCAGTCGCGCGGTCAGGTCGCTCCACCCTTTAACTGGAATATGGTACCCGAGCTTGAACTTGAACCTGAGG
>JBGSJO010000110.1:0-25452 GCA_041741895.1 Pontixanthobacter sp.
ACGCTTGTGGCGTCTGCATCCATGCTGGCCACTTCACTCGCTTCTTCAACCGGCGCTTCCGCCGGGCTTGAGCAAGCAGCTGTTGCCAGTGTCAAACCGCCAGCAACCATAAGCATCGATGCTAAATTACGCTTCTTCATAAATATTTCTCCCGTTGGGTAATAGATTCAGACGCACAATGGCCTTCCCGGCTGCGTCCATACGCCGGAAAGGTTCAGTCGGCAGAAAAGGCCGGCGGAAAAGAATATGATGCGGGCAAACCAGCGGTAGCAGCCGAAGGATCACTCCGGTCCGGCTTCGCTGATGTGGTATGCTTATCTGACATGAATAAGGTCCCCTTAGAATCGGATATTCGGCAGCCGCGCCTACAAGGTTACATCGTGCTGCAAATTATTTGTGGCGGGGATCGCATGGCCAATCGGCTTGGAGCCCGTCCCGCCCGATTGGCCGCGTCAACCTATATCCAGATCGACGCGGCAGGCACCGATCGGGAGGGTATCGGGCCTACCTGCCATTCGGCAAAAGCCTGGATCTGGTTACACGATTGCAAAACTGGACCGCGCCGCAGTTTCCATCTGATCCCCAAACCGGCTTCCTACGGCTCGATTCCCCAGATTGTGGCGAGTTTGGAATAACTCCTGTCCGCCCGGTGGGGATCGCCGGAATCGGCACCTTCAACCATCCGCGCCCTTCGTGCGTTCTTGTCCTCTTCGGGCATGATCAGCGGATCGACGCGTGTCCCCGTCCCATCGACAATCCGGTTCATCAGGTTGAACAATCCGCACACGCTGATTGCATCGAACAGGGCTTGCTCCTCCCAACCGGCGGCATAAACCGCGGCAGCATCGGCCTGGACCATCATGCTGGGGGTCAAGGTGAGTTTGCGCACATAGGCCAGCAAGGGCTTGAGCTTTGCATCCACCGCACAGCTTTCCAGATCGTTGATCAGGCCTTCGAACCAATTTTCGTCGATCCCGAATGCGGTTGCGGCCAGCACATGCGAACCGTGGCAATAGGTGCAGGCATTGAGGCCGGAGACATAGGCCGCGATCAGTTCCCGCTCCGCCACCGTCAAGGGCGACGGGTCGCGCAGCACCCGGTCATGATATTCCAGCAGTGGGCCAACCGTGGCGGGAAAGCGCTTGAAAACGCTGTCCAATTGATGATCGGATGGCAAGGAAGGGAAGATCGACATCTTGGTGGGTCCTGTCTTGAGGCAAATGGTTATTTGAAGGTCAGGTAGGCTGCGATGCTGCGTTGGATAACCGTCAGCAGACACAGGATGGCAAAGACCGAGGCGATCAGTGCGAAGTGTCCAGGAAGCAGACACATCAGAATGAAGGCAAGGATTGTCTCTGCCCCCTCGGCCAGGCCGGTGTTGTAGAAGAAGCTCTTCTGACCATGATCGCTAGTTTCCAGGCCGCGCTTGGCAGCCAGCACGGCAAAGCTCAGAAAGCTGATTCCGGTCAGGGTGAAACTGGCAATCAACAGCAAGGCAAAGGGCATGTTTTCTGCCGATGCGAAGGCGAAACCGATGGGCACGGCGATGTAGAAGGCGAAATCGGCAACGATATCCAAATAGCCGCCGAAATCGGTAATTCTTGTCGCCCGGGCGACAGCGCCATCCAGTCCGTCGAGCATCCGGCTAAGGAGTATGAGCGCCAGCCCGGCAACGAAGTGGCCTTGCGCGATCATCACGCCGGCACCCAGGCCCACTATCATTCCGGCCATGGTGACGGTGTTGGCACCAATCCCCAATGCCGCAATCCTCCGCCCCACGGCATTGAGCGGCGGATCGATCAGCGGTCTGAGCTTCGCGTCGAACATCCGCTTTCAGACCTGTGTCACAAGGCCGATGACTGCGGCGGTCATCGCCGATGTCATATTGCCCGCAACCCAGCTTTTCATGCCCAGGGCGGACACTTCGGACCTCCGCGCAGGCGCCAATGTGGCGATCGTGGAAACCAGCAGGCCGACACTGGCCAGATTGGCAACCCCGCACAGCGCATAGGTCATGATCAGTGTGCTGCGGGTATCGAGCGTTCCGGCGGGGATGGCGGCCAAATCGAGATAGGCGACATATTCATTGAAGATGGCCTTGGTGCCCATCAGCGCGCCGGCTGCCGGTGCCTGATCCCAAGGGATGCCGATTGCCCACATGAGGGGGGCGAATATCCAGCCGAAGCCCCGCTTGAGGGTCAGCGGCTGCCCATCGAAGAGCGGCAACCACAGCAGCATCTGATCGACCAGGCTGACCAGCGCGAAGACAACAATGATCACACCGATGACGGCCAGCACCAGCTGGACCCCTTCCATGGTGCCCCGGATCACCGCGTCCATGCTGCTTTCGTACGACAGTTCAGGCTGCGCGTCGTCGGCGCTGACCGAACCGTCACCCGGCACCATCAGCCGCGCGATCAGCACCGCCGCCGGCAGGGAAATCAGCGATGCCACAATCATGTGCCCCACTGCATTGGGCACCGTTTTGGACAGGGTGGTGGCGTAAAGGATCAGGATCGCGCCGGAAATGGTCGACATGATCAGCACCATGACCGTGAACAGTTCGGACCGGCTCATCCGGTCAAACCACGCGCGCATCACCAGCGGCGATTCCACCACACCGAGGAACATCGTCGCGCCGCCGCCCAGCCCGACCACTCCGCTGACCCCGAGTGTCCGGCGCAATGCCCAGGACAAGCCGCGCACCATTGCCCGCAATATGCCCCAATGCCACAGCAAGGCCGACAATGCCGAAAAGGTAATGATTAGCGGCAATATCTGGAATGCGATGACAAGCGGAGGACTGGCACCGGGCTTCAAGACGAAGGGAATGGGCGCCCCGCCGGTATAGCCAAACATGTAACTCGATCCGACCAGCGTGGCCTTTTCAATCGCGGTAACACCCTGATTGGCGAAACCGACGATTGTCCAGATGACCGGAATCCGAGTGACCGCCAGAGCAAGTACGATCTGCAGCAGCACGGCCCCGGCGACCCAGCGCCAGCCCGGGCGCGTCTTGCGGTCCTCCGATACAGCCCAGGCCAGCATCAGCAGGAAGCCAATGCCGATCAGTCCCTGGCCCTGCTGCAAAATCGCCATACTTGCTGTGCCCTCTAGAATTTCCATGCCGCGCCGAACTGGAACTGGCGCGGCGGCCCCGCATTGCGCTGAACAAACGGAGCGCCGCCGCCGAATTGCACCTGATTGGACGTTGTCGCCGCATTGGCAAAGCCGGATTCGTTATTGGCGTTGAACAGGTTGAACACATCTGCGCTTAATTCCAGCCGGCCAGCCAGCGCCGGCACAGCATACCGTACACCCAGATCTACCGAGGCGGACCAGGGCAATCGTGCCGAATTGCGCGTGGCCCCAGGATAGCGATCCGAGTTGCCGACAAAATTTTCGCCAAAGGAAGCCCCGTCTCCATTCAGATCCTGGGTCCCGAAAATTCGCGCATCCGGCACCAGATTGACCGGCTGCCCCGACTGGAACAGCCCGGCGACCGTAAGCGTCAGCCCATCAACCGGATACAGGAATCCGACTGCGGAAACGACATGGCGGCGGTCATTGGCCGAAGGGCCATTGTCGGCACTGAAATCATTAGCGTTGGATGCCCTGAAGTTGATGTCATCGGTGTTGTTGGTCAGTTTTGCGAGCGTGTAGGACAGGCGGAATGCGTAAAAATCATCCCCCCGCAGCTTGTTCGCCTGCAGGTTGAGCGCGCGATAGGTGGCTGTGCCGCCAGTTTCGGAAACCGTGATCTGGCGTGCGCCGCCGGGCACCAGTGTAACCGGACGGGTGGCATCCGCGTCCGCTTGCGAACGCACCAGCCCGAGCGACTGCGCCAATGCGAACCGGGCGGCATTGTCCGGCCGCGCGCGCAGCAGCGCAATATTCGCATCCGTCAGATTGGCCAGGTTCGGCGTGAAGGGTGCGGGCGCATTGAGATCGCGCAGCCGGACCAGATTATGCGACCGGCTATAGATGATATCCGCGCTCAGGCTGATTGTATCGGTTGCCTGATATTGATATCCGCCGCTCAGCTGCAAGCTATACGGGCTTTGATAGCCATCGGGATTGAGGATGCGTGCCTCGTTGATGGTCGCGGTGTCCCGCAGCGCCTGCACCTGCGCTGGCGAAGGACAGGCATCCACGGTCGCGCAAGCCGGAGATACAGTCAGATTGCCGTCGAAGGTGACGTCGGCCAGATTGATGTCCGGCCGGATGATCCCGAGACCCTGCAATTGCCCCAGCTGCGCAATGAATGGCGCGGATGTTGTATTGCGCTGGAGAGCATCCGAAATCACGCCGTAGCTGAGCTTGCCGTAAAAAAGACCCGCTCCAAAACGAAAGGACGAACGTGCATCGGGGCGATAGTTCACCGCCAGGCGCGGCGCGAAATTATCCTTGTCGCCGCCAGCTGCGCCTTTACCGGTCAGGCTGTCATAATCCCACCGGACACCCAGAGTTGCGGAAAGCTGCGGGGAAATATGCCACTCGTCCTCTACGTAAAAGGCCAGCTGCGTCTGTCCGGTGCCAAAGCTTTGCGGCCGCAATTCGACAGAATAGTTGATCACTGCCGGATTGAGTGCCAACACATCGCCAGCTGACAGTTCCAGGCCCTTGCCCGCCAGCGATGCCAATTGTGCCGGGGTAAGCTGCACGGTGAAATTGCCATCGGGATTGCCGCCGCCCAGCAGCGCGAAATCGGAATGCATCACATCGGTGCCAAAGCTCAGCTTGTGATCGCCGAGGGTTCGCTGGAGCCGGTGCGTGGTCTGCCAGGTTTCCTCCAGATCGTTGAACACGAAGCCCGGATGGCCGACAACGCCGACCGTCAGGCCGCTCTGATCCTGGATCGCTACCTGCGGCCCAGCGGGTCCCTTGGGCTGGCCGTAATCCCAGCGGAAGCGGCTGAATTGCACCGCGCCGTCATAGTTCCAGTCATCGCCTGAATAGCTGGCGGTGGCGGCGATCACGGTCGATAAACGGTCCTGATCCGACCCCGCGGTTGGGAATGTGACATTGCCGCCGCCCAATGCGCCGCCGGGGCGGTCAATTGTCACCCGGCCGATATTGGCGCGCAGGGCGATCGCCCAATCATCGTTCAATCGGTGATCGAGCCTGACCGATCCGAGATAGAATTCATTGTTGCCGGTGACATTGGCCACCGTACCCAGCGCAGGGGCATCGACTATCTGTTCGTTATGGTCCCGCGTATATTCAAAATTGGCATAGAAGAATGTATTGTCGCGGGCGATCGGACCGCCGATGCTCGCCCCGGCCTGATAGCGCTCAAAACTTTCCCCAACCGGATTTCCGCTGAGATCACGCCGCGCGAAGGCAGATCGCGCATCGAGCGGGCGGCCCGGGCGGACAAGTGTATAAACTTCGCCGTGGTAATCATTGGTGCCCGACGGGCTGGTGAAATTGACAATCCCATTGGGCGTCCGGCCATAAGCGACCGAATAGCTGTTGGCGAGGACGGTAACCTCGCGCGTGAAGCCCAGAGGCACCGGAAATTTCATCCCGCCGAGAAAATTCTCGTTATTGTCGAGACCGTCGATGAGATAATTGGTATCCAGACCGTTCGAACCATTGATGGAAATGCCCGGCGCTTCGGGGAAGAAGCCGGTCGATGCGACAACATTGGGCAAGCGCACAAGCGCGCCAACCACGTCCCTGCCCTCGATCGGCAATGCCTGCAGTTCCTTGTCCGACAGAGAAGCGGATATCTCGGCATTTACGGTATTTATCGCGGTAACCGCCCGGCTGGCCGTGACGACAATCGCGGCCGCCCCGACAGGTTGCAGGCGCAAGGTTACACTGCTGGCGAAATTGGATCGCAGCGATACTGGCCGGGCCTCCGCGCTTTCGTATTGGTCCGAACCCGATGTCGAAACGGTATAGGCCCCGCCCGTGGTCAGCGATTCCAGCCGGACCATTCCCTGCGCATTGCTGGTTTCAACGCGCCGCAGCCCGATGGCCTTGTTTTCGATCACCACTTCTGTTCCGGCAACCGCTTCCCCGGTTTCCGCATCGATCACGGCGATCTGCAACCCCGCCTGCTGGGCATGGGCAGGTGGGGCGATCATTGCCGAAATACTAACCAGGGCGCAGCCCAATGCTGCGCGATGTAAAATAGTCAAAAGTGATCTCCGGTGGCACCAGTTGGATAGGACAGATCAATCAGTTTTTGCCAGATTGATGCCCATTAGTCGCCACCGGACGCTATATCTTACACGCTATTGAAAATAATCTCTCAGGCCCGCGCGAATTTTGCATCAAGCGACAAAGTATCCTCGTCCCGAAAGGCCAGCAGTACCAGGGTTGCCGCTGCGATCCCGAGAGAGGGGAAAAAGAGGATCTGGCTGGTTTCCCGCGTGAGCAGGTACATGCCGAATGGATCAAGCAGATATTTCCAGATGGACAGCGCGCCGACCACCAGGATAACTGCCTGCGCAACATAACTGTATCGTCTCCACAAGCCGGCGATACACAGCAGGCCGACGATCACCAAAGCAACACCCCAGATCATCTGGATGGTGGCCGCCTGGCCAAGACCGCCGTAATATTTGTTGCTCACATGGGCGCCCATTTCCGGTGCGCCCAATCTGACAACACCCCAAACCAGCAGCAGCAAACCGGTCGAAATTCGCAGCAGCAATAAGGTAATAGCTTTCATGCTTCCCTCCAGTTGTGGTGTTCGTTATTCGTCTGCATCGCACAGAAAGTTACAGCCGCAGTCCGTGCGCGCGTTAAATTATTCTGATTTCACATGCAACCGGGGCGCAGATCCTGCGCCAGAGCCTGAAGGGCCTGATTATTCTGTAAATTTCGGCGCGGGGCCGCTTTAACTGGAAATCGTCAGGAGCACTCACACTGCTGCCGGGAACACGGCAAGGGATGAACGCATATGTCCCTGAAGTTGAACATGGCTGTAACCCATACGCAGCTTCAGGCGAATTCATGATCAGGGGGTAGCAAGCTGAAAGGTCAGACATGAAAATCTCACAGATCCTCGCCGCCAAGGGTGCAACCACGCGAACGGTCCGCCACGATCAGAATTTCGGGAAAGCCCTGGCGAAGATGCACGAGGCGCAGATCGGTTCGATCGTGGTCGTCCATGCCGATACCGGCACACTTCTGGGGTTGGTTTCCCAGCCTGAAATATTGGCAGGCCTGTCTACCTTTGGTGCCTCAAGCATGACCCATTGCGTTACCGGCATGATGCGCAAACCCGCCCCTGTCTGTGACATGGAGGACGACATCAAATCAGTCATGAGCCAGATGACCGTCGACCGGTGCCGCCATGCCGTGGTGACCGGTTCCGATCGTTCGATCCTGGGCGTCGTGTCGATCGGGGACCTGGTCGCTGCGCAATTGCAGGAAGCCCGGCTGGAAGCCAACGTGCTGCGCGATATGGCGCGGTCCCATCTGATGGCCCCTTCGGCCTAGGGCCGGGCGACTCCGCTCGTGGGACTGCTGCTTTCCATCGGCCGAATGCTGGCGAGGTATCTGACAGGGCCGTCGCGCGCGCCATACGTCAACATGCCGACCGATCCGGTGCTGCTGGCGCGCACCATCAAACCGGGCGATGTGCTGCTGGTGGAAGGCAAGCAGCGGATCAGCACGGCAATCAAATATCTGACCCAGTCAACCTGGTCTCACGCCGCCTTGTGTGTCGAGGTTCAGATGGCGCCCGATCGCCAGCCGCATGCGGTTTTTATCGAAGCCGATGCGGTTGACGGTGTACGGCTCATCAACATGGAGGTGTTTGACGGGCTGCATACGCGGATTTGCCGCCCGATCGGTTTGTCACCGCCGGACATCGCGGCGCTGGTAGCCAATGCCAAGTCCCACATCGGCGATAGCTATGATTTGCGCAATGTAATCGATCTGGCGCGCTATCTGTGCCCGACCCCGCCAGTGCCGGTTTCATGGCGCAGGCGCATGATCGCGTTTGGCAGCGGGGAACCGACGCAGGCGATCTGTTCGACACTGGTCGCCCAGGCATTCCAATCGATCCACTATCCGATCCTGCCGGAAATAACCCGCGAACTGGCCGAAGACCCCGATTGCGAAGGCTGTGTCAGGGAATTGTTGCACATCCGCCATCACAGCCTTTTCACCCCGCGTGATTTCGATGTCTCACCATATTTCCAGATCGTGAAACCAAGCCTGGAAAACGGCTTCGATCACCGCACATTAACCTGGCAGGACCGCCGCGAAATTCGGTAAACGGGGAATTTCAGCACGATGCTCTAACTGTTCCCGGCACCGAGCACGAGCCGGTAGTTTTGCCGTTCCAGCCTGCACGGCGGGCGGAATTCTGAAAGCTGGCCAGCGCCAATGCTTGCAAGAAACTGATCGGCACGCAATCTGTCCGGCGCATCAAGGCTCTCGAGATAATCAAGCGCGACCTGCAGCCGGTAAAGCGAAAATGTCAGCGCCGCCCGCTTGCCTGTTCGCCCCCCGATTGAAAAGGGCAGTTCCCCCACTGCCCTGGGCACGGCGGTTCCCGGCACATTATCCCGCGCCCACTGCGCCAGCAGCCCGGCGGTTTCGATAAGGAACGGGATCTGCTCTGCCGCCTGGCGCTGGAATATGGGCAGCAGCGTCGCGGGGCATTCATCCTGCCGCAGATAGTCGCCTTCGATCACGGCCGGATCATGGCAATCGGTCACCCACCGGGCCACGCTTGGGGCAATCCGTTGCATCAATTCCCCGGATTTGGGGTCGCGGTAGAGATGCGCATATAACGGACCAAGCAGCGCAAAATCGCCAAGCGATGGCCGGGTGCCGAACAGAAATGGATGTTTGGCAAGATGCGCGGAGAATTCCGCGAGAAATGCCTCGTAAGACGCCTCGATCCCGGGAATTGTCGTTTCATCCACGCCCACCGCAGGGAGCATGGAACGAAACCTCTCACCGACACTTCTGCCGATTGCCACTTGCTCTTCCGGCGTCGCGCCCGGCGCTGCCGTTCGGCCAAATTCGCCGTAAATCCATTCAGCGTTATAATTCCAGCGATAATGCATCGCGGGAATTACCAGCCACTCGTCACCGTATAATTGCAGCATCAAACTCGCGAATCCCTGCACCGCCCCACCGGGCAGGACAGGAATGCCTGCTTCGCGCGCTTCGAAATAGGCAATTATATCGGCTGAATCCTGAAGCATCCCGCCATCTGGCGTCTGGAGGACCGGAATTACCGGCCATCCGATCCGCGGAACTATGGTGTCACGGTAAACCTCTGCGGTCGCCTGGATTTCTTCGAAGGAAACCCCTTTCCAGCGTAAATAGCCCCTTACCTTGCCGGTAAACAAACTGGCAGGTGATCCAATGAGAATATAGGTGATAGTATTTCCCTTATGATCGCGCATTGTGCCCCTGAAGAACATTCTGCATTTTTAATGTAATGGGATGCATAAGACGAAAACCGGTCGCGATCGTCAGCATCATACCCAGATATGCCACCAACCCGTGACTAGCGAGCCCGGGTATCGACCAAAGCATCATTGTGTCATTGCCCCCCGGGATCATCTTGGCACCAGCCCCCATCAGAAAACCGCCGGCAAGGCAGCTGGCCGCCGCGCGCCAGGATGGCAGAACAATTGTGAAATTCGAACCAAGAACCGAGCTGAGAACTGCTCCGCCGAACATACTCAAAGCGCCAACCTCCAACGGCCAGGTGCGCGGGGTCAATTGTCCGTGTACAGCGCGGTCCAGAACGGAGGTGTAACTCCAGTCCGGGTTGAATGCGTAGATAACCCCGCCCGAAATCCCCACCACGATCAGCGCCATCATCGTCATCGTCCGGCGGCGGTGCAGTTTCATCAGGCTGAAAACGATCATGACGGCGAACAATACGGCAGCCAGACATCCAAACCAGGTCAGATGTACGGCGGCTATAGCCTCTGCCGCGGATCGCCCCCGGGTCTCATCGGCGCCATCGGACGCAAAGGTAAATACACCGAGCGCCAGCGCGATTCCGGCCAGAGTGAGCAGATAGTTGAGATTTCCGCGGCACAGCTGCGAAACACTCCCCAGAAAGCACCCCTTGTTCAACAAAGCACCGGCGCCGAGCACAACACTGCCTGCCACCAACGACAGGGTGATCGGCATGTCAGCGGGAAATCTGAGATTGAGCGGTGTCAGAAACGCAAAGCCGAGCAGGACCAACCCCGCCCAGCTGATGGCAACAAGCAACCCCAGCAACCAGTCTGGCCGCCGTTCGATTACCAATCTTCTGGTACTGGCAACGCTGCAGCTGTTTGCGCGGACCAGGAAAAAGCCAAGCAGCAGCCCGGCGACTGGCGTGATCCAGGCCGTAGTATGCAACATTCTATTGCGCGCAAGGATCAAGCATACAGCGCATGATACCGAGCACGGGGATGAGCAGCAGGCTGACAGCCATCAATCCCACTATTCTGCTATCATACACGGTCGAAACATGATGATATGCCGGGATGGCAACCATCGCCGACACGGCAAGAGCTGCCAGCTGCGATCTGGCCATGTTGGGGCGCCGGGTGCTGCGCGGCTTTACCGCGCGCTTGAATTCCTGCCGCAATGGCTGATCTGGCTGGATGTTCGCGCTGGCCGATGGATTGTGCCGATCAGCGGGACTGGCGATTGCGCGGCCGGAAGCCGCGCCGGTTGCCGCCAATTCGAACAATAGGGACATGGCGCATTCTCCTCCATCTGTTTGAAGATATTACCTGTCTATTCGTTTGAAAGGGAGGTTTGGTTACGCGCCGGGGCGCCGCGTCGGCAAGCCTCGTGCGATCCAGCCGGGTCCGGCACCGGAACCGAGCATTCCTTCGGGAACATCATGAACTCTGCTGTATCCCGCTGCGGCAAGCCGCAAGGCCATGAACCGTGAACGCCCGCCGCGCGCGCAGATGAGCGCAATCTGCCGCGAGCGATCTTTGCCGACCCGGCGGGCAAGTTCGCCCATGAAATCAGGCTGGTGCATCGACAATGCCTGGGCGGACTGTCCGATGCCCGTTTGCCGCCATTCTACAGGCGAGCGAATGTCGACCAACAAGATGGTCCCGCGCGCGGCCCGATCGGCGGCTTCACGCGCGGTCAGAACCTGTATCTGGTCCGCTATGCCAATCGCCAGCCCGGCCGATCCTACGCAGAACGCCGCCGCCCCCGCCAGCAGAACCGCGCGCCGCTTCACCCGCGCCGCCAACGGTGATAGCGTTCAACCCAGATCAGCAGCTTTTGCGGGGCGTGGTTCCGTTTCCATTCGCCCGCCACATATTTGTTGGCTTCGGCCATGGTCGGATAGGTATGGATGGTGCCCAATATCTTGTTCAGGCCCAGTCCGTGTTTCATCGCCAGCACATATTCTGCCAGCAATTCACCCGCATGTTCGCCCACGATGGTCACGCCCAAGATTTTGTCCTTTCCCGGAACCGTCAGCACTTTGACGAAACCTTTCGTGGCGCTTTCGGTAATCGCCCGGTCGAGTTCATGCATCGGATAGGTGGTCAGTTCATAGGCAATACCGCGTTCTTCCGCTTCGCGTTCATTGATCCCCACCCGGGCGATTTCCGGATCGAGGAAAGTTGCCTGGGGAATGACCCGGTAATCGACCTTGAACCGGCGCAAATGGCCGAACAGCGCATTGACGCTGGCAAACCACGCCTGATGGGATGCTGTATGGGTGAATTGATAGGGCCCCGATACATCGCCGGCGGCAAAGATGTTGGGGTACGCCGTGGCCAACCCGTCATCCGTGACCACGGTCGCATTGGTCTGGATGCCCAGTTCTTCCAGCCCATAGCCGGTAAGTCGGGCCGATCTGCCAACCGCGATCAGCAGCGCATCAAATGGAACCGCCCGTTCCTGGCCGCCAAAATCCACGATCACGCGTTTCTCTCCATCAACCATTTCACAGCGGACCGCATTGTGATCGGTCAGAACAGTAATCCCCGATGCCTGCTGAGCCTCCAGCGCGATTGCCGAGACATCGTCATCCTCGCGCGGCATGATCCGCGGCCCGCGCTGGATTTGCGTGACCTGGGCGCCAAGGCGCGCAAACGCCTGCGACAATTCGCACCCGATCGGCCCGCCGCCAAGCACAACCAGGCGTTCGGGAATATTATCCAGCTTGGCGAATTCTTCCCACAGCGTGTCACTGGTGACATAGCCCACATCATCCAGCCCCGGCAGGTCCGGAACATGGGGCGCTGCTCCGGCGGCGATGATGATCGAGCGGGTAGTCAACCGCTGAATTTCGCCGTCATTGCGCTTGATCTCGACTGTCCAGGGATCGATGATCCCGGCATAACCTTCCACCACATCAACGCCCAGCTTTGTGTACCGCTCCACGCTGTCATGCGGCTCGATCTCGGCGATAATGTCATGAACGCGCTGCATGACGTGTTTGAAACTGAACTTGGGATCGACTGCCGCCAATCCGTACACATCGCCGCGGCGCATCTGATCCGCCAGCTTGGCGCTTTTGATCAGTGCCTTGCTCGGCACACATCCGTAATTGAGGCAGTCACCACCCATTTTGGAAGCTTCGACCAGTGTCACCTTGGCTTTGACTGTTGCCGCAATATAGGATGATACCAGTCCGGCCGCACCGGCGCCGATTACCACCAGATTGCGGTCATAGCTCTTGGGTCTGGTCCACCGTGCATAGACCCGGCGGCGCTTGATGGCGGCCATGATCCACTTGCCGATCCAGGGGGTCAGTCCAAGCGCCGCGAAGGACGCCAGCAACCCAGGCGAGGCAATGTCGCTCAGATCATTGATCCGGGCAATCTGTGTGCCTGCATTGACATAGACAATCGTCCCCAACAGCATGCCGACCTGGCTCACCCAGAAATAGGTACGGGTCTTGATCGACGTCAGCCCCATCAGCAGGTTGACCAGAAAGAACGGGAACACCGGCACCAGGCGGAGCGAAAACAGATAGAACGCACCATCGCGCTCCACGCCTTCGTTCAGGGCTTTCAGGCGGCCGCCAAAGCGGGCCTGCACCCAGTCCCTGAACAGGAAGCGGGAGCCCAGAAAAGCCAGGGTCGCGCCGACTGTCGAGGCAAAGGAAACAATCACCGTGCCAAGCACGACACCGAAGATCGCCCCTGCCGCCAGGGTCAGTATTACCGCACCCGGGAATGATGCAGCGGTGGCGGCAACATACACCAGGAAAAAGATGGCAATGATGGTCAGCGGCTCGGCCTGATAGCGCGCATCGATCGCGTGCTGCTGGGCCTTGAGGCTTTCCAGCGTGAGAGTTTCACCCACATCGAAATGGACAAAAGCGAAAATTGCCAGGGCGGCAAGGACAAGGATGACAATTTTCTTCATGCGATAATTCCTGGAAAAAATCTGTCTCGGATCAATGTTTCGCCCATTCCGCCTCCCGCCCGGGCGATACCGCCCGCGGGAATTAATGCAGCGTCAGGGTTTCGCGTCGTCACTACCGGGAGCGTGTGAGGCAAATGTTCGGACAGCCTTGCCAAGCTGCGGCAACTGTCGTTCAAAATTCGTGCAACCACGGCACATGGTTACATGCATCCGTAATTTCGTCCGCTCGGACAGCGAGAGCTCCCGCTCCTGGCGCTGCGACAGGAGGAATGTTGCGTCATGACAATTCAGCAAGGATCGGCTCCACTTCCAAACCAGTTCCGTTCCAGGCAGGCCCGCAAACCCAGCCTTGCGCGGTGAAGGATGACATGGACGTTGGTGACTAACAGGCCCGTCTCGGCGCAGATTTCTGCAGGGCTGAGTTCGATAATTTCCCGCATCATGAAAACGCGGCCCTGCCGGGCCGGCAGGCAGCCAAGGCAAGCGTCGAATATGGCGAGAAACTGGCTGCTGTGTAGCGCTGCCTCTGGATCGCCCCAGCGGGTTGGCCGGGATTCGCCCCGCCAAATACCTCGATGGTTGAAAACTTCCGGATACCCGTCCGCCTCATTATCGCTCTCCACCTGCTCCGCAATCATCGAATGCCGCTGCCGCCGCCGCAAAATATCGGAGATCTTGTTCTTGAGGATTGCAATGATCCACGTCTTGAGTGCAGCTTTTGCGCGAAAACTACGGGCATTTTTGAGTGCACCGACGAGCGCCTCCTGCACCGCGTCCTCGGCCTCGGCATCATTGCCCAGCTGGAGCCGGGCAAAGCGCAGCATTTCAGACCGGACCCGTTCCAGGAATTGATCATCGAAGGCAGGACTTTCCACGGTGATGCCTTTCAATGCAGGGCCATTAACGGTCGAAACAAGCTGCCCCATTCAATCGCCAATGGATCTGCGGGCCTTTGCCGCACTGTAACTTGCGACCAGGAATGGAACCGCATAATTCATCAGAAATCGCGGCCAATCCGCGCCCCCGCCGTGCCAGATCGTGGCCCCCTGATTGATGATATTCAGGCACGTGCCCACCACAATCGCCACGCGCATTGCGCTCCCGGCCACTGGTCTTGAAATCATCAAGGTGAACAGATTTGCTTCCAGCATTCAATTCACCTCACCCGTTTCTGCAGCAATTGTGTGATGCCGCACGAAGCGACGATCAATCCAGTCCTTTAGCCGCCACAACAAGCCCCCGGCCAGAGCAAATTTTCCCCATGAAAGGATTGCACGCCTGTCTCCGGTCGAAAGCAGATAAAGCGTCCGGCGGCGCGGAATATATTGATGAAACATCTGCCTGTTCAGCTTTGCCCGCAGATTGACCGCCAGCACCGGACCGGCACGGACGGCGTGAACGCCCGACCGCGCCACATGGCGATCTGTCCGCGTGATAATGTCGCCCGCTGCAAAAATATTATCATGCGAAATCGACCGGAGATCCCCGCCCACCTCGATAAAGCCCTGCTGGTCGAGAGCCAGCCCGGATCCCTTCAGCCAGCGCGGCGCCGTGCTGCCGGTGGCGGCGATGACATAATCGGCGTGGATGGCCATTCCGGTCGAAAGCAAGACCGCATCTTCGGACCCGGTCGCTTCTCCAAAGATTATGTCTATGCGCCGCCTTGCCAATTCGGCGCGAACGCGGGCGATGGTCGCCTGGGAATGCCCGGAAAGAAAACCATCTTCCGCCGTCACGATCGAAACTTTGGGGTCCGCCGATATCCTGCGCAGGGCAAATTCCGCAGCCAGCGCAAGTTCGATGCCCGCAGCCCCGCCGCCGACGATGACCAGGCTCAACCCCTGCCGCCGCGCGGCATCTTCCAGAACCACCGGCCAGCGGGCGACGAAATCATTCATCGGCCTCACCGGCAACAGCCGCTCACCCAGACCCACCAGCGGCGAAATATCCACCTCCCCGCCGATGGCCAGAGACAGGAGATCGAAGACCATGGCACCGCCCGATGACAATGTCAGTTCCCTGCGGTTCGCATCCAGCCCATCCACGGTGTCGATCACCAATCTGACGCCTGCGCGTTTCGCTAGGGGCCGCAGATCGATCAGATGCTGCCCCGCCCCATAATGCCCGGCCATCCACCCGGGAATCATTCCCGAATAGGCAGTAAACGGGTCCGCAGTCACCAGCCATGCTTCCGCCCCGCGCAAGGGCGCGCGGGCCCAGTCATCCAGCACCGCCAGATGGGCATGGCCGCCGCCCGCCAGAACGACACGCTGAACGGCCCTGGACTGGGTAGGTTCGCCGGGCATCACATACAGCCCGCGCCCAGCCGGGGCCATGACTTCGGTCGTCCGGCGTCCAGCGATCCCGCCGCTGCGCCTTCGTTCATCGCATGAAAGTCTGATCTTGGGTCGATTCCCACCGAATTACAGTGCAAAACAATCAAGGTCTTCGGCAAGCTGGAGCGGCCCGGAATAGTGCTTGCGGATGGCGACCTCGCCTTCTGCCTGATGGCTGAGCGCACGATCCATATGATGTGCGAGAACCAGATTTTTCGGCTGAATGGCTGCCGCCGCCTCGCCGATTGAACCCGGCGAGCGGTGCAGCCCTCTCGGCTGTCCGTCACCTTCCGGGATCACATTATGCATCACCAGCACATCGGGTTGGAAATTTCGGAAGGTCTGAACAAATTCACTGCTGAGAAAACTTTGATCCCCGGCAAAAATTACCGATTTTCCGCCAGTCTCAACCAGATAGGCGAGCGCGGGTAGATCGCCGTGGTGAACCGCGATAGCGCTCACCTTCAGATCGCCTTCCTGGAAAACGCGCTGCAATGTCTCGATAGTGACATCGATTTCTTCAGGCTGCAGCATGGGCAGGCCGTAGCGCCCGTCGAGATAACCCGAGAGATAGCGGAACGCGCCGGTGCGCTCATCAAACAGAGCCGCAAGATGGTCCTTGATGCCCGGAAACAGGTCATCGCCGCTAGGCCCCGCGATCGGCAGCGGGGCGGCGCGGTTGGCAAATCCCCCGCTATTCAGGATCGCATCCAGATCAGCCACGTGATCGGCATGAAAATGGGTGATCAGTATGGCCTGATGGTCTGCGAATTTGGCACCGGATTCGCCGTAACGGACAAACGCGCCGCTACCCGCATCGACCACAAGCGCAGCTTTGCCCCCGATCCATACGATTGCACTCGTGCCCGCCCGAGACCCTTCGGCAATGGGGCCGCCCGAACCCAGGATCTGAATGGCAACCGGTGCCGTGCATTCAGCATGGGCGGGGGCCGCGCATCCGGCCAGCGCGGCCGGTAGTGCCATTGCCAGTGCCAGACGTTTGAACCGTGTCATTCTTCACCAATCGGCTGCTCGCGCGGCAACAGCGCCTGACCCGTAAACGCGGGGACTTGAAAGAACCAGCTTACCAGCGGATCAGGGCCGGAACAACCGCCCTGCCGGCAAGCGCACTTACAGCCACGGCCAGACTGTGCCAGATACCGATATGGTAGATATCATCAAACGGGCAGTGCAGGGAATAAGCGAAAATTCCCAGGCTTCCGGCGGCAATGCCAACCAGCAGCCCTGCCTGTTCGGGTGAAGTCGGCGCGCCTCGCCGCAGCCAGAATGTCAGCGCCCCGCCAACAATCAGGCCAAGCAGGCCGCCATTCGTCAGGCAATTGATACCCTGCGTTGGCTGGGACTGGAAGAACGTGTTGCCTTGATTGACAAAGCCCATCACGGCAGCCGAAAGCGGGAGCAATGCAGCCATGGCAACAGCCCATACCCAGCCTACATGCGTGCTTCCTACTTGCGGTCGGCTCATGCCGATTACCGTGAAGGACGCTGCAACGCCAAGTAACAGGAACAGTCCGGTCGCCAACAGGAACATCGGATTGGGATTTGCGGCGATCAGATCGGGTCTGACACCGAAAAACAGCGCCATTGCGCCAATCGCCAGGGCAGCACTGCCCGCTGCGATCACAAGACCGTGCCTCAGCGTCAATGGCCGACTTGGCTGAAGATCCTCCACCAGACCGTCGATTAATATTTGGGTGTCGGTACGCATGGTAATTACTCTTTCTCAATCATGGTCGCGAGTTTCTTCAACCCCCGGTGAATATTGACTTTGACCAGAGATTCGCTCTGGCCGGAGGCATGTGATGCTTCGGCAATTGATAACCCCTTGATCTTGACCAATTCGATCACGCTCGCCTGCGCCGGTGGTAAATAGGAAAACATCCTATCCAGGCTGATCCTTGCAACGATCGCAGGTTCCGAATTTTCAGCGGCGAAGCTTTCATCGAAGTCGGTTTCATCAGCCCGGTAAACTTTCCTCAGTTGATCGACCCAGCGGTACCTTGCAATTGCCGCGAGCCAGGGCAGAAATGGCCGAGTCGGATCGTAACTTGCAATTTTCTGATGGAGCGAAAGCAGAGTGTCCTGCACCAGATCATCAATCTGGTGCGGAACAATTCTACGCGCATAAAAACGCTTCAGCCATTTCTGGCATTCCGCAAGCAGGGTGGCATAGGCTTGACGATCCCCGGCCTGCGATAGCGTCATAAGGCGCGCCATCATGGCATCGTCTGCAATCATTGGCGGGTTCTTTTCAACAATGGAGCATCGATTGAAAAGAGCCCGCCACCCCGAACGATAAGCACCAGCGCAAGTGCGACCCACAGGGAATGCACCGACCACCAGGCGTCCGGGTAAACAAATATCTGGATGACCATGGTCATCCCAAGCAGTGCCGTCGCCGAAAGCCGCGTAAACAGGCCGAGTACCAGCAGGATCGGAAATACATGCTCCGATACGGTAGCCATCACTGCAGAAAAATCAGACGGAAGCGGCACCCCTTTGTATTCTTCACTGAAAAGATAATAGGTGGTGTCACTGATCGTGAACCAGGTGCCTTCTTCGATCTTGGTTTGTCCGGACCGCCAGAAAATTCCGGCAAGAACGATGCGAACGAACAGCAGCATGATAGCTTCCGGAACCCTCGCCGAAACAAATGCGATAATCCGGTCATACAATGCGATCATGTCAATTCCCCTGAAATTCTTGTCAATGCACCGGTCTCGATCAGCGAAATCAAAATCGGCAGCAGCTTGGTTTCATCTTCCTGTTCGACCAGCACGGCAAAAAGGTTACAGATCGTGGTGGGCGCCCTGACATGGCCGACGGCCGTCATCTGCGCTGCGTTCAGCGGCGACAGCAGAACCTGCTCATACGGCCGGGCAATCAGCACCCCTGCCGCATCGGCAATCTCCGGAATTTCGGCAATTAGCGATTGATGAGGCGGGTTGCCGAACGCCACGGTCCGCACGGAGGGGTGCAAACAGATGCCGACCTCCAGTATCGAATCTTCGCCAAGCCCGGCAAGTTCGGCGAGCTGCAATGGCATGGCCTCGGCCGCGTGGTAGCTTTCAAGCCATGCCCATTCAACGCGGGCCAGATCAGCCATGCCTTCGTCAATCTGCCGCGCTTCCAGAAAATCGGCAAAGATTCTGCCGATCTGATCCAGCGGAAATCCAGCCACGCCAGGATGTTCGACATATTGGCGGGACAATTGGTTGAATTCAGCATGCCCCAACCATTCGCGGGTCTTGGGAAATGTTTCTTCCAATGCCACCAACCGCGCATGCGAAACGGTATTTGCATGAACCTTCATTCCGCGCAGACAGTCCGCACGGGAACCCTTGAATAATTCCGCAGGCAGATGGGTCGGCCCATGATCCAGCACCGTCATGATGGACAATTGCAATTGCTCAAGCGATTGCATGGCGGGCCTCACCCATGCCGGGCACAGGTATGCTATTCATGATGGTGGCGGCCTTGCGGACCTCGTCCATCAATATCTTGTAATCGGGGATGTCGGTGTCCCATTCGATCAAGACTGGTTTCGGGCCTGATCGGGCGATGAAACGCTCGAAAAGCGCCCATGTCAATGGTGACACCGGCGAACCGTGATCATCAATCAGGATGGTTCCATCCTCATGTTCTTCACGGGCATGCCCTGCGAGATGGATTTCCCCCACCACCAGCGAATCTATTCCATCGACAAAGGCAAAGGGGTCAAACCCCAGATTTGTCGCGGATACCTCGACATTATTGATGTCGAACAGAATTCCACAACCGGCACGCTGGCACAGCAGGTGGAGAAAATCGATTTCGTCCATCTCGTCATCGGCAAAGGCGAGATAACGCGATGGGTTCTCGATAAGGATCTTTCGCCCCAACCGGTCCTGCACTGCGGATACCTGGGTAACAAAATGATCCAGCGCGGGATCGGTATATGGGACTGGCAAAAGATCGGGGTAGCGATTGCTGGCTGTTCCGCTCCAACTCAGATGGTCGGAAACGGATGCGGGGGCGTAGCGATCGCATAATGCCGCCAGCCGGCCGAGCTCTTCACGGTCAACACCGGATGCGGTCCCGAGTGAAAGGCCAACCGAATGGAAGCTCAGCGGAAAATGCTCTGCAATTTCGCCAAGCCAGCGGTGCGGCGGGCCGCCGTTGCAAAAATAATTCTGGGGGTGCACCTCGACCCAGCCCGGTTTTGCCGTTTCGGCCGGGGACGAGGAGCGAGTACTGGCTGACACGGACTCAAGAACGTCCGCATAATGTTGCGGCTTGAGCCCTATTCCCACCGAGGGGGGGATTTCGGAGTGAATATTCATGCCAGCCAGTAGCCGCCGCGACCCGAGGGCTTATACCCCCTGGGGGACAGGTTGCGCGTTTCCGGCGTGCGCGGTGAGCGCTCCGCCCATCGGCTCGCATTCTCCGGCGGGAACATTTTTCCAGGCGTTCCCCTGGTAATCGACCGTCGATGTGCCGGCGCAGCTGGTGCCCGGACCTGCAGCGCAATCATTTTTGCCTGCTAGAGCAACGCCGTAGCATTTTTCCATCGCAGCGACTGTAGTCTCCGGCGCAGCTTCCGAAGCGTTCTGGTTCTGGCTGGCGTTCGACCCGCAGGATGCGAGCAGTGCCGCAGCCGCAAGCGCCGAAACAGAGGCGGCGATCTGGGTGTAATTTTTGGTCATGGGATCATTTTCCTTTTGCGGGACTGCGCTCTGCATGCCGGATGGCAAGATGGGCGAAGGCCGGAATTCAAGTTGGCGAGCCCATTCAGGCCCGCCCCCATTTAGCTTTTCTTGGCGACCGGTTTCGCGTTGCCGGAACGCGCAGCAAGTGCGCCGCCCATCTTTACGCAGCTGCCCTTCTCTACGAGTTTCCAGGCATTGCCCTGATAATCGACGGTCGAGGTGCCGGCACAGCTGGTACCCGGACCGGCGGCGCAATCATTCTTGCCCTTCAGGGCAACGCCAAAGCACTTTTCCTTCGCGCCAGCTTCGCTTGCCGCTGCAGCGACCGGGGTCGTAGCAAGCATTGCAGCAGTGGCCAGCGCGGCGGCGGCTCCAGCGAATTTCATCGAAACCATAGTCAATTCCTTTCCAAAATGTGTCGAGGCACAATGTCCTCACAACATGGGTTCGGTGCCGGCGGCGGGATCGTTACACATTTCAAAAAAATATAATCGGCCAAAAATAATCGGCCTGATTGCGGCACTAGTGACTGAGGCGGGCGCTCAGCGGTATTCCGGGTTGGGGTGGTCGAACCGCACGCCTTCATCCCAGGCCTTGCGGCTGTTGCCGTACGCCGGAATGCCGCCCGCTTCTTTCAACATCTGCGCCATATGCATCAGGTTCCATGCCAAGAAAGTAGAATTGCGCGCGGTAAATTCGCTGTCGAAGCCCACCCGCGAACCATCGTCCTTCGCATCGCCATAGGAAGGGCCGGGTCCAATTTCCCCGATCCAGCCCGCGTCGGGCTGCGGCGGTATCGAATAGCCGATATGGGCGAGCGCATAGAGCATTCCCATCGCGCAATGCTTCACCCCGTCTTCATTGCCGGTAATTACCGCACCTGCGGTTTTCCCGTAGAATATATACTGCCCCTGATCATTCATCTGTCCGGAATGTGCGTATAGCCGCTCAATGATCTTGCGGCACTCTGAAGAAACCTCGCCCAGCCAGATCGGCGTGCCCAACACCAGGATATCGGCAGCCAGCACGGATTTGCCAATTTCCGGCCACGCATCCTTTTCAAAACCATGCTCGGTCATATCCGGATAAACACCGGGAGCGATATCATGATCGACCGCGCGGAATGATTGCACGGCAACACCCGCGCCGATCATGATGTCACGCACCACGTCCATCAGGGTATCAGTGTGGCTTGCCTTTGGTGACGGCGTCAGCGTGGTATTGATGAATACAGCGGATAATCCGGCATAATCAGGCTTAATTGGTAAACCGTTCATGAGGATTCTCCATTGGATTGAGGGTTGCGGCTGGGCGACTGGACAAAGATTTACGAATTGCTGTGCTGGCGGACAATTTGTTCTGCAAGATCGGCCAGATCAGGGGCGCACAGATCGGGAAGCGGCACGCCCTTGCAAGGCAAGACATTATTGTGCGGTCGCTCGATCATTGCACCACGGCAACCTGCGACCTGCGCACCAATAACATCCCACAGGTGGCAGGCAACCATCCAAATTTCCGGTGTCGCGATTGCCAGCTCTTTCGCAACATACTGGTATGTCTCGGGCGCCGGTTTGAATTTCCGGACTGCTTCGACGCTGAAGCTGCGTGCAAAATACCCGTCGATACCCGCATTTTCGAGCGGAGTCGGGGACTGCCCACTCGCCGAATTGGTCAATGTCACCAGCCTGAAGCCCGCACCCCGCAGCAATTCCAATGCAGGCGCCACATCCGGGTGTGCCGGCAGAGTGCCGAGTTGCTCTGTCAACTGCGCCATTTCTTCACCTACGACAGTGATGCCGCGGTTGGCCGCGACCATGCGCAAAACGCCCGCAGCAAGTTGGCCGAATGGCACATACAAGCCAGACAGGGTCATGGTTTGGGAATAGAGAATGAGTTCGGCAAACCAAGTTCTCAGCACCGCCGCATCACCGAAAATATCAGCAAACAGGGGTTCCAGCGCGGTAATATCCAGTAGAGTCTCGTTTACGTCAAAGACGATAACCGGAACTGGGGCCGGAACTGGGGCCGGAGCGGGTTCTTCATTTCTCGTCATTTATTTCATGTTCGCGGCGCGATCAGGGGGTTGGGCAAATATCGCCCTGATCGCATGCCCCGCTCAGGCGGCCTGTGTGGCCGCGCCCTTGTGCCATTCGAATGCCTGGAACGCGGCATCAACCGGCGTGTCGGCAATATGATTGGTATAGTTCGACATCACTTTCTGCGAAATGCCGAGAATTACTTCAAGAATCTGACGCTTGGTAAATCCGGCATCGAGGAACGCTTTCACTGAGTCGCCATCCACCTGGCCGCGATTGCGGATTACGTTAAGGGTAAACTCCCGCAGCGCCTCTAGGCGGGCATTGGGCAGCGGTGTCTCATCGCGAAGCGCATTGCTGATATCATCGCTCACATTCATGCTCTTGGCGATTCCGGTATGTGCCGGGACGCAATAATGGCATCCGTGTTCGACATTGACGGTCTGCCAGACCACGGTCAGTTCGTCTTTGTCGAAGGTTGAATTCGCGAACAGTTCATGCACGATCTTATAGGCTTCGAGCAGTCCGGGTGCCTCTGCCATCACAGCATGAAGTCCAGGGATCATCCCATATGCCTTTTTCGATTGGCCGAGCAGAACCTTGCTGCCTTCAGGTGCTGTGGCTTCATCATGTAATGTAAATTCGGGCATTGCTGATTACTGCTTTCGATATGGATATTATAGTGTCGCATCAATCGGATTGAAGCGGCTGAACGGTTGGCGGCGGCGCAAATGGTGGAGGGGGAGATCGCGCCGCCGCCTAGGGTAACACTGTCATGCGACCCGTGCTGGCCCTGGTCTTCCGGGACATTCTATGTTCCCGTTAGGCGTGTTTATGCCTCATCAAAACCATATATTGAAATTGGATGACCGAATAAGTAATATTCTCATCATGAATTTGCGTTCGCTTGATCTGAACCTGTTGGTGGTGTTCGACGCCCTGATGCGATTTCGCAATGTGACCCATGCGGCCAAAGATATGGGCCTGTCACAGCCAGCCTTTTCCAATGCCCTGGCGCGGCTGCGCGCCCGCCTGAACGATGAACTGTTTGTCCGCACGCCGGGAGGGATGCGGCCAACAGCCTGGGCGCTGGAACTCTCTGGCCCGGTCAGAATGGCGCTTGGTGAAATCGGGAAGGCGCTGGATGGGGCGGCCTTCGATTCCAAAACATCAGATCGGGCATTCACGATCGCGACCGAGGATTACGGGATGATGGTGTTTGTTCCGCCCCTGCTTGAGCGCATCCGGAAGGAGGCCCCCAATCTGGTCATCCATATCATCACCGCCAGCATAAATTACGGCGAGTTTCTCGAAGCCCAAAAGGCTGACTTGGCACTGATCAGCTGGCCCAACCCGCCCGGTCGTTTCGTCTCCGAACCATTGCTGGATGAAGATTGGGTGTGTGTGATGCGGCCCGGCCATCCATTGGCAGGTGCTCGCGTCACGATCGATCGCTTTGCCGCTGCCCAGCATCTGTTGGTCAGCACACGGCGCGATTCCCATGGTGTCACACGCGGATGGGTGGACGACATATTGGCCGAGCACGACCGAAGCCGCCATGTCGCGCTGACGATGTCGACCTTTTCCCCCACACCGCTGGTTCTGGAAACAACCGATCTTATCATGACCTGCCCCAGGCGCATGGGTACGGTGTTTGGGGAACGGCTGGGGCTGGTCATGACCGAATGCCCCGTCTCCCCGCCCCCGACCTACAGAAGCGTCGACATGGTCTGGCATGCCCGATTGGGCAATCATCCCGCACAATTCTGGCTGCGGAATTTGTTGCGCGAAGTGGCCGCTTCGACCGAAGTCTAGCACCGCCTTGGTAGATTTGGCGTCCGCGCTTCAATTCCCGCTGTGCAGAGCAGTAAAATTTTCGGCGCTGGCGGAAAGAATCCGCTCCACTTCCGCCATGTCGGCCGCGCGCAGATTGTCTGGCGGGGCCTGCATCTTCTCCTGCGCCGGAAAGGTGCCGTACCCGGCCATCAGGCAATGCCAGCTCGCGGCGGAATATGCGCGAATGCGGTAAGCCTGTTCATTCGCCGCGCCCACATCCTGATGCGTGAACCAGGCCGTCATCATCGATTTCAATCCCGGCGACAAGTTCTGGTTTGCCGCGTTTTCGCGCCAATATTCCGTGTCGGCGCGCTGATTCAGCCGGTAATGCGCCACTATGTAATCGCGAACTGCGTCGATCCGCTCTGCGATCGAAGTATTGAACCGGTCCCGATGCTGAGCGGTAAAGCCGCCCGCTTCGAATGCGCCGATGAATTCCTGTGCCGTGGCAATCACGATGTGCAGCGCTGTGGCCTCCAGCGGTTCGAGAAAACCCTGCGACAGTCCCGCGGCCAGGCAATTGCGCGTCCAGCTGTTTTCGACACGGCCCACCTTCATGCGTAAATGGCGGGCTGGCGCATCGGCACCGGGAATATCCAGTGCGTTGCGCAATTCCAGCTCGGCATCTTCGGCGGAGATATGCCGCGATGAATAGACATAGCCATTGCCAATTCGGCTGGCGAGCGGGATCGCCCAGCGCCAGCCAGCGGCCATGGCAACTGCCTCCGTCTGCGGAAGGTAATGATCGCCCCGCGCGGCCGGGATCACAACGGCGGCATCGTTGAACAGATTGTCTGTAAAAGGCAGAAAGATTTCTCCCAGCGCTTGCTGCGCGATGACGCTGGCAAAGCCCGAACAATCGACAAAGAGATCGCCGGCAATCCATTCGCCGCCTTCGCAATTAAGCGCAGCGACATCGCCAGTGGGATCAAGTTCGACCTGGACAACCTTGCCCTCCAGGTGCCTGACCCCTTGCGTTACTGCATGGCCCCGCAGGAACGCGCCCAGCTTATGGGCGTCGAAATGATAGCCGTAACTTGGCGCGAAGGGGAACGTCTCGCCCGCTTGCGGCCCCTTGCCTTCAGCCGCCAGCCGGCTGGCAAGAAAGAACGCGTCGGGATGCGCCGGAACATCGAACCCGCGCCGCGCAAGTGCGCAATTGTGCAGGAAGGCAGGCTCGGTATGTAGGTCGGTCGG
>JBGSJO010000111.1:0-10976 GCA_041741895.1 Pontixanthobacter sp.
CGCTGCTGCTGCAGGAACGCGGGCTGGGCGGGCGGGGCGAGGATTTGCTCCACCGGCTGAGCGCATGGGGCGCGGAGCGTTCTCCCCGCGCAGCAGCCTCTGCCAAACTGGCGGACCGCTGGGCGCAAAAGGCGAAGGAATTGGCCGGGGGCAAGGATCGCGAGGATTTGAACCCGGGCCTGTACCTCGCCCATGCCCTGCCGGACAATATCGCCAAGCGGCGCGATGCGGCGGGCGAAAACTGGATTTCTGCCGGGGGACGGGGATATTTCCTCGATCCGGCATCGTCGCTCGCGCGGGCCGAGTGGCTGGTCATCGGCGATGCGCAGGGGCAGGCGAAGGGCGCGCGGATCACCGCTGCAGCCGCGCTGACGGCGCAGGAAGTGGACGAACATCTCGCCGATCTGATCGAGAAACGTTCGGTGCTCAACTGGAATTCCGCCGAGCGCCGGGTGGAAGCGCGGCTGGAGCGGCGGCTGGGCGCAATCACTCTGGCGACCGGTCCCGATCCTTTGCCCGACCGGGATGCAGTGGCCGAAATGCTGCTTGCCAAAGCGCTTGAGGATATGTCTGCACTGCTGCCCGCCAGCCTGATAGCGCGTGCCGGGCATGTTGGCCTTGCGGCGCTGTCAGCCGAGCACTTGAAGGACACCGCCGACCAGTGGCTTGCGCCCCTGCTAACCGGCCGGCGCGATCTCGCAGTACCGGCTGGAAAGTTGACCGAGGCGCTGCTGAGCCTGCTCGATTGGGACAGCCGCCAGACACTCGACCGGCTGGCTCCCCGTGAATTTACCTCGCCCGCGGGGACGCATCATTCGATCGATTATGCCGGGGCCGACGCGCCATCGGTGCAATTGCGGGTGCAGGCGCTGTTCGGGCTGGATAGCCACCCGATGATCGGCCCTACGCCGCTGTTGATCAAGCTGACCAGCCCGGCAGGCCGCCCGATTCAGGCGACCCGCGATCTGCCCGGTTTCTGGCGCTGCAGCTGGCGCGATGTGGTGAAGGATATGAAGGGCCGCTATCCCCGGCACCGCTGGCCGGATGAACCGTGGACCGAAAAGCCTAGCCTGAAGACCAAGAACGCCTTTTCAAGGGACCAAAGCTGACTTAAAGGCTTCCTCCATGACAGCACGTATTTATCAGGTCCCGAAAAGCGCGATGCAATCGGGCAGGGCCAAGACCGACAATTGGGTGCTCGAATTCGAGCAGTCCGAGGCGCGCAGGCCCGATCCGCTGATGGGATGGACCGGCAGCGCCGACACTCAGGCTCAGGTGCAGCTGACTTTCCCGGATATGGAAGCGGCGAAGGCCTATGCGGAAAGATACCGGATCGCGGCGCGGGTTTACGCCACGCCGCCCAAGACACTGAAGATCCAGGCCTACGCAGACAATTTCCGGTAGGGCAGTTTCGGCCGCGATTGCCTCGAGACTTGAAATCTTCCGGCAACCCCGCCATATGCCCGCCCGGGAGTCGGGTGGACGTTTGCGTTCGCCAACCTGGTCAGGTCCGGAAGGAAGCAGCCACAACGATTTGCGGCGGGTCGCCCGGCTCCTTCTCCATCAATCGAATGAAACACCCAGCCGCGCCGCTTCGCGCGTCAGCATGGTCTGGATCGCCTCGGTCTGATTGAAAGTGATCGTGTCGACGCGCGCTATCCATTCGTGGAAAGGCAGCAGGCTGCGGCACACCGCCTGCGGATCGCGCGTCTCTTCCGCTCCCGCAACGCCCTCGAGGATCGAGAACATTTCCGTTAGCATTTCCAGTGCGGCAAGGGGATTTCCAGCGGGGCTGCTATCACCGATTGAGGACCATCTCATCTCGAGCAGGTCTTCTTCCGAAAGCTTCCCCGATTCGCCCAACTTCCACAGCATCCAGCTGGTCAAGCGGTCACGATAGCTGCTGCGTTGGACCATAGCGGACAGAAATCCATCGCCGAATTCGCCGGTGGCGAGCATTTCCTCCATCCGGGCCAGCAGGGCCGGGTCGCTGCAACTTGTTTCGTCTTTGACTTGGGGTACCACAATGTTAGGCACCTTTGGCTGCGGAGTGCCGGGAGGAAGGCTGCCCAACGCTTCTTTGAAATGGGCGCGCAGAAGATCGTCGCGTACGCAGGTCAGAACCAGTTTGCCCATTTGGTGATCTAAGCCGATCAGGATACGTGCCTGGCCGGTTTCGGTCTCAACCGGCCGTTCGAAAGTTGCATATCCGGAAACGGCACCGAGATAGAGCGGGACCTCGTCTGGCGGCATATTGACATTGATCCATCCCGCCTCCTCCAAAGCAGCGCCGATTGCGTCCATGATCGCCCGCGCTTCGTCCTTGTCGGTAATCGGCAGTGAATAGGCCATTTCCATGAAGTGACCGGACCATTCGGTGGATCGCGGCTGCGCCTGCTGGAACGGCGCCATCGTGGGCGATGCGGCAAAGCCGCGGCCCAACATGCTTTCCGCGTGTGTGCTGCCCGGTACGCCGGTCTGGCCGAAGGCAAACTGCATCGCCCCTTGCGGTTTGCACATTTTCGCCAGCACTTCTGCAGGGGGAACGATGGGGCCGCCATCCTGGGCAGCAAGCGCCGGAGCCGGAAGGGAATGGGCCGCCAGGGCAAGCAGGGGCACAGCGAATCGGGCAGTCAGGTACATTGGGCCTCCGCAAGGAGCAGAAATTCTCTGCATCCGCGCATAAGTTGCCGGGCAACCTTCGACAAGCAGGCTTGGAGCCCTTAGAAAGCGGTTATGAACGATTCTGGGGACATGTCAGGCGATCCCGCGCCCTCTGACCAGGGCGCCGATGCCTTATCCGCTGCAGAGCTGGAGGCAGCGGGCCAATCGGCCATGTTCGGTGATGCGCCGGAACAGATGAAATCTGCGGCATCCCCCGCGACTGCCGCGCCGCCTGCCCCTGTATCAAGCGATAACCAGCCTTACCGGGTCCTGGCCCGCAAATACCGGCCGCAGACATTTTCCGAACTGATCGGGCAGGAACCGATGGTCCGCACGCTGGCCAATGCAATTGCGCGGGACCGGCTGGCGCATGCCTTCCTGATGACGGGGGTTCGCGGGGTTGGCAAAACCTCCACCGCGCGGCTGATCGCCAAGGCGCTCAATTGCATCGGGCCGGATGGGCAGGGCGGGCCGACCATCGATCCATGCGGCCAGTGCGAGCCCTGTGTGGCGATCGCAGAGGGCCGCCATATGGACGTGATCGAGATGGACGCGGCCAGCCATACCGGGGTGGACGATGTCCGCGAAATTATCGAAGCCGTGCGCTATTCCGCCGTATCCGCGCGTTACAAGATCTACATCATCGACGAAATTCACATGCTATCGCGCAATGCTTTTAATGCCTTACTGAAGACACTTGAGGAACCGCCCGCGCATGTGAAGTTCCTGTTCGCGACCACCGAAGTCGACAAATTGCCAGTCACCGTGCTCAGCCGGACGCAGCGGTTCGATCTTCGGCGCATTCATGCCGAACAGCTCGAAGCGCATTTCGCGATGATCTGCGATAAGGAAGGCGTCGAGGTCGAGGCGGAGGCGCTGCACATGATCGCCGCCGCCGCCGAAGGATCGGTGCGGGACGGGCTGTCGATTCTCGACCAGGCGATTGCCCATGCCGATCTGGACAAGGCGAATGAAGATGGCGGAAAAGTCACCGCGGCCCGCGTGCGCAGCATGCTCGGGCTGGCGGACAAGACCGCGCAGCGCCGCCTGCTTGGCGATATCCTCGGCGGTGACGCCAAGGCACTGCTGGCGGGCATCGGTGACCAATACGCGCTTGGCGTAGAGCCGCTGGCGCTGATGCGCGGCTTGATGGATCTGGTCCACCGGATCACCGTGGCGCAGGTCAGCGGCGGGCAGCCGGATGCACCATCGGCGGAAGAACGCACCGCCTTGCACGATTGGGCGGGAAAATTGTCCGCCGGGCAGCTTCACCGGCTGTGGCAATTGCTGCTGAAAGGGCATGATGAAGTTCGCGGCGCGCCCGATCCGCTGGTCTCCGCGCAAATGGCGCTGCTGCGCGTGCTGCACGCCGCCGATTTGCCCGATCCCGGGAAACTGGCTAAAAAGCTGGAGCAATTGGGGCAGGGCGGCGCAGCGGCGGCCAATGCGCCCGCGCCCGGCGCCACTTCCGGTTCGACCGTACAAGCTGGCGGGGCGCCGCAAGCAGAAGATGCAATCAATGCCGATCCCTACCTGAAATGGGAAGAATTCATCGGCTGGCTGGAAGGGCGCGGCCACATGCAATTGGGTGCGAAGCTAAGGATGCAAGCCTTTCCGATCGAAATTTCCTCCGGCCTATTGCGCTTTGGCCTGGCAAAGGGTTTTGCCGAAAATCTGGAACGCGAATTGCGTGAAACGCTGGCCAAACTGGCTGCGCACAGCTGGATCGTGACGCAGGAAGATAGCGAATCGGGCCTGTCGCTACTTGAACGTGCGGCTGCGGCACGCGAAATAGAAGCAGGGCGGATCAAGGCCGATCCTCTGGTCGCCGCGACCCTGGCAGCCTTTCCCGGCGCGGAGATCGTTTCGGACGAACCCGCCAGCATCAATGAACAGGCACCCCCGTGGAGCAGCAACGCATAAGGAATTCCCCCATGCAATCGATGGAAGAAATGATTCAGGCGGCGCAGAAGGCTGCCGAAACGATCCAGACGCAGATGAACGAAATGCAGGTCAAGCTCGACAATATCGAGGTTGAAGGCAGCTCGGGCGGCGGAGTGGTAAAGGTCCGCTGCACCGCCAAGGGCCGGATGCTGGGCGTCCAGATCGACGACAGCCTGATGGTCACTGCCGAAAAACAGATGCTAGAAGACCTGATCACCGCCGCCTTCAACGACGCCCGCGACAAGGCGGACCGCGTTTCGAACGACCAGTTGAAGGAAATGCAGGGCGGAATGGGCCTGCCACCGGGGTTCAAATTGCCGGGGATGTAATCGCGGTTAAGGGGTGGGGAGCGGACATCACGGCAAATCATGGAGCTACAACCCAGTCTGGCCTGGAAACAGGGCAATCGGGTGAACGAGGTTCCTGATTCTTTTTCACCGTTCGGAAGGGCGCTGGGATTCGAAAACGTCCCAGTTGGGCGCGGCGGGATTCAGATTTTGCCGACGTCCTACCGAAAATAGCGTTCACCCGATTGCCCTGGCCTGGAAATGCGCACTATTGCCAACGTTGTGCAAAAATGCTTTCTTCGTTTTTAGGTTCGAACTCGTCCAACAGCAAGTTTTTGCTCGTCGACAGATCGCTCCTGCGGACTTCTTGGTCCGCTCCGTAGCCGGGTCGCTACAAACTGGGGAAACCTCATGAAGAAGCTCTTAGCCGTCGGCATTGCCATGGCACTATCCACTCCTGCTGCAGCACAACTCGAACAGTACCAAGACTATACGGTGAGCGACACAGTCTCGAACGTTTCAACCATCAAGGTGAAGGAAAACATGGTCGAGGATTACCTTGCCGGGATCCGAAACACTTGGGTGGCAAGCAACGCTGTTCAAAAGCAACTGGGACACATGCTGGACTACCACGTATATGTGAGTGACCTTCCAAACAGCGGCGATTTCAATGTGATGCTCGTGGCTACGTTTGCCAATACTAGCGATCTTGCTCCGAACAAGGCCCGCTACGAAGCATTTATGAAGGCTTGGGGTACTGCAAACGAGGCTAACAATCGCACAACAACAACAACAGTCTATCCCAACATACGCACCATAACAGGTGAGTATCTGATCCGCGAAGTCACGTTCCTTCCCGCCAAGAAATAAGCGGCAAGCAACATGAATTGGAGAGCCGTGGTGACCTGCGCACCACGGCTCTCCATCGCACCTCATTAGGCTTCATGTAGGATGAAGCGGATGTAGAGCTGGACTGGTCCAAAGGTCCGAATTCGGTCGTTAGCTGCCATTCAACTATTTCCAGTTTTCGCCGCTCAACAAAGCTGCAGGGTTTCCTACACGCTCCCGCCGCATTATCGTTGGCGCCATGTTCAAACATCGAACCGCACTCCCAATCCCTGCGCACGAATATTACGCCGGACTGACCAAATATTTTATTTTCCTGACAGGCCAAATCTGTCACCTCACCGCCGGCAAACCCGCAGAAATGCTGGCTGAGCGGTGCCGGACAGAAAATGTTGGATGTGTCACTTGTGTAACCTTGACTGGCCCGTCCACAGCTAAGGGAAGGCATGGCTTGCAGCCTGTGCGACACGTTCCCATATTGACTTCAAGCAAGTGGCGCTGCGGCGCTGCACAGAAAATCGGAAGTCACATATGAGCCTTTTCCCTCTTCTCCCCCTGCGCGATATCGTCGTGTTTCCCGGCATGGTCGCGCCGTTATTCGTGGGCCGCGACAAATCGGTCGCTGCGCTCGAAGCAGCGATGGAAGGCAACAAGGACATTTTCCTGCTGGCGCAGCTGGACCCCGGCTGCGACGATCCGGAGCGGGACGATTTGTACGATACCGGCGTGGTTGCACAAGTTCTGCAATTGCTGAAACTGCCCGATGGCACCGTGCGCGTGCTGGTCGAAGGGACGGCCCGGGCTGAACTGGAACGGCTGCGGCCGGAAGGCGATTTCGTGGTCGCCGATGTGACCATGGCCGAAGCGCAAACCGTATCGGGCAACGAGATCACCGCGATGATGCGCAGCGTGGTCGAACAATTCGGCGAATATGCGAAACTCAACAAGAAGCTGGGCGAGGGCGCGGGCGATGATCTGGGTGAGATCGACAATGCCGGCGCGCTGGCCGACGCCATTGCCGCATCGATCAACACCAAGGTATCCGACAAACAGGCGCTGCTGACCGAACCAGACCCGCGCAAGCGGCTGGAAATGGTCATGTCCTTCATGGAAGGCGAATTGTCCGTGCTGCAGGTCGAACGCAAGATCCGCGGCCGCGTGAAGCGCCAGATGGAGAAGACCCAGCGCGAATATTACCTCAACGAACAGATGAAGGCGATCCAGAACGAATTGGGCGGTGAGGGCGAAGACGGCGATGAAATGGCCGAGCTTCAGAAGAAGATCGACACGCTGAAAATGTCGAAGGAAGCCAAGGCCAAGGCACAGTCGGAGTTGAAGAAGCTCAAGGGCATGCAGCCGATGAGCGCCGAAGCGACCGTGATCCGCAATTACCTTGACGTGCTGCTGGGCCTGCCGTGGGGCAAGAAATCAAAGCTGACCAAGGATATCAAGAAAGCGCAGGAAATCCTCGACGAGGATCATTACGCGCTCGACAAGGTCAAGGACCGGATCATCGAATATCTGGCGGTGCAGGCGCGGACCAACAAGCTGAAGGGGCCGATCCTTTGCCTCGTCGGCCCTCCCGGCGTTGGCAAGACCAGCCTCGGCAAATCGATCGCCCGCGCGACGGGCCGCGAATTCGTGCGCCAGTCGCTCGGCGGCGTGCGCGACGAAGCGGAGATCCGCGGCCACCGGCGGACCTATATCGGTTCTCTGCCGGGCAAGATCGTGACCAATCTCAAGAAGGCCGGCGCCTCGAACCCGCTGTTCCTGCTCGACGAGATAGACAAGCTTGGGCAGGATTTCCGCGGCGATCCGGCCTCGGCGCTGCTCGAGGTCCTCGATCCGGAACAGAATTCGAAATTCCAGGACCATTATCTGGAACTGGACCTCGACCTGTCCGACATCATGTTCGTGACCACCGCCAACAGCCTGAACCTGCCACAGGCACTGCTCGACCGGATGGAGATCATCCGGCTGGAAGGCTATACGGAAGACGAGAAGGTCGAGATTGCCCAGCGCCACCTGATCGCGAAACAGGTTGAAGCGCATGGCCTGACGGAAGGCGAATTCGAGCTGACCGAAGAGGCGCTGCGCGACCTGATCCGGTTTTACACCCGCGAAGCCGGAGTGCGGACGCTGGAGCGCGAGATTGCCCGCCTCGCGCGCAAGAGCCTGCGCAAGATACTTGAGAAGGAAGTTACCAGCGTAACCGTGACGCCGGAAAATCTCGGTGATTTTGCCGGGGTGCGCAAATTCAAGCACGGGGTGAGCGAGGAAGAGGCGGAGATCGGCCTGGTCACGGGCCTCGCCTGGACCGAAGTGGGCGGCGAATTGCTGTCGATCGAAAGCGTCACTACGCCGGGCAAGGGCGAAGTTAAGACTACCGGCAAGCTGGGCGACGTGATGAACGAAAGCGTCGCGGCGGCTTTCAGCTTCGTGAAATCACGCGCGCCAGCCTATGGGATCAAGCCATCGATCTTCCAGCGAAAGAACATCCATATCCACTTGCCCGAAGGCGCGGTTCCGAAAGACGGGCCGAGCGCGGGTGTCGGTATGGTCACCTCGATCGTTTCGACATTGACCGGCATCGCGGTGCGGCCGGATGTCGCGATGACAGGCGAGGTTACGCTGCGCGGCCGGGTGCTGCCGATCGGCGGGCTCAAGGAAAAACTGCTCGCGGCGCTGCGCGGCGGGATCAAGATCGTGATAATCCCCGAAGAAAACGTCAAGGATCTTGCCGAGATTCCCGACAACGTGAAGGCAGGGCTGGAAATCATTCCGGTGAACCATGTCGACCGGGTCCTGGAAATTGCTTTGACTGCAATTCCGGCGCCGATCGAATGGACCGAAGCCGACGATCTGGCCAGCCAACCCGGAGCAGTTGCTGCAGCACTGTCTCCACCGACAGCCCATTGATTTTGCTGCACTGCAGCGAATCGGGTTGAGCGGAAGTGACTCGCGGTGGCCGGTGGCCGGTAAATGGCCAGCTTTGGCCACCGTTGGTCGCAAAAAACCGGTTTTTATCGCAATTGAGCCATTCTAACCCCGAAATGCCTTTGACAGTGCGTAGAAAAATCCCTTCAATCCCCGGTCTTCAAAGGGGCGAATCTCCATCGTCGTTTCAGCAGGGAAATAGGGGTTTCTACAAATGAATAAGAACGATCTGATCAGCGCGGTTGCCGATTCAAGCGGCCTGTCAAAAAGTGATTCCGCCAGCGCGGTCGAAGGAGTTTTCGATGCGATTACCAAGTCGCTTTCGGGCGGCGATGAAGTCCGCCTCGTTGGCTTCGGCACCTTTTCCGTCGCCAAGCGCAAGGCATCGACGGGCCGCAATCCGCGGACCGGCGAACCGATGACCATCAAGGCATCGAACCAGCCCAAATTCAAGGCTGGCAAGGGCTTGAAGGATGCAGTCAACTAAGCCGACTTTTGCATTGATACAGCTGCCTGCCTGAAATCAATCTTCCGGGCAGGCAGACAGTTTGAAAAGACATTCATAAAAGCAGGGACGCCGCGGCTGCCATGTACAGGCGCGGCGTCTTTTTAAGGCTCGTTGAACAGCCCTATTGGGAAATCTTGATCAATGCAGTCGGCGCCGCCGTAGTCCGCTTGTTGATCTTCCATTCGAGCATTTTCCCAGCAGCCGATTGGCCCGGTCCTTCGTCAGTATTGTTCGCCAGGATTTCGCCATCCGTCACGATCCGGAATGTTCCATCCAGTTCGGGGACCATCGGCATCCCATCCTCGCCGCCAGTTTCCCTTCTCGAAACCACCCCGGCCATCCCGGCCATTATGCTGTAGAAGGCGTTACCGCCGGATTGCGCCGTGAAACCGGGCGCATCGACCCGAACCGTCCCGCCGTCGCGGGTGGCGACGAGAACGAAGAAGTTGGACATTGGAAAACCCTCGATCGTTGGAAACAGGAAGTCGTGGTCCAGTCTGCCCTCAATCCGGAAGTCCACCACGTACAATCCGTCACCCTTGTATTCGACCGCGTTCCAGCCCTTCTGCCGGCGCAAACGGCTGGCCAGTTCCTCGGCTGCATCCGGATCCGCCGGATCAATGTCGCCGAGCATTGCGCCCATCATTTCAGCTTCTTGCTTCTGCTTCTTGATTCTATCTTCCCGCTCTGCATCCCAGCCGCGTTTCTGTTCTGCAATATCGTCTGCAGCGCATGTGCGTTCTTCGAAATCTTCATCGGAATAACAAGGCTGCTCCATGAATTCACCGCTGGCATCTTCAACTTTGTTCCCCATTTCAGCCAATTTGCTAAGGGCAAGCAAATAGATTTCGCCGTCGTAGGAATAGGCAAAAGTCCCGCCATTTTTTAATTCGAGTTGGGAGATGAATTTGCCCGGTGAAAGCAGACACCCCGTCAGCAAAATAGTTACCGCCGCCGCGAGTGACGCCGCGCCGATACGCTTGACCGAATTTCCTAACTGCATTGCTCTCCCCCCATGGTGACTCACTCGCCCCATGGTGACTCACTCGCCCCGTGTTGCCACAGCATAAAGCGCAATTGCTGCGGCGTTGGAAACGTTTAAACTTTCGATCGCGTCGCCGATTGGAAGCCTGGCCAACGCATCGCAATGCCCGGCAATGTTCTGGCGCATTCCGTCACCTTCTGCACCCAATACCAGCGCAACCGGCCCGGCCGGAAGTGCTTCGCCCAAAGTGGATTCGGCATCACCGGCCAGCCCGATCCGCCAGTAACCGGCTTCGGCCATCTGTTCCATCGCCCGTGCCAGATTGACAACCCTGACCCACGGCACCACTTCAAGCGCGCCAGAGGCGGACTTTGCCACTACGCCCGATTCAGGTGGGGCATGGCGGTCCTGCGTCACGATCGCCGCAGCCCCGAACGCCGCGGCTGAACGCAGGATCGCGCCGACATTATGGGGGTCCGTGACCTGATCCAGAACCACGATGACCCGGCCATCTGCAATATCCAGCACTTCGTCCAGACCGACTTCTTCCAGTGGCGCACATTCCAGCACCAAACCCTGATGCGGCGTATCGCGTGTGACCAGCCGGGCCAGATCGGCAGCTTGCGCATATTCGACGGTAAAACCTTCTGGCAATTCGCCGGCGAGTCCCGCGATGGCTTCTCTGGTTGCCCATAATTTGCGGTGGGCGCGTTCGGGGTTCATCAGCGCGGCTTCCACAGCGTGATGTCCCCAAAGCCGCACTTGGCCGGTGCTCGCGCGCCCGCTGCCGCGGCCGCCCTGCATG
>JBGSJO010000112.1:0-7941 GCA_041741895.1 Pontixanthobacter sp.
CCTTTGCCGGAGATTTGAATAATGACCACTGCCTATATCGTCGATGCTGTCAGAACTGCCGGCGGGCGCCGCGGCGGGCGGCTGGCGGGGGTGCATCCGGTGGATCTGGCGGCGGCTTCGCTCGATGCCTTGATGGCGCGCTGCGGCATTGATCCTGCTGCGGTTGAAGATGTCATCATGGGCTGCGTCAGCCAGGGCGGCGAACAGGCCATGCAGGTTGGCCGCAATGCGGTGTTGGCAAGCAAAATGCTCCCCGAATCCACTCCCGCTGTCACGATTGACCGGCAATGCGGGTCTTCCCAGCAGGCGATCCAGTTCGCGGCGCAGGCGGTGATGTCGGGCACGCAGGACGTGGTGATCGCCGCCGGTATCGAAAGCATGAGCCGTGTGCCGATGGGTTCCACCGCCAGCTTCCACATGAAGGAAGGGCTGGGGATGTATAAGTCACCCGGCCTGGAGGAAAAGTACCCCGGCATCATGTGGTCCCAGTTCATGGGCGCGGAAATGATTGTCGACAAGCACGGGCTTACCAAGGACGATCTCGACCGGTTTGCGTATGAAAGCCACCGCCGCGCAATTGCGGCCACGCAGGCGGGTGCATTCGACGCGGAAATCGTGCCGATCACCATCGATACGCCCGAGGGTCAGCAGCAGCACACCGTGGACGAGGGCATCCGTTTCGATGCGACGCTGGAAAGTATTGCTTCGGTTAAATTGCTGAGCGAAAACGGCCGGCTTACTGCGGCATCCTCCAGCCAGATTTGCGACGGGTCAAGCGCGGCACTGATCGTGTCGGAAAAGATGCTGCGGGAACACGGGCTGACCCCGATGGCCCGCATTCACAATCTGACCGTGACCGCGGGCGATCCGGTGATCATGCTGGAAGAACCCCTGTTCGCTACCGACCGCGCCTTGCAGCGGGCCGGAATGTCGATCAACGACATTGATCTGTTCGAAGTGAACGAGGCCTTTGCCTCCGTTCCGCTTGCATGGCTGAAGCATACCGGGGCCGATCCGGATAAGCTAAACGTAAATGGCGGGGCAATTGCGCTTGGGCATCCTCTCGGCGCGTCCGGCGCCAAATTGATGGCAACCTTGCTGCATGCCCTGAAGACCCGCGGCAAGAAATACGGCCTGCAAACCATGTGCGAAGGTGGCGGCGTAGCCAACGTAACCATCGTCGAGGCGCTTTAGAACGCTTCGGCAAGGGCCATTTTACAGAGTTAAATCGCAAGAGGAATTCAGATAATGTTTTTGGATAGGAATACTGCCGCCGTCGTCACCGGCGCCGCATCCGGTCTGGGCGAAGCTACTGCGCGGGCGCTGGCGGCCAAGGGCGTCAAGGTCGCGATTTTCGACCTGCAGGAAGAAAAGGGCAGACGTGTCGCCGAGGAAATCGGCGGGATATTCTGCGAAGTGAATGTCACCGACGATGCCTCAGTCGATGCCGGTTTTGCCAAGGCGCGCGAGGCGCATGGACAGGAACGTATCCTGGTCAATTGCGCCGGCGTGGGCAATGCGATCAAGACCGCCAGCCGGTCCAAGACCGATGGTTCGATCAAGCATTTCCCGCTCGACGCGTTCAATTTCATCATCCAGATCAATCTGGTCGGGACATTCCGCTGCATTGCCAAATCGGCTGCCGGGATGCTGACCCTGGATCCGCTGGAAGATGGCGCGCGCGGTGCGATCGTGAATACCGCCAGTGTCGCCGCCGAAGATGGCCAGATGGGCCAGGCCGCCTATGCCGCGTCCAAGGGCGGGGTGGTTGGCATGACCTTGCCGATCGCACGCGATCTGATGAGCGAAGGTATCCGCGTAAACACCATCCTGCCGGGTATTTTCAACACCCCGCTGATGAATGCAGCACCGCCTCAGGTGAAGGAAGCTCTCGCGGCTTCCGTGCCGTTCCCCAAACGTCTCGGATATCCGGAAGAATATGCCAAATTGGCCCTGGCCATGATCGACAATGACTATTTCAATGGCGAAGACGTGCGCCTCGATGGCGGGATCCGGATGGCGCCCCGCTGATAAATCCGCCGCTAAGCGGATGAGGAGAACGTGATGGTCGATTTCACCCAGATCAGATATGAGATCGATGGGCCGGTAGCCACCATCACGCTCAATCGCCCGCAAAAATTGAATGCCTATACCCGTCATATGATGGGCGAGATTTGTGCCGCGATGGATCTGGCGGACGGGGACGACGGGGTTCGTGCGGTCATTTTTACGGGCGCGGGCGAGCGGGCCTTTTGCGCCGGGGCTGATCTGACACCCGAGGGTGGCGGCGGACCGTTTTCCAGCGATGCGCCGGTCGATGATCTGTCGGATGACAGCGTGCGTGATGGTGGCGGGCGGCTGACGCTGCGGCTGTTTCAATCCACCAAACCGCTGATTTCCGCCTGCAACGGGGTTGCGGTCGGCGTCGGCGCAACGATGCAATTGGCGATGGATTTCCGGCTGGCAGCCGACAATGCGCGCTATGGTTTCGTGTTTGCCCGCCGCGGAATTGTGCCGGAAGCCTGCTCCAGCTGGTTCCTGCCCAAGATCGTAGGGATCAGCCAAGCCCTGGAATGGTGCATGACCGGCCGTGTTTTCGATGCCGGGGAAGCGCTGCGCGGGGGACTGGTCCGGTCGGTCCATCCCGCAGCAGAATTGATGGATGCCGCGCGCGGACTTGCCCTCGAAATTGCTGAAAACACCAGTGCCGTATCGGTTGCCATGACCCGCGCGATGTTGTGGCGATTGTCCGCTGCCGAACATCCGATGTTGGCACACCGGGTCGATAGCCGGTCGATCTTCCGCCTGTCGAAAGGCGCGGATGCCAAGGAAGGCATCCAGAGTTTTCTAGAGAAGCGCCCACCCGAATTTCCGGGCAAGGTATCGCGTGATATGCCGGACTTCTACCCTTGGTGGGGCGAACCTGGTTTCGAATAGCCGCAAGTATGATCCAGTCCGCCGCCAATCCGGCATCTTGTGTTCCGGGCCGGTTTAGGTAGGACTTCAGGGAATGTCAGATAAAGTTTCCGCGGCTTTGAGCCTTGCCGAGTTCCTGCCTTACCAGCTTTCGATCACATCGAACGCGGTCAGCAACCGCATTGCGGAGGTTTATCGCAGCGAATTCAGCCTGAAAGTGACCGAGTGGCGGGTGATGGCGGTTCTAGGCGATAGCGGGCCTTTGACCCAGCGGCATCTCACCGAATTGACCCTGATGGACAAGGTCGCGGTAAACCGCGCCTGCAAGCTGCTGGAACAACGCGGCCTCGTCAGCCGGAAGCCGAATGAAGATGACGGCCGGTCGCACCTTCTGGCTCTGACCGATGCAGGGTGGGAGGTGCATGACGGTATCGTGCCCCTGGCGCGGGCAATGGAGAGCAGGTTGCTTGAATCGCTGGACAATGCGGAACGGCAGACTTTCGTCTCCCTGTTGCAGCGCCTGCGGGACCAGTCGGAAAAACTTGGTCCCGCAATCGTGACTGACGATTGCGGGACCGAATAATTCCCGAACTGATGTGGTCCAGCCTGGTCAGGCCGCGCCTTATTTCGGCGTGCCGTCAGCGAAGGCATCGCTGATCGAACAGGCCGCAGGGCCAAGGATCACGATGAACAGGACAGGCAGGATGAATAGGATCAGCGGAATGGTCATGATTGCTGGCAGGCGCGCGGCCTTTTCTTCGGCACGCATCATCCGTTCGTTGCGGAATTCAGCAGACAGAACGCGCAGCGCCGATGCCAGCGGGGTGCCGTAACGTTCGGTCTGGACCATGGTGGTCACTACGCCCTTCACCGATTCAAGATCTACCCGGTAGGCAAGATTGTTGAATGCCATCCTGCGTTCGGTCAGGAAGGATAATTCGATTGCGGTCAGTGCAAATTCGTCGCCCAGTTCAGGGTATGCCCGGCCCAGTTCCTTGGCCACGCGGTTGAACGCAGCGTCGACCGTCAAACCGGCTTCGGCACAGATAACCAGCAGATCGAGCGCATCGGGCAAGCCCTTGCGGATCAGGTCAGTGCGTTTTTTGGCCTTGTTCTGAAGAAAGACCTCAGGGCCCTTGTAACCTGCCAGCAGCGCCACCGCGAAACCGGCGAAACGTTTGAAGCTGCCCCATTCGGGGAACACATCCGATAGATAGAAGACATATCCGGCAATCGCGCCCAGCACGATGGGCAGAACGAGCCGTGCCATAATGACCACAACTGCCAGTTCCTTGTTGCGGATACCGGCATGGGCCAGCTTTTGCTGGACCGCTTCGATCTGGCTTTGCTGCAGGACCTTAAGGCCCGACAGCGTTTCCTTGACCCGTTCGGTGCCTTCGGTTTTACGGAGCAGGCTGGTGCGTTTCTTGGTGTTCGCTTTGACAATACCTGCCTTCAGTTCGTCGCGGCGCGCATTGAGTGCCTTCACACGGCTGGCCATCGGATCTCTGACCGTGACGGCAGCATAGATCGCCAAAATGACGGCCAGGGCGGCGACACCGGCCAGAATCGTACCGACGAGAATTACGTCGAAACCGAGCAATGTTGGTCCAGGCGGGGTGTTGATCATTGTCTTGTTCCTCGCTCAGATCTCGAAGCTGACCATCTTGGCCATGATGAATGCGCCGAGTGACATCCAGACTGCGCCGCCCATACCGATGACCATCAGGCGTTCATCAACGAAAAATGTCCCGATGTACGTCGGGTTGATCCACCAGATCATGCCGAACACGATGAAAGGCAGGGCACCCACGATGTAGGCAGAGGCCTTGGATTCCGAGCTCATTGCCCGGATTTTAAGCTTCATTTGCGCACGTTTGCGCAAGACATCGCCTAGGTTGGACAGTGTTTCAGCCAGATTGCCCCCGGTCTCGCGCTGGATGGCCAGGGTTATGACGAAGAAATTGAATTCGGGAATCCCCAAGCGGTCGGCGGTTTCCTGGAGGGATTCCTCCATCGTCCGGCCAATCCTGATGCGTTCGACAACGCCTTTGAATTCCGAGCCCACCGGGCCGGGCACTTCCTGTGCGACAACGCCCAGCGTTTCGGTAACCGGCAGGCCCGAACGCAGCCCACGAACGAGCAAGTCGATCGCATCGGGGAATTTGGCATTGAACCGGTTGGTTCGTTTCTTGATGTGGAAATTGACCACCATGTGCGGAAGGCCCGCGCCGACTGCGAAACCGAGGCCCATGCCCAGCATGGCTGCGCCCGACTGGAGAAATATCAGTACCGCAATGGCCAGGCCCAGGCCGAGCGAGCTGTAGAGATATTGCGAAACCGTCCATGTCTTGCCAGATCGGTCGAGCCGGGTGGCGAGCGCTTCCGCCCGAGAGCCGGAGCCTGCGACTTTGAAAGCTTTGGGCTTTCGTGCTGCAATCGCTTTCTTGAGCTGTGATTCAACTTTGGTGTTGGTGCTTTCAGAATGGCGATAGCGCACGGCATCGAGCCTGCGCTGGCTGGCCTTGCCAACAGAAGGGCCGGCCACCAATACGTATCCGATAGCTAACAAAGCCATCATTCCGCAGACAACCAGCAGGAGCTGTAAAATGCCCATGGTTATGTCCAACCTTTCCTACTCATCACTAAAAATTGACAGGGTAGCGGTCCGGCCATTACGTCCGGGCAACCCCGACATCGGATTACTCGGCAGAGGCTGATGCTTTCTTCTGCTTCTTCGCCAGCAAGGACTTGAGATCGAAATTGCCTAACAGACTCTTTTTCTCGGGCTTGTCGTCTTCAGCCATCTCGTCGCTGGAGCCGAGGATATAATCGCTCACCTGACGGATGACGCTGCTCGATTTGTTCGAGCGGTTGGCATCCACAAAGGTCTGGCCCAGCTTGGCTGCGTTGGCCGCAGCTTTCGCGTCATAGGGAATGGAGAAATCGATCTTGCGTTCGATCGATGCCTCGAAATCGGCCTTGCTGATTTCCATGATCCCGGACTGAACCTTGTTGGCCACGATCACCGGATGGGCGTGGGCGGCGTTGGTTTTGAGCCAGGACAGGATCCGGATGGTGTCGCGGGCCGAAGCCAGCGTCATTTCGGTTGCCAATACGATCACGTTTACATCTGCCAGCAAATGCGGGAAGTTGATCAGCATGTTGCGTGGCAGATCGATCATGGTCATCTCGAACGCCTGGCGGAATTCTTCCTCCAGTTGCACGAATGCCGAACCATCGGTCATAAGCGGCGAATTGATCGGTGCTTCTGCCGACAGGATCGCCAGATTATCGTTCGCCCGGATCATGGCGCGTTCGAGGAACAGGCCATCGATCCGGCTGGGATTATCGATTGCATCGGTCAGCCCGCGGCCCGGTTCCAGATCCAGCGCCAGCGCGCCGGTTCCGAAGTGAACGTCGAGATCGAGCAAGGCCGTTGGCATCTTGTGGTCGGTGCTGAACAGCCATGCGAGCGAGGTTGCCAGCGTGGAGGCACCAACACCGCCGCGGGTCCCGACAACAGCGGTTGAGATGTGACGCTTGGCCGCATTGGGATCGTTTGCCTTGGGCGAGGAGAAGACCGCCTGCGCCTGGGCGAGGGTTTCCCGCAGATGTCCCGCGGAAAGCGGCTTCAGCAGGTAATCGTGGATGCCGCTGCCGAGCAAATCCCGGTACAGCCGCACATCGTTTACCTGGCCGATGGCGATCACGACCGTGCCTGGTTCGCAAACCTCAGCCAGGGCGTTGATATCGTTGAGCGGATCGCCGCTTTCGGACAAATCAACCATCAGGATGTTCGGGCTGGCTGCGACCGAAAGCGATTGAATCGCATTTCGAAGACCGCCCTTGGCGCATTTTTCCGACTGCCAGCCGAGTTCGATTACTACCGGACGCAATACGTCCAGAGCTGCTTCGTCGCAAATGAAGGCAGCGAAGGGATCGCGGTTGCTGGCCGAGCCAGGTTTCCATGGAGCGTTCATGATGTTTCCCTTTATTCGCCTGTAGAGGTCTCTTTGAGACCGCCCTGACCGGTTGGTGCCTGGCCGCGATAGCTGGCGATGGCCTTGGTCGACGTAGTGACGACCGTTTCGCCGGTGCCCTTCTGACCTGTGATAAGGTCTTCCGGATTGGCAACCATCGCGGCAAGATTGCCGTTGATAGCGCAGCCATATCCAGCATGCGTAGCGTTATTGTAATTCATATCGGATTTTTCTTCCCAATCAGGACAACCCGGCACCGAAGCGGTGGAGCGGGTGATGACCACGCGCGCAGCGCCCGGTTCGATATAGCCCGCCGTGACCGGCGCACCTTCCTCGACCAGAATACCGTGACGCCCGGCCAGCTTGCTGACTGAATCGCGGGTGACGCTGCTTATCATCGGATCATCGATCGATATCCGGTCGCCGTAGCGCAGGTCCATCGACTGGAACCAGGCGGCCAGCCGCTGTTGTTCGGATATCGACAGACCACCTGCCCCGGCCTGCACATCGAATGTGTAATTGGTCCGTTCGACAACTGGTTGGCGCATACTTTCAAGCCCGCGATTGGTGGGCATTCCGCCACAGGCGCTGAGGGTAATCCCGAGCGAGAGGGCGAGAAAGCCAGCTAGTTTGCGATGTGATGCAATAGGCATTGTGTTCACCTTTCTCACTTGAGGCTGAAGCCGGGAACGGCAGCGTCGGCAGTGCGTTCCTTGTTGCGTTTGGAGTTCCTGGCATCCGCAGTGCGTTCTTCAGTTTGCGAACCTGGCACCACAGCGGCAGGATCATACTGAGACACCGATGGCGGCGGAGCGTTACCGTCCCTGACCGTCGGCATCGGGCGTGAAGCCCCGCTGACGCCGTCATTATCCCGGTAACCGATCAGGCTTTGCAGTTCGGTCGCCGCACGGAAACCATCGGTCGGCAATTTGATCTCGCTCGCATCCACGGGCTTGACCAGATAGGGCGTGACAATAATGACCAGTTCGGTTTCGCCGCGGCGGAACGAACGCGAACGGAACAGATTGCCCAGGATCGGCGT
>JBGSJO010000113.1:0-13229 GCA_041741895.1 Pontixanthobacter sp.
GACGCTGGCTGGAACTGCAAGGCAGGGGCATCGACGCCGCCCTCGCCGCAATCGAGCGCGACATTGCCGCCCGCGACGCGCGCGACATCGGCCGCAAGGATGCCCCCTTGGTAGCTGCCCCTGATGCGCTTGTGATCGACACCACCCATTTTGACCGCGAGCAGGCGATAGAAGCGGTGCTGGATGCAGTGCGGACACGCCTGGCCTAGTCCGGCCCCAATTTCCTTGCATTTTGCGCATGTCTGGCCTAGGCGCGCGCCGTTCTCGCAATCTCTTACGGTTGAAGAACCTCCTCGCACTCGCATCCGGCAGCGTGGAGACAAACGGCCTCTTGCCCTGCCAGCCCGCGCAATGGTGCACGGGAAGCAGTTTAAGACCCCGGAAAAACCGGTGGCCGGTAGCATAACGAACACAGGACTTATCCAGCCTATGGCAACCCAAATGCCCACGCGCGCCGATTTTGAGGCGATGCTTAATGAACAACTCGGCGGCGCCGGCGAAGATGGCTTTGAAGGCCGCGTCGTCAAGGGAACCGTCACTGCAATCGAAAACGGCTTTGCCGTGATCGACGTCGGCCTCAAGAGCGAAGGCCGCATCTCTCTCAAGGAATTTTCGCGCGGCGATGACGACCACGGCCTGACCGTCGGCGGCGAAGTCGAAGTGTTTGTTGACCGCGTCGAGAACGCTGACGGCGAAGCCATGCTATCGCGCGACCGTGCCCGCCGCGAAGCGGCTTGGGACAAGCTGGAAAGCGAATTTGGCGAAGGCAAGCGCGTCGAAGGGCGCATCTTTGGCCGGGTCAAGGGCGGATTCACCGTCGATCTCGATGGCGCCGTGGCCTTCCTGCCCGGCAGCCAGGTCGATATCCGCCCGGTGCGTGATGTCACCCCGCTGATGGATATTCCGCAGCCGTTCCAGATCCTCAAGATGGATCGTCGCCGCGGCAATATCGTCGTATCGCGCCGTGCCGTGCTCGAAGAAACCCGCGCCGAACAGCGCAGCGAACTCATCAATGACTTGGTCGAAGGCCAGATCATCGATGGCGTGGTCAAGAACATCACCGATTATGGTGCGTTTGTGGATCTCGGCGGCATTGATGGCCTGCTGCATGTCACCGACATGAGCTACAAGCGCGTCAATCACCCTAGCGAAGTCATTGAAATCGGCCAGACCGTAAAGGTCCAGATTGTTCGCATCAATGGCGAAACTCAACGCATCAGCCTGGGCATGAAGCAGCTGGAAAGCGATCCATGGGAAGGCGTCGCTGCCAAATATCCGGTCGACATGAAGCTCAAGGGCACAGTCACCAACATCACCGAATATGGCGCATTTGTGGAACTGGAAGCAGGCATCGAAGGCCTGGTGCATGTTTCGGAAATGAGCTGGACCAAGAAAAACGTCCATCCAGGCAAGATCGTTTCGACCTCGCAGGAAGTCGATGTGATGGTGTTGGAAGTCGATTCCGACAAGCGCCGGATTTCGCTGGGCCTCAAGCAAGCTCAGGGCAACCCATGGGAAGATTTTGCAGAGAAATTCCCAGTGGGCACAACTGTCACCGGCGAAGTCAAGAACGCGACCGAATTCGGCCTGTTCATCGGCCTCGATGGCGACGTGGACGGCATGGTCCACATGTCCGACATCGCATGGGGCATTTCGGGCGAAGACGCTCTGGCGCTTCACCGCAAGGGTGAAGAAGTCCAGGCGGTGGTGCTCGATGTCGATACCGACAAGGAGCGCATCTCACTCGGCATGAAGCAGCTCGAAAAGGGCGCACCTTCGGCAGAAGGCGCGGCTGGCGGAAGCTCGCTGAAGCGCAACGACGTGGTCACCGTGACCGTACTCGAAGTTCGCGATGGCGGCCTCGAAGTACAGGTTGGCGAAGACGGCGCGACCGGCTTCATCAAGCGTTCGGATCTCGGTCGTGACCGTGATGAACAGCGCCCTGACCGGTTCCAGGCCGGCCAGAAGGTTGACGTCATGGTTATCGGTTTCGACCGGTCCAAGAAGCCGAACTTCTCGATTAAGGCCCGTCAGGTCTCCGAAGAGAAGCAGGCTGTCGAACAATACGGTTCGTCCGCATCGGGCGCATCGCTGGGCGACATCCTCGGCGAAGCGCTGAAGGGCAAGAGCGAGTAATTTTCTCGACAAAGTTGTTTGTCATCCCAGCCAAAGCCGGGATCACGGGCCACTTGGTCGTCCCTGACTGAAACAGATCCCAGCTTTCGCTGGGGTGACGGAAATTGAGGCCCGCTTACTCCACGGAGCAAGCGGGCCTTTCCTATATCAGGCATCAAGGCTATCCTGCCGCGATGATCCAGATCCACCAGTTCCCTTGCTTGTCCGACAATTACGGATATCTCCTACACGATCCCGCCAGCGGCAAAACCGTGTGTATCGACACCCCCGATGCCCAGGAATACCTGAGCCAGGCGGACGCCAAGGGCTGGACCATCACCCAGATATGGAACACCCACTGGCACCCCGATCACGCGGGCGGCAATCTTGCGATAAAGGAAGCATGCCAAGAAGCGGGCGGCAGTTGCACGATCACGGCCCCGGCAGCAGAATCGGCCCGGATTGCTGGGGTCGACCGTGAAGTGGTGCATGGTGACACTGTATCGCTCGGCGGCTTCACGGCGCAAGTGGTCGATGTAGGCGGGCACACGCTGGGCCATATCGCCTATCATCTGCCAGAAGCCGGCATGGCGATGGTTGGCGATGCGGTGTTTGCCCTTGGCTGCGGGCGGATGTTCGAAGGCACGCCGGAACAATTCTGGGCCAGCCTCAAGCGGATTCGAGCCTTGCCGCCAGAGACGATGCTGTATTGCGCGCATGAATATACAGCAGCCAATGCAAAATTCGCGGTCCATGCCGATCCGGACAATGAAACACTTGCTGCTTATGCAGAGGGAATCGCCGACAAGCGCAGCCGGGGCGAATGGACGGTGCCAATGCCGCTGTCGCGCGAACTGGCCACCAATCCCTTCCTGCGGGCGGATAAGCCCGACATACAGGCACGCTGGGGCGGCTCTGCGCCGGAGGATACCTTTGCTGCGCTAAGGGCGGCAAAGGATGCATTCTAGGGACACCGATTCACAATTTCGACCGCCCCGAAAACAAAAAGGGGCGACCGCGCAGGCCGCCCTTTTCAATTTCGCTCTTTGAACTTTTCAGATACCCGCGATCACCTGATCGGCCAGTTTGCTGTCGGCCGCGGCGTCATGCTTGTCAGCGATGAGGCCGCGTGCCGCCAGCGTCGCAGCAGTCGCGGCGCGCTTGCGGACTTCGTTCACTGCTTCGCGCTCCGCGGCGGAGATTTTGTCTTCCGCCATCTGCTTGCGGCGGGCGACCATCTGCTCGCCGTCTGCCTCCGCCTTCGCAAGGATGGCATCGGCTTCGGTCTGGGCGCCTGCGATCATAGCTTCTGCGTCTTTTCCCGCATTGGCGATTTTCGCGGCATATTCGTTGCGCAGCGCTTCTGCTTCGGCGCGCAGCTGCTTCGCTTCGTCCAGCTGGGTACGGATCGCGGCAATCCGGGCATCGAGCCCGCCTGCGATAATTCCGGGGACTTTCTTCCAGATCATGATCGCGATCAGGACCAGCATCGATATTGCGACGATCTGGTAAGGCGCGAGGCCAAACAATTCGGGTTCGATATGCCTGCCTGCGCCATGTTCCACTTCGGCGGCGACATTGGCGGCGGTGGTGGAGAACACCTCCGGAGCATTCGCCATCAGGTTCAGATCAAACATGGGACATGGCCTTCTTTACCGCGCTCTTGGCGACAGCGGCAGTCACTTTGACCCCTGCCAGGCGCTGTACGATGTCCTGCGCAGCCTCGGCCGCAACGCCTTCGACTTCTGCCAGGGCAGCATTGCGAGCAACAGAAATTTCCTGCTCGGCCTTCGCCAATTTGGTGTCGAGCCGCTTTTGCGCCTCAGCGAGCTTCTTCTCGTTCTTAACCGCTGCATTGGCTTTCGCCTTGGCAACGATCGCCTGGGCGGCGGCGCGATTTTCATTCTCGCGCAACCGCCAGGCTTCTTCCTCGTCATCGGCCTTCGCCCGGGCAGCGGTTGCTGCGGCGAGGTCGGCGGCGATCTGCTGGTCACGCTGGGCAACCGTATCCATCACCTTGGGCACCATTCCGCGTCCGATGAAGACGAAGACGATGCCGAAAAACACCAGCAACCAGAATATCTGGCTGGAGTATGTTTCGGCAAGCTGGGCAATCTGCGGCATGGGTACGGGTCCCGTTGATCAGACAAACGAAGAAAGTGACCGGCCGGAGCAGCGCCCCGGCCGGTATCGAAAGCAAGTGTCAGGCGACGAAGATCAGGATCATCGCGACGACGAATGCGAGCAGGCCGAGAAGTTCGGCAGCCGCGAAGCCAATGAACAAACGGCCCTGCTGACCATCCGCAGCGCCCGGATTGCGCAATGCGCTTTCCAGGAAGGATCCAAATACGTTACCCACACCGATGGCGGCCATGCCGGCACCAATTGCAGCGAGACCGGCACCGATCAGTTTTGCAGCTTCTGCGTCCATTGTAATTTCCTTTTTCATGTAATTCGAAGTGGTTGATTGAAAGTCTTAGTGAAGATTCTCGGCATCGTTGATGTAGAGAGACGTCAACAGAGCGAAAACGTAGGCCTGAATTCCGGCGACCAGGATTTCCAGCGCGCAGATACCCACCATCAGAATGAAACTAGGTATGCCGACCAAGGCGGCAAAGCCGATGCCGGCATTGGTCCCGTCGATCACGAAACTGGAAAGCACTTCCAGCAGCACGTGACCAGCCATCATCGCCACAAACAGTCGCAGGCCAAGGCTGAAGGGACGCACGAGGAAGGAGATCAGCTCGATCGGAAAAATGATCGGGATCATCGGCAACGGCGTGCCGCTGGGGATAAATAGCGAGAAGAAGTGGAAGCCGTGCTTCCAGAATCCGACCACCAGCACGATTGCGAAGCTGAGAATTGCCAGCACTCCGGTGACGGTGAAGTGGCTGGTGAAGGTGAACGGATGGATACCGACAACACCCAGCGGCATCAGGCCGAGGATGTTGGCGAACAGGATGAACATGAACAGCGAGAAGATATAGGGGACGTATTTACGCCCGGCCTTGCCAACGTTGGCTTCCAGCATATCGTCGATGAAGCCGGTGAAAAACTCCACCGACATCTGCCATCGGCCGGGCACCAGTTCGCGCCGCATTCCGCCGGCCACGAAAATCCACAGCGCGACCGTGGAAATCAGCATCCACATCGCGCTGTTGGTGAAAGCAATGTTGTAACCCGCCAGTTCCCAATTCGCCGATCCGAAAATCGGCTGAATTGTGAACTGATACATTGGGTCGACTTTGGCCACTTCGGCTGTCACGTGTGAAACGCCCCTAAGTCATTCGAACGAAAGCGCCCTGCTTACTCCCGTGGGGGAGTATCGCCAGGACGCGTGTTCGCCATCCGGAAAATGTTCCTGAAGGCAACGACTATTCCCAGGAACAGCCCCACCAACAGACCCCAGGGCGTGGTTCCGGCGAAGGTATCTACCACCCAGCCAATCACCAAACCGCCAAGAATCCCACCAAGAAGATCCGCCAGCACCCGGTTGCCACTGCGATAATTCGCGTCGGCGCCAGTCGCTTTTGGCTGGTTACGCTGTTCTTCGCGCTCTCGTGCGGTTTTCAGCCGCGCTTCGAGCGCGTCGATCCGCGCATCTTCAGCAATGGGTTCCCGTGCGGACTTGTCATCGCTCATGCTGCGCTCCTTTAATTAGAATGCAAGGCATGGACAAAACCTGCCCGCCAAGGGCGCCGCCCCCTTAGGCGGGGGGTATTTTGAAGTCAACCGGCGGTGTGCAGGATATGCTGGAATTCACCCGGCACAGCCTGCCTGTGCTGCCGGTGCCTGCGCAAGCATTATGCCGGACAACGGCTGTCGCGCAGAGGCGGAGCAGATGTGCGGGCCTGCCAGCTACCGTCAGGCGCCTGGTATTTTTCCCCGGGAACGGTGCGCGCAATCGCCACGCAGCCTGATGTAAGCGCGTATTCTTCCAGTGTCGCATTGGCGGCCTGAGCCTTTTCTGCATACACCGCGCGGCGCTTGATATTGATGTCGTTGACCAGTCGCTGGAGTTCAGGCGTCGCCGCGCCGACGATCCCGAGATAGCCGTCCATCTTTTCCCCGACCCTGCCAGACGAACGCGCCTGTTCATAGGCCGGATCACGCTGGGCATGGGCCGCGCTCGCCAGCCCGCCAACCGCCAGCGACGCTGCGGCCAGGCCAAGGGCAAAGCGGCGAAGAGGATTATTGCTGTTCATCTTGGTTCCCATCAGAAAATATCTGCATTCTCTTCAATCGTATTGCCGGCGTCTTCTGCCAGACGGTAAATCACTTCCTGCCGGATGTTGATATTCAGTTCGATCACGATAGGTCCGTCCGGCGCGTTGACAGATATGCATCCGCCCAGCGCCGCCATAGTCGCGATCAAAACCGGTCCCATCCAGCGTTTACCCCTGATGCCTGAGTGCTCGCTCTGCATCAGCAGCGGTTCGGCACCCGAACACTTCAAGGTCATTTCGGCTTGTTTCATGGCACTTTCTCGCTTTCCGGCCCCTGAACGGGAGGTTGAATTGGCGCTGTATCAGAATTGCTTGTGGTGCCCATCGGGAGCGTTGTGGGCGTCGTTTCAGGAATTGCCCTGCTGCCGTCACCCTTGATCAGGCCCAGATCACGCGGATCCTTGATGAATGCGGGATCATACATCGCCTTCACTGATGTAATCAGCTGATAAAACGGCGCCCGGATATTGACGTTGAAACGGATGGGCAGATCGGCCAGCTGACGGGTGAAGAAGTTACGCTTCGCATCTGATCCCTGTTTGACCCCGTCGAACCTCACCCTGGTCACCAGTTCGCCGGCCAGCGGTCCATCCATGCCGACTTGCATTTCCTTGTAATCAAGGCTGCGCAGGGCATCGAATGCGAAATTGACCATCGGGGTCATGTCTTCATACGTCAGTTTGCCGACGTAGGACACATTTCCACCCGGCGCTCGGGCGACCAGCACTCCGCCCACGACCGAGCCATTCCCCATGGCATCGAACACTAGCGGTATCTTGCCGTCAAATATCCCGGTTGCACTGATATTGCCCAATTCCATCTGGGCGATAAATTGCGCCGCATCGAGCCCTTCGATATCGAGTACATAGGCCCGAATTTCCGACGAACCGAGATTGAGCCTTACTGGTTCCAGCGTCAGGGTTCCGCCCATGAATGGCCAGCTGCCTCCGATCAGCGAAACGGCGGTTCCGTCGCGAAGGTCGAAGATCAGTTCGCCGTCCTTCGCCTCGATCCCCGGATTGATCGAAGCGATAGCAATGCGCTGGTTCGGCGCGGTGGTAAGATTGATCAAATCTGTGAACCGGATTGTTCCCGATGCGCCCTTCACCGGGCCGAAAGCTGCCGCGAAATCGAACGATTGGCTGGAGAATGTCCCGGAACTTGTAACCTCGCCGGAATTCCAGTCGATCCGGCCCGATCCGCTGATCACGCCATCTGCATTGGCAATCACACCCTTGGCATATTCGCTGAGTTGTTCCGGTTGCAAAGCGTCATCAAATCGCAACTTATCGACCAGCAGATTGGCGAAGCCGGCCGAATTGCCAAGATCATGCCGGATTGAGATCCGAACAATCTCCCGGCCGGTTTCCGGTTCGCGCAACGTGGCGTCAGCCAGGATGATACTGTCTGCAAGGGTGAGGGTGCTGCCGCGCGCAAGCAACGCTTTGAAGCGCTGTTTTTCGGAGCGGTCAGTGGCGGTAAAGGCACCTTCGGACAGGGACAGAATGCCATCGGTATAATCCCACAAACCGTTGGCACCGGACATATTGATCGGCACAGCGTACAGGCGGATATCGGCATCGGAGAAACTGCCCGCGATATTTTTTCCGATGACCGCATCGAGATTGTTGATCGTAAAACGGTTAGAATTATCCAATTCACCCAGAGTGATATCCAGCTTCTGCGCAGACAGGGCGCCCGGATAGGCCAAACCGACCGGCCCGCTGGAAATCCGGATCGGTGTCTCTGCCAAACTGCCGGACAAATCGAGCGATGCGGTGCCTGCCGCGATTCGCAAACCCCGCGAATCGCGGCGCAGGATCGGCTGGCCTGCTGCCGGACACAACGTCACCTGATGCCGGTCGAACTTCAGATTGGCCAGAGTCAGTTGGTCGAATTGCACCTGGGTGCATCGGCGCCACATGGCCAGCCCGCCGCGTGAGGAATAATTACCACTGACCGACAGTGCCAAAGCGCGCGTGGAACCGCCCGGCAAGGGCCCGCTGGCCAATGCCTTGCCAGAAAAACCGACTGCTCCATCGGGGCCTTGCAATATAACCAGTTCGGGGATTGCTACCGAACTGCCCTGATCAGCATATTCCGCCATTCGCATGCGAAATACCAGATCGCCCTGGCTGCTGCGCTCCATCCGCCCGGTAATGTTCGGCAAACCCGAACCCCCAGTCACGATATTGCCAGACAATTTGGGCGTGCCGCCGCCAGCTGTACTCATTTGAAACCGCGATAGTGACAGCAGATTTGCACCGCCGCCGCCGCGCAGACTGGCTTGCGGAATGACCAGAGAGGTGGCTTGCCCGTTTCGCCTGACGGTGACCTGCGCCGCCAGCCGGCTGCCCCTTGATTCGCGCTTCAATGCCGAACGTATCTTCGCGATCAGCGGAGCTGCCAAGGTGCCTTCTGCAGTGGCAGTAAAATCTGCCAGCGCCATGTCCAGGGTATCCCCCAGGCGGACACCATTTCCCTCCACATTGGCGGTGAATTCGACCTGTTCAAAAGCATCGCGTCCGCGAACGGTGCCCTCTGCGGTCAACAAAGCAGCCCCCAACTGGGCCGTTCCGACTGTTCGTGCAGCCAGGGAATAAGTACCAGTCAGTGCACGGTCCTGCCAACTCGCGCGCAAGGCTCCATTCAGTCCGCCGACGCCATTGCCAGCGACAGAGGCCGCGCCGGTCGCAAGCCGGGCAGTACCTTTGACCGCCGCAAATCCGGCATCGCTGCCGCCATCCAACTGGACCGCCAAATTCTTTACCGAAATGCGCCTGCCCGGACAGGATAGAAGCGCCGCCCTCAATGGTCCTGAAAATTGAGGTGCACCGGCTTTCGTGGCGATCGCACCGAACAAGGTGGCACCGCGCGCTGTACACCCGCCTGCGTCCAGTTGCGGCGCATTCGCGGCGAAGATTCCAGTGAAACCATCGTTCAGCTGACCCCTGCCCTCAGCCTTGAGACCGACCGGGCCGAAATCGGTTTCGACGAGCCCGCGCGCGTCAATCAATTCCAACGCAATATCGGGTATCGCAGGCGGCTCGCCTGTTTCCGCAAACAACACTGGGTCGAGCGCGCCAAAGCTGAGCACGCCATCGCGGTAATTGCCGAACACACGCATTTTTTCCAGCGTGATCAATCCGATCACCGGAAATCCGAAACCATATTCTATATTGACCACCGCCCGTTCGATGGTCAGGTCCGGCCGATCCGGATTGCCGATCACGATATTGGTCAGGATTTGTCGATCCGGACCAATGCGTTCGATGTCATAGGTTGCAACCAGGCCAAGTTGATCCAGCTGGTCGCCGATCAGATTGCCGGCGATTTCCTCGCGCGAAAGCCAGGCCACCGCCACAAGAGCCACAATGACCAGCAAAAGACCCAGCAAGACGCGCCAAATCCAGCGCGATCGGCTGCGTACCGAAGCGTTGAATTGTTCCGTCTCGGAAATCTCGTCTTCGGCCTGCGCCATCCACCCCACACTTGCGCGTCTCGCCCTGTAAAGGCAATGCAACTAATGAAACGCCATTGCCGGGGTAAAGGTTGCCTGAAGCTGAAGATAAATTACCGGCCTATAGCGGGCGGCCATCCGATGCGTCACACCAGGGCGCAGGGCATCGGTCCCGCTTGCGCGCCCGGCTGCTGAACGGCAGAGCGAAGGCGCTGGCGGATTACGAAGTGCTCGAATACCTCCTGTTCGCCGCCATCAAGCAGGGCGAAACCAAGCCAATTGCCAAGGCGCTGATCAAACGGTTCGGCTCCCTCGCCGGGGTTCTGAACGCCGATGCGAAAGCCCTGCAATCGGTCAAGGGTGTGGGCGAGACGATCGCCGCGGCGCTCAAGAGCGTGGAGCTCGCCGCGCGGCGCATGGCCCGGGTCGAAGTGCAGAAAAAGCCTGTGCTAGGCAGTTGGCAGGCGCTTCTGGATTACCTGACCATCGACATGGCACACCTTACCGTAGAACGCGTGCGGGTGCTTTATCTCAATACGCAGAACCGCCTGGTGCTTGACGAGCTTGTCGGTGACGGGTCGATCGACGAGGCGGCGATCCATCCGCGCGAAATCATCCGACAGGCGCTCGATATCGGGGCGAGCGCGCTGATTCTGGTTCACAACCACCCCAGCGGCAATCCTGAACCAAGCCGAGCGGACATCCAGATCACCAACCGCATTGCCGAGGCTGGTCGCTTGCCCGGTATCGTGGTGCATGACCACATTATCATCGGGCGCGAAGGCCACGCGAGCCTGAAGGCGAAGGGGTTGATCTAAATCTGCTGCGCGCCTAGCCGCCCACTCGCCATCACGCCCATTCGGAGCCCGCCATGATTCCTCGTTATTCCCGCCCGCCAATGTCCGCCGTCTGGGAGCCAGAATCGCGCTACCGCATCTGGTTCGAGATCGAAGCCCATGCGACCGAGAAGCTGGGCGAGCTGGGAGTGGTTCCGAAAAGCGCAGCCAAGGCATTATGGGATTGGTGGGCCACCGATCCGGTGATCGACGTTCCGGCCATCGACGCGATCGAAGCGGTTACGAAACATGACGTGATAGCCTTCCTGACCTGGGTGGCGGAGCAGGTGGGCGATGAAGCCCGCTTCATGCATCAGGGCATGACCAGTTCCGACGTACTGGACACCACACTGGCGGTGCAATTGGCCCGCGCTTCAGACATCCTGCTGGATGATCTCGACCAGCTGCTGGCGGCGATCAAGCGCCGGGCCGAGGAACATAAATACACCCCCACCATCGGGCGCAGCCACGGCATCCATGCCGAACCGGTCACCTTTGGGCTGAAGTTGGCGCAGGCCTATGCCGAGTTCGCCCGCTGCCGCAAACGGCTCGTCGCCGCGCGTGAGGAAATCGCGACCTGCGCCATTTCCGGCGCAGTCGGGACCTTCGCCAATATCGACCCGCAGGTGGAAGCGTATGTCGCCGAACGCCTCGGCCTCGCCATCGAACCGGTCAGCACACAGGTGATCCCGCGCGACCGGCACGCAATGTTCTTTGCGACATTGGGTGTCATCGCCAGTTGCATAGAACGTGTGGCCGTCGAAATACGCCATTTGCAGCGCACCGAAGTGCTGGAGGCAGAGGAATATTTCTCCCCCGGTCAAAAAGGTTCATCGGCCATGCCGCATAAACGCAACCCGATCCTGACCGAAAACCTGACTGGACAGGCCCGGATGATCCGCGCCTATGCCCTGCCCGCGATGGAAAATGTCGCGCTGTGGCACGAACGCGATATTTCCCACTCCTCGGTCGAACGCTTCATCGGGCCGGACGCGACCATCACGCTGGATTTTGCAATCGCCCGGCTGACCGGGGTGATCGACAAATTACTGATCTATCCTGGGCGGATGCAGAAGAATCTCGACCGCATGGGCGGCCTTGTCCATTCCCAGCGTGTCTTGCTGGCACTGACCCAGGCAGGGGTCAGCCGCGAAGATGCCTACCGCCTAGTCCAGCGCAATGCGATGCAAGTGTGGGAATCGGACGGTGAAAAATCGCTGCTCGACCTGCTCAAGGCGGATAGCGAAGTCACCGCCGCGCTGACCGAAGCGGAGATCGAGGACAAGTTCGACCTCGAGTATCATTTCAAGCAAGTCGATTTCATTTTCGCCAGAGTCTTCGAATGAGGCACGCATCCGGCTAAATTCGGCAGGGACGAACCCACTCTTCCAATCACCGCTCAATCCGACTAGCATCAGGTAATACGAAGGCTCGGGCTAGAACAGGAAAGACCATGCAGATTGTTCGCACCATCCTCTGGGTTCTGCTGTTCGCAGGACTGATGTTCTTTTCCTTCTTCAACTGGAATGAAGTAGAGGTTCAGATCTGGACCAATATGGTCCTGGAAACCAAAGTGCCCGCACTGGTGATCGTTTCATTCTTGCTGGGAATGGTCCCGACATGGCTGCTGCATCGCGGGACCAAATGGCGGCTGACAAAGCGGATCAAGACGCTGGAGGCTGCGGCCCGCATCCCGCAGGTCGCGCCGGTTTCACCACCGCCCGAGGAAACTGCGGAAACACCCGAACCCCTGACCCCCACATACCCCACGAATAGTCCCTCATGAGCAGTCCGGTCTATCTCGCGCTTGACCTGCCTAGTCTGGAATCGGCGAAAGCTTTGGCAACACGCGTCAAATCGCACATTGGCGGCATCAAGCTGGGGCTCGAATTTTTCTGCGCGCATGGCCACCACGGGGTGCATGAAATCGCGCAAATCGGGCTGCCGATCTTCCTCGACCTGAAACTGCATGACATTCCCAACACCGTTGCCGCGGCAATGCAGGCGATCCATGTCTCCGAACCCGCGATCGTTACCGTCCACGCCAGCGGCGGACGAGCGATGATGGAAGATGCGAAGGCAGCGGCAGCCCACGGCACCAGGGTGGTTGCCGTCACCATGCTCACCAGCCTGGACGAGCGCGACCTGAAGCGGACCGGCATCGATGGCAACGCGCATGACCAGGTCATGCGGTTGGCAGACCTTGCGCACGATGCAGGCATGGATGGAATCGTCTGTTCGGGACAGGAAGTGCGCGCGGTTCACAAGCAATGGAAAGACGGTTTCTTCGTCGTTCCCGGCTTGCGGCCCGCTGGCTCGTCAAGCGGTGATCAGAAGCGAGTCGTCACCCCGCGGCAGGCCCGCGACGACGGCGCAAGCGTGCTGGTAATCGGGCGCCCGATCAGCCGGGCAGATGATCCGGTGCAAGCCGCGCGGGACATCGAGGCAACGCTTTAATCGTCATGTCCGCGCTGGTGAAAATCTGCGGGGTGGCCACACCCGCTGCGCTGGACGCGGCCATCGCGGCGCGGGCGGATTACGTCGGCCTGAATTTCTATCCCCCTTCCCCGCGCCATCTGCCGGTGCGCGATG
>JBGSJO010000114.1:0-7711 GCA_041741895.1 Pontixanthobacter sp.
ACGAAGAACGCGGCTCCGGGGATGATAGCCAGCGGCACCGCGTTCCATTTCGACGCCATCGACAGGCCAAGTGCGACGCCCGCGATCGCCAGCCTGCGCCGCCCGGTCTCCGGTTCGCGCATCGCGGCCGCCAACTGCCACAGGGCAATGGCGAAGAAACACACCATGAAAATGTCCAGCATCGCTATCCGCGCGTGGACGAACAGGCTGAACCCGGAAGCCAGCAGCACTCCGAATGCCAGCGCGGCAAAGCGCGACTGGCTGGCAAACCACAGTGCCCGGCAGAATGCGAACAATGCGCCCGCCCCTGCCAGAAGGGAGAAAATCCGCCAGCCAAACGGCCGGTCCCCGAACATGGCGATCCCTGCGGCAATGATTTCCTTGCCCAGCATCGGGTGTTCCCGGTTCAGCCATTCGGACCGGTCGAGCAACGCGCGCGCCGCTGGCAGATAATGCACTTCGTCGAAATAGGGGGCCGAGGGGATCGACAGGCGGATCATGCCTAGTGCCGCAAAAGTGAGTGCCAGCATCGCCGTCAGCGCAATGGGATCCTGCGGGTGTCTATCGGGAAACTGCGCGATCATCTCCTTCGCCTCTAGGCAGGGTAGGGCGCAGCGACAAGTGTGTTCACCGCAACGGGATGAAATCGAACCGGAACAGCGCGGCAGGTGGTCATTATTCCTCAAGTCGCGCAAATGCCCTGCGCGGCGCGACGCGGCGCTTGCCCGCGCATTCGCGCCGCACTAAGCACCGCGCACTATGAAAAAGACAACCGGAATGGACCGCACGGTCACCAGCACATGGCGCCCCGCAACGCAGGCAGTGCGCGGCGGTACCTGGCGCAGCGAACATGGCGAAACGAGCGAGGCGCTGTTCCTTACCTCCGGCTATACTTACGACGATGCCGCCACCGTGGCCGCGCGCTTTGCCGGTCAAGACCCGGGGATGACCTATTCCCGGTTGCAGAACCCGACCGTGGCGATGCTGGAAGAACGCATTGCATTGATGGAAGGCGCCGAAGCATGCCGTACCCAGGCGAGCGGCATGGCGGCGATGACTGCAGCGCTATTGTGCCAATTATCCGCCGGTGACCACTGTGTCGCCGCACGCGCGGCATTTGGATCCTGCCGCTGGCTGGTGGATCACTTGCTGCCGCGTTTTGGGATCGAAACTACCGTGATCGACAGTGCGGACGATGCCGCCTGGGAAGCCGCGATCCAGCCCAATACCAGGGTGTTCTTCTTCGAAACCCCGGCCAACCCGACGCTGGATATCGTCGATATCGCCAGGGTGTGCGCGATTGCGAAGGCGCACGGCATTATCAGCGTGGTGGACAATGCATTTTGCAGCCCCGTGCTGCAACGGCCGATGGAATTCGGCGCCGATGTGGTCGCCTATTCCGCTACCAAGCTGATGGACGGGCAGGGCCGGGTGCTGGCCGGCGCGGTGTGCGGATCGCAGGAATTCATCGACGAGAAACTGCTGCCGTTCCAGCGCAATACCGGGCCCAATCTGGCCCCGTTCAACGCATGGGTGGTGCTCAAGGGCCTGGAAACCCTGTCCTTGCGCGCCCACAGGCAAAGCGAGAATGCGCTGAAGCTGGGCCGGTTCATGGAAGACCGCGTGCCGACCATGCTCCACCCGGGCCTGGCCAGCCATCCGCGCCACGAACTGGCGATGCGCCAGATGGATGCCTGCGGCCCGATCTTCAGCTTCGTGGTTGATGGGAGCAGGAGCCAGGCCCACGCCATCCTGGATGCGCTGAAACTGATCGATATTTCCAATAACATCGGCGATACGCGCAGCCTGATGTGCCACCCCGCCAGCAGCACCCATGCCGCCATGGGCGAACAGGCGCGCGATGAAATGGGCGTGTCCGAAGGGATGCTGCGGATCAATGTCGGCCTGGAAGACGTGGATGATTTGATCGAAGACATAGACCAGGCGCTGACTGCAGCGGGATTGTAACCGCGAATCCGGGTCCCGCTTGACAGTTTCGGTGGCGCATATGCGGCTTGGCGATTTATGGTTTTGCCTAACGGGACGGTGAAAATACTTTAAGGCTTTTTGGCGGTTTAAGCGCTTTTTGGCATCTGCTGCGGGCAAGAATGGTTAATTTGCAGCCAACGCAGATGTGATAAACTTATCTTTCTTATCAAAGCATAAACCCTGAATCCGCTAGTTAACCCGGCAATGGAACGGGTGAAGATCTATCTGTCGGCAATGGTCCGGCCAGCGGTCACGGGGTCGATATATTATCTGCTCGCGCACCTCTCGCTGATTGCAGCAATGGGCAGTTATGGGATTGCCACGATGTGGGCGCCCAGCGGGGTCTTGCTAGGTGTCCTGCTGCTGACCCGGCGGAACCGCTGGCTCGGGATCATCCTGGCGTGCGGGATTGCCGGCGTGGCGGCCAATTACAGCGCCAGTTCCGATTTTCTGCTTGCCTGCGGTTTCACCCTGGCCAATCTGGTAGAAAGTCTGCTGGTGATTCGCTTATTGAGCCCGGAAGCGCGGCGTTTCGGGGTATTTGCCGAACCCTACCGGATTATCCAGTTTGCAGTCGCAGCAGTCATCGCCGGGCTGGTCAGTGCTGCCATCGCGACCTATTTTGTCGGCGGATGGTCGGCCACTGTATTTCTGTCCTGGGCCACCACGGTCATACTTGGCATGCTGATCGTAACCCCGATCATAGTTACCATGGCCTATCATCTTTCCAGCAAACGTGATCCATTTACCACAAAGGACTTTGCAAACGGCATTCTGGCCGTGTGCATGGTGGCATCCACCACCTTGCTGGTATTTGCCCAGGGGACCTATCCGCTGCTGTTCCTGCCGCTGGCTGCAGTAATCATGGTTACCTATCTTTTCGGTCCAACGGGCGCCGCGGGCAGTGTATTCGTGATTGCGGTGATCGGATCACTGGCAACGGCAAATGGATATGGGCCGATTCCCTTCCTGAATGTAGAGCGGGAAATCAATGTCCTGTTCTTCCAGTTCTTTCTCGCGATCACCCTGATATCATCGTTTCCGCTGGCGGCATTGCTGGCGCAGCGAGCCCGAACCCTCAGCGAGCTGGAACAAAGCAACCGCATGCTGGAAATGGCCGAGCGGGCTGCCCATGTTGGCCATTGGCGGCTGGAGCTACATTCCAACCAGCTGACTTTGTCGGCCGAAGTATGCCGTATTCATGGCCGCGGTTCGGACGGCCAGACAAGCCTGCATGAAGCGATCAAGGCCTATCACCCGGACGACCGGAAAATTGTTCTGGGAAGCCTGCACCATACAATGGCGACCGGCGAGCCATTTTCGTTCGAAGCGCGGTTGATGCGGCCCGACGGGGAAATCCGCCATATCTGTAGCAGCGGCGTGTTGGAACGCGGCCCGGCGAGCGACCGGCCCATCGCGATTTTCGGGATGCTGATGGATATAACCGACAAGGTCGAATCCCTCAGCGAGTTGGAAAAAGCCCGCAACAAGGCTGAAACGGAGGCCCGCAATGCCGCGATCCTGGCGGAAACCGACCAGTTGACCGGGCTAGCCAACCGGCGGAAAATCCTTGGTGATCTGCGCATTGAAATCGCCCGGGCGGAAGCGTTTGGCGCGCCGCTGACGATTGCGGTGCTCGATGTCGATTATTTCAAGAGTATCAATGATACGCTGGGCCACGCGGCAGGTGACGAAGTTTTGCTGCAGATGGGGGAAATTTTCACTGGCACATTGCGCAAGGCTGATATGGTCGGGCGGATCGGGGGCGAGGAATTCGTGATTATCCTGCCCGGTACTTCGGCACAGGCAGCCATCCCGCTGGTCGAACGGCTGCGGGAAACCATCGCTGCTGCACATTGGCCGGGAACGCAGCTGAAACAGGTCACGGTCAGTATCGGGATTGCGAGCCATTCACCCGGACAGGATGACCGGGTGCTGATGCTGGCCGCCGACAAAGCCCTATACAAAGCCAAGCGCGATGGGCGCAATCTGCTGCGGGTGGCAGCCTGATATGCCGCCGCCGGACCGCAAAATCCGGTGACTTTTCTGCCGGGATGCGCGCCAGGCCTTGGACAGCACGCACATTTCGGGTTATCTTCTGCCGGATATGAAAGAGCTATTCCAGCACGCAGCGATCACGCAGGGTATCACCGTCCGGGTGGCGGTCAGTTTTTTGCCTGAACAATCGCAACCGGAATCGGGCAAGTGGTTCTGGGTCTATCATATTCGGCTGGAAAATGGTTCCGATCAGCAAGTCCAGTTGAAGCTGCGCCATTGGCGAATCACCGATGCCCGCGGATTGGTCAATCTTGTCGACGGCGAAGGAGTCGTGGGCGAAACGCCGATCCTGGCGCCGGGCCAGACGCATGATTATGTTTCCGGCTGTCCGCTGACCACGCCTCAGGGGTCGATGGAAGGATATTTCACCTTCACCCGCGCCAATGGCACCCCGTTCGAAGTTGCCATTCCCTATTTCCCGCTGGCGGCCCCGGCAACCGCGAAGTGATCAGGTAAACCGCCAGCCAGCGGCGGGACCGGTCATCAGGTCCAGGAAAGCGCGCACCTTGGGCGTGCGGGTCAGATCGACATGGGTTACCAGCCATAGCTGCACATCCCATTCCGCGCGCGGCGGCAGGACTTCCACCAGTTCGGGATGATCGGCAGCAAGATATTGCGGCAGGAACCCGATGCCCACGCCCGCCAACACCGCCGGCGTGTGGCTGGGGATGTCTCTGCTGGACAACACGATATCCTGCGGTGGGATATTCTCAGCCATCCATTTCAGGAACGGCGCGCGGGGATTTACCGCATCGCTGCCGACAAATCGGTGCCCTGCCAGTTCTCCCTCGCCGCCGGGCAGGCCGTATTGCGCGGCATAATTGCGGTGCGTGTAGAGCCCGATCCGCATGGTTCCGGCGGCGCGCACGACATTGTCCGGGTTCTGCGGCCTTGTTCCCACCCGCAGCGCGACATGGGCCTCCCCATATTCCAGCTTGGCCAGATCCTGACTGGCCAGGAACCGGGTCTTTACCCGTGGATAGCGCCGACCGAATTCGGCAATCACCGGAAACAGGTGTTCGGCCATCTGCCCGATCGAGGTGATTGCCAGATCGCCCTCAATCACCTCGGCCTGGCGTTTGGCGTGCAGGAACAATTGGTCGAATTGTTCCTCGCTCGCCTCGGCAATGCGCAGCAGGCGGCGGCCGAGATCGGTGGGCAGGAACCCACGCCGGCTGCGCTGAAACAGTTTCGCGCCCAGCACCCCCTCCAGCGTGTCGATGTGCCGGGCGATGGTGGCGCGGTGGACATTGATCGCATCGGCAGCCGCGCTGACCGTGCCCAACCGGGCAACGGTGGCTGCGGTGCGTATTTCGTTCCAGTGCTGCATGGGTCTGCATGGGTCCGGCTTAATGCTGCAAAATTGCGCCTTAAATGCGCAATTCTGGCTCTACACCCAATTCTTGCAACATGCCATATGGGCTGGTGAAACATCATCCAGGAGAATTTCCCATGAAGATACTTGCCTTTTCCACCAGCAATTCCAGCCAGTCGATCAACCGCCAGCTTGCCCTGCATGCTGCGGATGTCCTGAAGTCGGAAATCCTGCCCGGTGCAGAGATCGAGATGCTGGACATCAATGATTATGAAATGCCGATCTATTCGATGGACCGCGAATTGGCCGATGGAATTCCCGATCTGGCGCGGCAGTTTCGCGCCAAGATCGCGGCGGCAGATGCGCTGCTGATATCCTTTGCGGAACATAACGGGCATTACACCGCCGCTTACAAGAACATCTTCGACTGGGCATCGCGGCTGGAAGGCGCGGTCTATGCGGGCAAGCCGATGCTCGCCCTGGCGGCTTCACCCGGCCCCGGCGGGGCTGCCAGCGTGCTGGCTGCGGCGAAAACCTCCGCCCCCTATTTCGGTTCGGACATCCGGGGCAGCCTGAGTGTCGCCAATTTCGGCAATGTGTTCGACGCGGATGTCGCAGTGCTGGCGGACGGCGAACTGTCCGGCCAATTGCGCGATGCCTTGCGCGGGCTGGCCGCAAGCACTGCAGATACGGTAGCTGCATAAACGAGCGGCAGGCGGCCGAGCGGCAGGCTTGCCGCAGGGGAATAGTGCGGTTAGACGCGGCCGAATGAAGCGGACTCACTTGCCCCTGAACGCCCTGCGCGTGTTCGATGCTGCCGCGCGGCATCTGTCCTTCACCCGCGCGGCGGACGAACTGGCGGTTACGCCGGCCGCCGTGGGCCAGCAGATCCGGGCGCTGGAGGATCATCTGGGCACGGTCCTGTTCCGCCGTACCAGCAAGGGACTGGAACTGACCGACGAAGGCGTGGCCGGCCTCGATCCGCTGCGCGAAGGGTTCCTGCGGTTCGAAGAAAGCGTGCAGGCGATGCAGGCCGGGCAGGCGGTGGACCGCTATGCCATCGCCGCCCCGCGCGAATTCTATGCCCAGTGGCTGGCCCCTCGGCTGGCGGCGTTCCGGCGGCAGATACCCGGCGTCCGGTTCCAGCTGGTAGCGGACGAGAATGCCGATTTCACCGAGACAAATCTCGATTTCGCGGTCCGTCTGGTCGATGGCCCGGGCGATCTGGAGGGGGTTGAGCTGGCCCCGGCGCTGCGTGTGGTGGTTGCCGCGCCCGATGCTCCGGACGACTGGATCGACTGGCCCGGCGCGCCCTTGCCCGAAGGGGCGGAGGCGAGCATCCAGGCGGGCAATGCCGGACAGGCGCTGAGTTCGGCCATGGCGGGGATGGGCAAGGCGATCCTGCCCTATCTGCTGGTCGAAGAAGCGCTGAGCCAGAACCGGCTGGTCGCGCTGGAAGGGCCGGACGAGGGCCGCCGCGCCTATTGGCTGGTCGCCCCGCTGCCGCAGTGGCGGCAGAAAAAGGTCAAGGCGCTGGTCGAGTTCCTTTCCGCGGGATAGCGGCCAATGGCGAACATTCCGATCATCGAAAGCGAACGCTTCGTCATGCGGGAATTGACCGCAGACGATGTCGCGGCATTCTGGCCCGCATTTTCGGATCCCGGCAATATGCGTTGGTGGAGCCAGGCGGCGTTCACCAGCCAGGAAGAGCTTGCCGCATGGATGCTTTCCACCGATTGGGACGGGCGCAGCTGGTCCGCGATCGAACGCAGCAGCGGCGAACCGGTATGCCGCGTGATCGCCAGTCCGGGAATGGAGGGCGTGTCCGAAATCGGTTATGCCACGGCGCTCGGCCGGCAGGGGCAGGGCATCGCCCGTGAATGCGTCGGCGCGCTGATATCGCATTTGTTCCAGAAGGAAGCGATGCGCCGGGTGTGGGCCGATGTCGATCCGGATAATGCCGCATCCAATGCGCTGGTCAAGGGCATGGGCTTCACCCTGGAAGGGCGCCTGCGCGAGGCATGGAAAACCCATATCGGCGTGCGTGATAGCCTGATCTGGGGCCTGCTGGCGCGGGAATGGCACGCCCGATCCTGACCGGACGCTGGTTTACTCCGCGTCCGCGCCCGGCAGCAGTGCATCCGAAGCTTGCTTGCGGGCGATCATCGCGTTCAGCTTGGCATTGATGGAGGCGATCACTTCGTCTTCATCGCCGCATGCGTCGGCGAGGATTTCCTTTTTCAGCGTTTCATTCATCGGATTGCCGGGTTTCAGATTTCCCGCATCGCGCACCCCCGTACAATATCGGGCGGAGCGGCGCTGGCGCAGCAGGAACATCACCAGCGCATC
>JBGSJO010000115.1:0-9633 GCA_041741895.1 Pontixanthobacter sp.
TATACCGATCCGGATCATTGGCGGCGCGAGAAGTCGGCTCTGTTCGACCGGCTGCCGCAAGTCATCGCGCCGTCTGCGCTGCTGCCCGATCCGGGCATGGCGGTCCCCCACGATTCGACCGGAAGGCCGCTGCTGCTGACCCGCGATGCGGATGGAACCGCGCATGTTTTCCTGAATGTCTGCCAACACCGCGGAACCCGGCTGGTGGAAGGCACAGACACGCTGTGCGCAAAACGGCTGGTGTGCCCCTATCACGCCTGGACATATCGGCTTGATGGGAAGCTGCTGGCCTTGCCGCGCCCGGAAACCTTTCCCGGGTTCGACAAAAGCGCGCACGGCCTGACCGAGCTGCCCAGCCTTGAATCGGGCGGCCTGATCTGGTTCGCACCCGAAGCGAATGCCGATTTCACTTATGCCGAGCAATTGGGCGAGGATTTCGACGCCTTCGGAATGGCAGATCACTACCTTTACGCCCGCAAAACACATGATGTAGCCGGCAATTGGAAGCTGATCATGGATGCGTTCCTGGAAAGCTACCATGTTACCCGGCTGCACGCGCAGACCATTGGCCCGTTCTTCAAGGACGGGGTCACCTCTGGCGACATGATCGGCCCCCACGCCCGGTCCGCAGTGGGCCGGATGCAGGATGTGGCGGGTGTCGATCTGAATGACATGGCATCCCTGCGCCGGGTGGTAACCTTTGCTTACCAGTTGCTGCCCGCGACGATCATCATCCCCAGCCCGGATTACGTGAATGTCATGGTACTGATGCCGCAGGCGCATGACCGCACGCTGGTGGAGGATTTCATGCTGATCCCCGAAGCGCCCACCACCGACAAGGCGCAGGACCATTGGCAGCGCAGCTGGAACCTGCTGGATGGCGGGGTGTTCGCTTCGGAAGATTTCCGCGCGGCGGAGCTGGGTCAACAAGGCCTGGCCAGCGGCGCAGTAAGTCAGATTACACTCGGCACGCTGGAAACCGGAATCCTGCGTTTTCACGAAACCGTGCAGGAAGCATTGCGCGCGGCAAACTGACTGCAACAGATCACTTTGCGTGAAGCGCCCGAAACGTCTAGAGGGCGCCCATGGCCCAACCCCACAGACCTCGCGCCGGTAAACCGGAAAAATCATCCGCCTCGGGCGCATCCGCCCACGCGCCCGCCAGCGGCCCTTCGACAGAACGATCCCCCGACCGCCCGGAAGGGGACCGGATTGCAAAGCTGCTTGCCCGCGCCGGCATAGCCAGCCGCCGAGAAATCGAACGGATGATCGAAGATGGCCGCATCGCGCTGGACGGCAAGGTGCTGGAAACGCCGGCCACTTTCCTGACCACGCTGGCTGGAATTACCGTGGACGGAAAGCCGGTCGGCAAGATCGAAGCGGCGCGGCTGTTCATTTTCAACAAGCCAACCGGGCTGCTTACCGCAGAACGCGACATGGCGGGCCGGCCGACAATCTATGCCGCGCTGACCAACGCCCTGCCCAAGGATGCCCCGCGCCTGATGCCGGTGGGCCGGCTGGACATGAATACAGAGGGTCTGCTGCTGCTGACGAATGACGGCGAGCTCAAGCGGGCGATGGAACTGCCATCCTCCGGCATTCCGCGTACCTACCGCGCCCGCGCATTCGGCGATGTGACACAGGCGCAGCTGGAAGAATTGATGATGGGCATCACAATCGACGGGATGCATTATGGCCGTATCGACGCCAACCTTGAAAGGGGCGCAGGACGCAACAAGTGGATCGAAATGATCATCAGCGTAGGCAAGAACCGTGAAGTGCGGATCGTGCTGGAACATCTGGGGCTGGAAGTGTCCCGATTGATGCGGACTACCTATGGGCCGTTTGAATTGGGGAACCTGCCGCGCGGTACAGCGGTGGAAGTTCCGCAGGCGCAGGTGGAAAAATTCCGCAAGGATCTGCTGCGAGATATCAAGAAATGAGGATTGTCGCCGGGGAATGGCGCGGGCGCAAACTGATAGCCCCCAAGGGGGAAGCAACCCGTCCAACGGCCGACCGTACACGCGAAACCCTGTTCAACATGCTCGCCAGCCGGCTCGGCAGTTTCAACGATTTGCGGATTGCGGATTTGTTCGCCGGTTCGGGCGCCCTGGGCATAGAGGCCCTGTCGCGCGGCGCGGCGCATTGCCTGTTTGTCGAACAGGACGATGCAGCCCTGAAGACGATCCGCGAAAATACCGCCGCACTGGACGCCCGATCCCGTGCCGATATTCGTGCCGGTTCGGTAATGAGCCTGGGCCCGGCGAAACAGGCCTATGATCTGATCCTGCTTGATGCACCTTATTATTCCGGTGCCGCAATAGTCGCGCTGGACCGGCTGCTGCGCCTTGGCTGGATCGAAGATGCAACCTGGATTGCAGTAGAAACCGCTTTCAACGAAGATGTTATTGTGAAGGGCCTGACGATCGCCAAGGAACGCAAGGTCGGCCGCGCCAAGCTGACTTTGCTGCACAGCGCACCCGAGCCGGAGTAGGGCCGACCAATCCATCGCGACCCGGCTTGCAACTGCGGGCCTTGTTCTCTACCTGTTCACACACCTATGACCGACACCCCTGCCCTGCCCTCAACTCTGCCCGGTGCCGGGAATGATGCCAGTTTGCCGCGCTATGCAGCCAATCTGAATGCGCCGCAGCAGGAAGCCGTGCTGACGACTGAAGGGCCGGTGTTGATGCTGGCAGGCGCGGGTACGGGCAAGACCGCTGCGCTGACGGCCCGCCTCGCCCATCTGGTGGCGATGCGTAAAGCATGGCCGAGCGAAATCCTTTGCGTCACATTCACCAACAAGGCCGCCCGCGAAATGCGCGAGCGCGTGGGGCGGCATATCGGCGATGCGGTGGAAGGGATGCCGTGGCTCGGCACGTTCCATTCGATCGGCGCAAAGATGCTGCGCCGCCATGCCGAACTCGTCGGTCTTCAAAGCAATTACACGATCATCGACACGGACGACCAGTTGCGCCTGATCAAACAATTGATCCGCGACCAGGATCTGGATGAAAAGCGCTGGCCCCCCCGCCAACTGGCCGGGCTGATCGACCGGTGGAAGAACCGCGGTCTGAATCCCGGTGATCTCGATGCAGTGGAAAACGAAGCCTACGCCAATGGCCGGGGGCAGGAATTCTACACACTGTACCAGGACCGGCTGAAAGCACTGAATGCCTGCGATTTCGGCGATTTGTTGCTGCATATGCTCAATATCCTGCGGCGGAATCCGGAGGTGCTAAAGATGTATCAGCAACGCTTCAAATATATTCTGGTGGACGAATATCAGGACACTAATCAGGTCCAGTATCTGTGGCTGCGCTTGCTGGCGCAGATGCGCAAGAACATCTGCGTAGTCGGTGATGATGACCAGTCGATCTATAGCTGGCGGGGCGCGGAAGTGGCCAATATCCTGCGGTTCGAGAAGGATTTTCCCGGTGCGAAAGTAATCAAGCTGGAACAGAATTACCGGTCTACCCCGCATATTCTCGGTGCGGCATCGGGCCTGATAAATGCCAATAGCGAGCGCATCGGCAAGACTTTATGGACTGAATTCGAGGGCGGTGATCAGGTCCAGATCATCGGCGTGTGGGATGCTCCTGAAGAAGCGCAGCGAGTGGGCGAAGAAGTGGAGCGGCTTGAACGCGAAGGCGCGTCGCTCGATCAGGTCGCAATCCTGGTGCGGGCGCAATATCAGACCCGCGAGTTTGAAGACCGGTTCATCCAGATCGGGCTGAATTACCGGATTATCGGCGGTTTCCGCTTTTATGAACGGGCCGAAATCCGCGACGCGCTGGCTTACTTGCGGGTGATTGCCCAACCGCGTGATGATCTGGCGTTCGAACGCATTTATAATCAGCCCAAACGCGGGCTGGGTGCCAAGACGCTGGAAAGGATGTTCCAGCACGCCCGCGCCACCAGCATGCCTCTGGCTGCCGCATCCCTGCAATTGGCCGACAGCGACGAATTGCCCAAGCGCGCGGCAGACACAATCGCTGCATTGATGCGCGATTTCCTGCGCTGGCAGGAATTGGCAGAACAGACCACGCCAGCGCAATTACTGCGCACCGTGATGGATGAATGCGGTTACACCGCCATGCTTCAGGCGGAAAAATCGGCGGACAGCGCCGGTCGGCTGGAAAACCTGTCCGAACTCGCCCTCGCGATGGAAGACTATGAAACGCTGGGCGATTTCCTCGAACATGTCAGCCTGGTGATGGATAATGAACGGTCAGCCGATGGCGAAAAACTGACCATCATGACCATGCACGGCGCCAAGGGGCTGGAATTTGACAATGTCTTCCTGCCCGGCTGGGAAGAAGGCGTATTTCCGTCACAACGTTCGCTGGACGAAGGCGGCCTCGCCAGTCTGGAGGAAGAGCGCCGGCTGGCCTATGTCGCGATCACCCGGGCGCGCAAACGCTGCACAATTCTCTACGCAGCGAACCGACGAATCTACGGACAATGGACCAGTGCGATCCCGTCGCGTTTTGTCAATGAATTGCCGGAAGATCACGTTACCCGCGAAACCACCATGACTGGCGGCGCGTCCCTATGGCAGGCGAATTGGAGCGAAAGCGAAGATCCCTTTGCCCATCTCAGCGCCAGCCGCCCTGAACGGTCGAGCCAGCGCGGCCCAGGCTGGCAGCGCGCCCTGACCAGCGGTTATGAAACCAGGCAAACCCGTATGAAGGAAAGCACCCGCAGCGCCGCCAGCATCGCCGCCCGGCCCCGCAGCGACATCGCCATTGGCGCGCGCGTGTTTCATGATAAATTCGGTTACGGCAAAGTCACCGGCCAGGAAGGCAACAAGCTGGAAATAGACTTTGAAAGCGGCACCAGCAAGCGCCTGATCGACAGCTTCGTTACGCTGGTGGATTAATCCCGGTCCCGATCGGTGCCGGGTTCAGGAGGCTGAAACATCCAGGAAACCCGGAATCGGGCCATTCCATTCGCCCGGCTCGGTCGGCGGGCCACTGTCGGAATGCCTGGATTTGCGCCGTTCGGGCACCTTGTCGGAAACTTGCCTTGGTGCAGGGACGGGCGCCGCTAGCGCCGGTTCGGAATGCTCGGCAGCGCGGTCTTCAGCAGCAGCTTTGCGGCGAGTGCTGGGTTTCCTTTCTTCGGCGCGTGGCTGTTCCTCGCGCGGAGCCTGCTCATCGCGGTGACCGCCGACCTTCACTGGCCTGCTTTCCGCCGAGCTTTCCCCGGCATCAGCGATCGCAGCTGGCCTGGTCGGCGCGTAAAGCGGAATTTTGTCGCCGGTCAATTTCTCGACATTTGCAATCGCTTCGGCATCATCTGCCGTCACGAAAGTGAATGCGCGGCCCTTGGCCCCGGCGCGGCCGGTCCGTCCGACCCGGTGGACGTAATCATCCGGGTGCCACGGCGTATCGTAATTGAACACATGGCTGACGCCCTTAATGTCCAATCCGCGAGCCGCGACATCGGATGCAGCGAGAATGTTGATTTTGCCCGATTTGAATAGATCCAACTCGGCGATGCGCGAAGATTGATCCATGTCGCCATGAATTTCGCCAACCTTGAAGCCATCCTTCTTCAGGGTTTTGGCCAGATCGCGCACGGTGGTTTTCTTGTTGGAAAACACGATAGCGGTGGTGACATTGTCATTCCGAAGGAACCAGCGCAGTGCCTCTTTCTTCTTGCGCGGCGTCATCATCACCTTGAACTGGGCAATGTTCTCGTTGGTGGAGGCAGCGCGGCTGACCTCTATCTGCTTGGGATTAGTAAGAAATTTATCTGCCAGTTTCTTGATCACCGGCGGCATGGTTGCCGAAAACAGCATGGTTTGGCGAGTTGCGGGCAATTTGGAACAGATGAATTCGATATCGGGAATGAAGCCCATGTCGAGCATCCGGTCCGCTTCATCGATCACCAGCAATTCGCAGCCGTTGAGCATGATTTTGCCGCGTTCGAACAGGTCCATCAAACGGCCCGGCGTAGCAATCAGCACGTCCACGCCTTCGTTGAGCGCCTTCAGCTGGTCGGCCATCTGCACGCCGCCGATCAGCAGCGCCATCTTGAGGTCGTGATTGGCCCCGTATTTCTCGAAATTTTCGGCCACCTGGGCGGCCAGTTCGCGGGTCGGTTCCAGAATCAGCGAGCGCGGCATGAGCGCACGGCGGCGGCCATTGTCGAGTACATCGATCATCGGCAGGACGAAGCTGGCAGTCTTGCCAGTGCCCGTCTGGGCAATGCCGATCAGGTCCTTCATCATCAGGATCGCAGGAATGGCTTCCGCCTGAATGGGCGTAGGCACGCTATAGCCAGCGGTTTCCACCGCCTGCAGCAATTTGTCGGAAAGGCCGAGATCGGCAAAAGTCATGTGAGTCAGATTGTCCGGTATTTGGGGGCATTATACCCCGTGGGTGCGGACTTTCTGCGCCCGCTATAACAACGCCGCGCCTTTGCGCGGTGAAGTGGGAAAAGTCAAGGAAATGAGGTCAGCCCTGCGGCTATTGCGCCACCAACTGGCGCATCCGTGCCACTTCACAGTTTGCGCCGGTACGCGAATGCAGCTTGTCGCGGTCAACACACAACATGCCATCGGCGTTCTGTTCGACATAGAATCCGGAATAGAAATCGCGCGCGCTGCACGCCTTTTCAAGATTGGCGCTGATGATCCGCTGATCTCGCAGATATAGCATCAGGCGATTGTCCTGCGCCGGCTGAACCCCTGCAATCGAACTGATTGCCACACATTTGCCGAATTTGCGCTCGACAAAATTTGTCGGCTGCGATCCACGGGCCAAATCCGCCATCAAATTCCGCGATTGCGTGGGAACGGCGGGAGAAATCCGGATGGTGACCCGGCGTTCGATCCGGATTTGTTGATTCACCGCAACCTGCTGCATGGCATCCAACATCATCCATCCTGGCAATGCCGGACCGCGGGATTGTTCGCTGCGTGCGTCCTTTACTGTCAGCCGGACGCTCGATTGGGCATCAGTTACCGCTGCCGGGTTGGGCAAAAGCAACGCAAATGGCGCGAGAAAGACAGACAGGCTGGACATGTCAGGTCGTGAAAAACTCCTCATGCGACCAGATCGGGGCGCAGCTTTACGGTCTACCGAGATTGGTTGCGCGCCTTCTCTAGCATCAACGGTTGAATGGCTGCTTAATCTTCCGGCGATTATCCGCAAGCGCTGGTGATGCGCACCCGATTTGTGGCATAAGTGGCGCAATGACTGACCATGACCGTTTTTGTAACGCTGCCGAAGAACTACTTGGGACGCGCGGCTTTACCAGAGATCCCGAGCTGATGACCCCGTGGCTGACCGACTGGCGCGGCAGGTATCACGGGGCGGCGCTCGCGCTGACATCCCCGGCAGACACTTCGCAAGTGTCTGCCCTGGTCAAATTATGCGATGAATATGATGTCGCCATTGTGCCTCAGGGCGGAAACAGCGGAATGTCCGGCGGGGCCACACCAGATGCCAGCGGAAATGCGATCATCCTGTCGCTGCGGCGAATGAACAAGATCATCGAATGGGATGCAGAAGGGCAAAAGGTGACCTGTCAGGCAGGCGTGATCCTGCAGACATTGCACGAAGCGGCGGCTGCCAGCGATCTTCGCTTTCCCCTGACCCTGGGCGGCAAGGGTTCCGCGACGATTGGCGGGCTGATATCCACCAATGCAGGGGGTACCCAGGTACTGCGACACGGAACAATGCGTTCGCAAGTTCTGGGGCTGGAAGCGGTCATGGCGGATGGTTCCGTGTTCGGGTCGCTGGTTCCGCTTAAAAAGGACAATCGCGGATTCGATCTCAAACAGTTGTTGATCGGATCGGAAGGCACGCTGGGGATTGTGACCGGTGCGACCTTGCGGTTATTGCCCGCTATCGGCGGCAGGGTGGTTGCCTGGGTCGGCATCGATTCGATCTCCGGCGCGCGCAAATTATTGCTGCATTGCGAATCGGCATCATCGGAAATGCTGGAAGGGTTCGAGGTTTTGCCGCGGCATTGCCTGTCTGCAGTGCTGGATCATTTGCCGGACGCCCGTTCACCCTTGGCAGATAGCCATGAATGGAACGTTCTGATCGAATGGGTTGCGCCGGCCGGGTCGGAAGATGCGATGCGGAACATTTCCGAGGGAATACTGGAAACCGCGCTGCAAAGCGGATTGATTGCTGATGCCGCGCTTGCTGCCAACGAAACACAGTCGGACGCTATGTGGTTGCTGCGCGATTCGATTTCTGCAGCCGAACGCGCGATCGGGCCCGCGATGCAACATGACATTTCCGTTCCGGTCGCGGCGATGGCTACCTTCGTAGAGGAAACCGTACCGGCGGTGGAGGCAAAATTCCCTGGCACCAGGGCTCTGGCCTTCGGTCACCTGGGCGATGGCAACGTGCATTTCCATGTCGTGGCCCCTGATGGCGCTACTGCAGGCGAATGGGAGGAAGGTGCAGGCAAGGCCATCAGCATGTTCGTCCACGACCGGGTCACGCAGTTCGGCGGATCGATCAGCGCCGAGCACGGCATCGGCCAAATGAAACGAGATGAACTGGGCCGGTTAGGCGATCCTGTCACGCTCTCCCTCATGCGGAGCGTCAAACGGGCGCTGGACCCGGCGAACCTGCTCAACCCGGGCAAGCTGGTGCCGGGTCTTGGCGGCACCACCGCAAACGAACCTCATGGTGTATAGATCCGCCTGGAATTCCTCCGGCCTTGCCTATGGGGCCACCAGCCCTTAAAGCGCGCGCTTCACGCGATTTAAGCAACCGGCATCTCGATCCGGCTGCAGTCTTAACAATACTGCTTTTCAAATATTGGAGAAATTTCATGGCCAGCGCGCCGCAACCCTCCCTGCCCCTGTTTTACAACGACTTGATGCCGCTCAACAGCCGCGATCATGCGAATTGGAAGATTAAGTCGCTCGACACGGCGAAATGGCTGATTGGCCAGCACGCCATCCCCTTGACGGTGGACGAATTCGTTCAGGCGCAGCGCGATTTCCCGATTGTATATTCGTCGGGTGACAACCCATTGCCGCTAGCGCTGATGGGATTGAACGAAGGAGTAAACACCTTTGTAAACGACCAGGGCAAGATCGACGATCCGATTTACATCCCGGCGTATATTCGCCGCTACCCCTACATGCTCGCGAAGCTGACACCAGATACCGAAGAGCTTTCGCTTTGCTTTGATCCAACCAATGAATCGATCGGTGAATTCGACGAGGGCAATCCATTATTTGACGAAGATGGCAAACCCTCGCAGGCGACGAACGACGTCCTGCAATTCTGTGAACGGTTCGAACAGGCCGGTGCGCGCACCAAATCCTTCATCGACGAACTGAAGAAGCATGACTTGTTGATGGATGGCGAAATCTCCATTTCGCGGAATGAGAATCCGGACCAGCCTTTCGTTTATCGCGGCTTCCAGATGATCAATCAGGAAAAGCTGCAGGATTTGCGCGGCGATATTTTGCGCACCTGGAATCAGAACGGGATGTTGGCGCTGATCCACGCCCAGATTTTCTCGCTCGACCTGATGCGGAATATCTTCTCGCGCCAGCTTGAACAAGGCAAGGGACCACAGGTTTCGGGCGCCGCCCAGACCGCCAGTGCCGATGCAAGCTGATCGAAATAAACGATAGTCTGGATCAGA
>JBGSJO010000116.1:0-11848 GCA_041741895.1 Pontixanthobacter sp.
CGAAACCAGCCTGGGCAGCCACTTCTTCTTCTGTTCTTCCGTCCCGTGGCGGACCAGATAGGGCAGAATAATCACATTATGCAGACTGGCCGCAAAGCCTTCGACACCCTTGTTGGCCTGCTGGTTCACCACCACCATATCGTGCCGGAAATCGCCGCCATGACCGCCATATTCCTCCGGCACCGACACGCCAAGCAGGCCGGCCGCGCCAGCCTCCCGCCAGAATTCGCGGTCAACCTGGCCGTCTTCACGCCATTTCAGCACCCGCTTTTCCGGCGCGTGCTGGTCATAGAATTTGCCCACGGCATCGTAGAACATGGAGATTTCTTCATCTTCCATATATTCGGGCTGGGGAACGTCGATAATCGGCATGATGGACCTTTTCGTCAGAAGCGATAAGGCCGTGTCGTATCATCCGCCTTGATAAGTGCAATGGCTGGAATAGAACAATGGCCTGAATAGAACAAAGGGAAGTCGAGACCGCCTCATGGACCTTATTGGCCCCACATCGCAAACCTACATTTCGCAGCGGACCCGGCTCCATTATGCCGATTGGGGCAATCACGGCGCACCGCCGCTTATCCTGCTGCATGGCGGGCGCGATCATTGTCGCAGCTGGGACTGGGCCGCTGAGGAATTGCGCACGGACTGGCACGTGATCTGCCCCGACCAGCGCGGGCACGGGGACAGCGGGTGGAACGAAAACGGCTATTACCCCACCATCGGCTATGTCTATGATCTGGCCCAGCTGATCCACCAGCTGGAACTGGCGCCGGTCACCATCGTAGCGCATTCGATGGGCGGCAATGTGTCGATCCGCTATGCCGGGCTATATCCGCAGAATGTTCGCAAACTCGTCGCCATCGAAGGGCTCGGTCCCAGCCCCCAGCGGCTGGAGGAAATGCAAAGCGTGCCCTTCTTTACCCACTGGACCGACTGGATCGACCAAAAGCGCGAGGCTTCCGCCCGCCTGCCCAAACGCTACCCCACGTTCGAAACCGCGCTCGACCGGATGCACGAAGCCAACAGCTATCTCAGCCGGGAACAGGCGCGCCATCTGACGACCCACGCGGTCATCCGCAACGAAGACGGCACTTTCAGCTGGAAGTTCGATCCGCATCTGCACGCCTGGCCGCCCGACGATTGGACGCAAGACCAATTGCACGAAATCTGGGGGCGGATAACTTGCCCCACGCGAATGATCTACGGCAACGACAGCTGGGCCTCCAACCCGGTGAAGGATGGCCGCATCAGGCATTTCGGCGATAATGTCAGCGTGAGTGATTACGACCGCGCCGGGCACTGGGTCCACCACGACCGGTTCGATGATTTCATGGCCGAGGTGAAGGCGTTTATCGCCTGATTACAGGCTGCGGCTGATCACTTCCTTCATGATCTCGCTGGTGCCGCCGAATATCCGTGTCACGCGGGCATCGCGCCACAGGCGGGCGATCAGATATTCGTTCATATAGCCGGCGCCGCCATGCAATTGCAGCGCAGCGTCACACACCCGCCCCTGCAATTCGGTGTGCCACAGCTTGGCGGACGATGCCTCCGCCGTGGTCAGTTCGCCCGCGATATGCCGCTTCAGGGCCCAGTCGATATGTGCCCAGCCGACCTGCAATTCCGCAGCCAGCCCTGCCAACGTGAACTTCGTGTTCTGAAACTCGAACACGGTCTGTCCAAACGCCTTCCGGTCCTTGGTAAAGGCGACCGCTTCATCCAGCGCGCGCTGGGCGCTGGCCTGGCAGCCAATTGCGATCGACAAGCGTTCCTGCGGCAATTCTTCCATCAGATGCACGAAGCCGCGCCCTTCCTGCCCGAGCAGGTTTTCCTTCGGGACGCGAACATCGTTGAAGAACAATTCGGACGTGTCGGCCGAATGCTGGCCGATCTTGTCGAGGTTGCGCCCGCGTTCGAAACCGGGTGTTCCCGCGTCCACCAGCAGCAGCGAGGTTCCCTTTGCGCCCTGGCTCGGGTCGGTCTTGGCAACCACGATCACCACATCGCAATTCTGGCCATTGGTGATGTAGGTCTTGGAACCGTTGATGATGTAATCGTCGCCGTCCCGCTTCGCACTGGTGCGCACGCCCTGAAGGTCCGACCCCGCGCCCGGTTCGGTCATCGCAATCGCTGTGATGACGTCGCCCGAAATCATCCCGGGGAGATATTTTCGCCGCTGTTCCTCGGTCCCCAGCCGCTCGAAATAATTGACGGTGATGTCGTTCTGCAAGGTGAAACCGGCGGATGATCCGATGTAAGACAGCTCCTCCGCGATCACGGCGTTGTATCCGAAATCGAGGCCGAGGCCGCCGTTCTCTTCACTAACCGTCGGGCACAGCATCCCCGCCTCGCCCAGCGCCTTCCAAGCCTCGCGCCCGACGATGCCTTCTTCCTCGTGCTGCTGGAGGAACGGAACCATATGCTCGGCAAAAACCTTGCGCACGGTGTCGCGGAACATGGCGTGATCTTCATTATAGGCAAAGCGGGTGGACATATCGAGCATGGGAAATTCCTGTTCAGGCAATGGTTCCGGCGGCGCGCAAGGCTTCACGCTCCGCCGCGTTGGTGCCGAGTTCGGCCAATATCAAATCGGTCTGGTCACCCGGCATCGGGGCGGCCGCAGGCACGGGGTTCGCGGTGACACTGTAACGCGGCGCAGGCGCGGGCTGCACATCGCCGCCGACCTTCACAAAAGTTTCGCGGGCCACATTATGCGGATGGGCAGCCGCTTCGCTCATGGTCAGCACCGGGGCGTAGCAGACATCGGTATGCTCCATGACCGCATCCCATTCGGCACGCGTTTTCGTCTTGAACACAGCGGTCATCTTCGCCTTCAGCGCGCGCCATTGGCGCCGATCATGCTGCACATCGAACTCGGGGTCGTCGGCCAGGCCCGCCGCACGCCGCAGCTCGGCATAGAATTGCGGCTCGATACTGCCGATGGACACGAATTTGCCGTCCGCCGTCTCATAGGTGTCGTAGAAATGCGCGCCGGTATCGAGCATGTTCGCACCCAGTTCTTCCGACCACACGCCCATGTTCTTCATGCCGTGCATCATACTCATCAGCACCGCCGTGCCGTCGGTCATCGCCGCGTCGATCACCTGGCCTTTCGCGCCATTCGCCACTGCCAGCAGCGCGGAAACCATGCCGAAGGCGAGCATCATCCCGCCGCCGCCGAAATCGCCAACCATATTGATCGGCGGGGTCGGCTTTTCGCCCGCGCGGCCGAAATGGGCCAAGGCCCCAGCGAGGGCGATATAATTGATGTCATGCCCGGCATGGGGCGCGTAGGGGCCGGTCTGGCCCCAGCCCGTCATCCGCCCGTACACCAACTTCGGATTGTCCGACAGCAGTTCCTCCGGACCAAGGCCGAGCCGCTCCATGACGCCGGGCCGGAAACCCTCGATGATCCCGTCCGCACTGGCGCACAACTTGCGGGCCAGGACCACGCCCTCGGCACGCTTGAGATCGAGGGCGATCGATTTGCGCCCGCGCGCCAGCACATCCTTGGATGTGACCGGTTGCGATCCGCCCCGCCTGCCGCTCGCGCGGTCGATCCGGATCACTTCCGCACCGTGATCGGCCAGCATCATGCCGCAGAACGGGCCGGGACCGATCCCGGCGAATTCGACGATCCGGATTCCGCTGAGCGGCCCCGCCATTACGGCTACTTACCCTGCCAGTTAGGCGCACGTTTTTCGGCGAACGCCAGGGATCCCTCGCGGGCATCGGCAGACATGAACACCTTGGGAAGCAGCTTGGCCTGTTCTTCGTAACGCTTGTCCCTCGGCCAGCCGCGCGATTCCTCCATGATCTGCTTGGAAATGCGCACCGCGAGCGGGCCGTTGGCCTGGATCGCGCAGGCCAGTTCCATCGCCCCGCCCAGCGCCGGACCTTCGGTGATCCGATTGATCAGGCCCAATTCGTATGCCCGCCGTGCATCGATGAATTCGCCGGTCAGCGCCAGTTCCATCGCCACCTTGTAGGGGATCAGATCGGGCAGGACCATCAACCCGCCCGCTGCCGCGGCCAATCCGCGCCGGGCCTCCGGAATGCCGAATTTCGCCGTTGCGCTGGCCACCACCAGATCGCAGGCGATCATCAGTTCCAGCCCGCCCGCCAGCGCGTAACCTTCGACTGCGGCGATCAACGGTTTGGCCGGCTTTTGCTCGGTCAATCCGCCAAATCCGCGCCCGGGAACCGACGGGCTTTCGCCGCGCAGGAACCCCTTCAGATCCATCCCGGAACAGAATGTGCCGCCCGCACCGGTCAGGATGCCGACCCGCAGGTGATCCTCCGCATCCAGCCGGTCCAGCGCCGCCGCGATTGCTTCGGATGCCGCCTTGGTCATCGCGTTTTTTGCTTCGGGGCGATTGATCGTCATGATGAGGATTCCGTCTTCCTCATGTGTCAGCAATTCTTCACTCATCGGGTCGACTCCCATTTTCGATTGCAACTTATCTTGCTCTCGTGCTGGCCAAGGTTTACGGGTCCGTCAACCGACAATTTAGCCCAAACAAGAGGATTTCCCATGGCCCATGCCTATATCATCGACGCTGTGCGCACCCCTCGCGGGATCGGCAAAGTAGGCAAGGGTTCGCTCGCAGCGGCGCACCCACAACATCTGGCTGCAACCGTGCTGAGCGCGATCGCGGAACGCAACAAGCTGGATACCTCCACGGTCGACGACATCATCTGGTCCACCTCCACCCAGCGCGGGACGCAAGGCGGCGATCTTGGCCGGATGGCAGCGCTGGATGCGGGTTATGACATAGCCGCCTCGGGCATGACGCTGGACCGGTTCTGCGGCGGCGGGATTACCACCGTCAATCTGGCGACCGCGCAGATCATGAGCGGAATGGAAGACTGCATCGTCGCGGGCGGCACCGAAATGATGAGCCTGACCAGCCAGATGGCCCAGGAAGACATGGCCGCAGGCAAAACGCCGCAAATGATGGGATCGGGTAACCAGCGCCTGCAGGCCGTCCACCCCCAATCGCATCAGGGCATGTGCGGCGATGCGATCGCCAGCATGGAAGGTTACACCCGGGAGGAACTGGACGAGGTGGGCTATCGCAGCCAGCAGCGCGCCGATGCGGCGATCAAGGCAGGCAAATTCGCCAGGAGCATTGTCCCGGTCATGAATGATGATGGCACCGTCATGCTGGATCACGATGAATATCCCCGTCCCGAAACCACCCGCGAGGGGCTGGCGCAGTTGCAGCCAGCTTTCACCAAGATCGCCGATGTTCCGCTGGACCGGAATGGGACGACCTTTCGCGGATTGATCAACCAGAAATACCCGGATCTGGAGATTACCAATTTCCACCATGCCGGCAACAGTTCAGGCGTGGTGGACGGCGCAGCCGCCGTGCTGGTCACCTCCGAAGATTATGCGAAAAAACACGGCCTCAAACCCCGCGCCCGCATCGTTGCCACCGCCAATATGGGCGATGATCCAACCCTGATGCTCAACGGCCCGGTGCCTGCCGCGCAAAAGGTGCTGGCGAAGGCAGGGCTAACTAAGGACGATATCGATCTGTGGGAAATTAACGAAGCGTTCGCGGTCGTCGCGCACCGCTTCGTGGACAAGCTTGGGCTTGATTGGAACAAGGTCAATGTCAATGGCGGCGCGATTGCGCTGGGCCATCCGATCGGCGCGACCGGTTCGATCCTGATCGGCACTGTGCTGGACGAGCTTGAGCGGACCGGCGGGCGCTATGGCCTCGTCACCATGTGTGCAGCGGGCGGCATGGCCCCGGCGATCATCATCGAACGGGTGGACGATTTTGTGAACTGAAGGCCCTCGGGCGGGTGCCGGAACCAGCGCCCGGTGCCCCCGAAGGCAAAGATACAACGGCCCATGACGCAGGACAATTCCCGCGCTAAGCCGGTGTTTCAAATCCTTGAGGAATCACCATGAAAACAAGTGTCGCATCGGTTATCGCCGCCATATTGGGAACCAGCTTTACTGTAACAGCGCCCGTTTTCGCGCAGGAAGCGGGAATCGAACAGGCCGAAATCAGACAGGCCGAGATTAAACAGGCCAAAATTAAACAGGAAAGCAGCAGCGAAACAGCGGCCACGCCAGAGGAAGCGAAATGGGATGTGAATGCGCCCACCGGCATGACCATTCGCGACATCCCAATCGCGGTTGACGAAGGCAGCTGGATGGATGTCGATGTCAGCCCCGACGGGCGGACGCTGGCCTTCGCACTGCTTGGCGATATCTACACCATGCCGATTGCCGGCGGCACCCCCACGCGCATCGCCGAAGGTTTGGCCTGGGAAGTCCAGCCGCGCTTCTCCCCCGATGGCACGCGGATCGCCTTCACCTCGGACCGGGGCGGCGGGGATAATATCTGGATCATGAATGCCGACGGGTCGGACAAGCGCGCCGTGACCAAGGAAAAGTTCCGCCTGCTCAACCAGCCGAGCTGGAGCCCGGATGGCCGCTTCATCGCCGCGAAGAAGCATTTCACCACCGGCCGCTCGCTCGGCACGGGTGAAATCTGGCTCTATCACGTGTCCGGCGGGGGCGGGGTCAAACTGGTCGCGCGGCCCAACGAAACCCATCAGAAAGAACTGGGCGAACCGACCTATGCGCCCGACGGTTCCGCGATCTACTTTACCCGCAACACCACTGGCGGGCCGATCTTCGAATATGCCCAGGATTCGACCAACGCGCTGTTTGCGATCGAACGCTATGATCTGACCAAGGGCGAGACCACCACGGCGGTTTCCGGGCTTGGCGGCGCGGTGCGCCCTGCCCCCTCGCCCGACGGCAAGCACCTTGCCTTTGTCCGCCGCGTGGCGGGCAAGAGCCAGCTGTTCGTCAAGGACATCGCCTCCGGCGCCGAACGGATGGTCTATGACCAGCTCGACCGCGACGTGCAGGAAACCTGGGCGGTCACCGGGGTCTATCCGAATATGGACTGGACGCCGGATTCGGCCAGTATCGTGTTCTGGGCGGGCGGCAAATTGCGGCGGGTCGATGCAGCTGGCGGCGATGCATCGATTATTCCCTTCAGGGTTACGGATACACGCGGTGTGGCCAACGCGCCGCATCCCGCAATCGAGGTTGCGCCCGATAATGTCACCACCAGCATACCCCGCTTCGCCAGCGTATCGCCGGATCGCAAGCAGGTGGTCTTCGAAACGCTGGGCAAGCTGTGGGTCCAGCCGGTCAACGGCGGCACCCCCCGGCAGCTGACCGCAGGTAGCGATGCGCTGGAACTGTTCCCCAGCTGGTCCCGCGACGGGCGCAAGCTGGTTTTCGTACGGTGGACCGACGCAGGTCTGGGCGAAATTGTCACCGCCGATGCCAACGGCCGGAACCAGCGCAAGGTATCCAGCCAGCCGGGCCATTACGCCCATCCGCGCTTTTCGCCGGACGGCCAGATGATCGTGTTCGAGAAACGCAGCGGCGGCGATCTGACGGACGAGGCATGGTCGGAGAATCCCGGCGTTTACCGGATCGCGGCAAGCGGCGGACTTCCGGAATTGATCGCGCGCGATCTTGGCTCGCCCCAGTTCGGCGCGGATGACGACCGGGTGTTCATGACCGGGCGGGAAAACGGCCAGTTGCAGCTTGTGTCCGCCGACCTCAATGGCGAAGCACGGCGGGTCCACGCCAAGGGCGAGCTGGTTACCGAATTCAGCGTCGCGCCCGACGGCCGGTACATGGCGTTCCGCCAGAATTACGATGTCTACACCGCGCCGCTGATGCCGGGCGGCCAGGCGGTCGAAATCGGTGCGGACAGCAGCGCCCTGCCGGTCACCCGCGTCAGCAAGGGCGGGGCCGATTACATCGGGTGGTCAGGCGGCGGATCGCAGCTTGACTGGAGCCTGGGGCCGAACCTCTACTCCGCGCAGACCAGCGCGATGTTCCCTTCCGCCCCGCAGGAAAAAGACGCTACCGGATTTACGCCGCCCACCAGTGGCACCTCGCTGGCGATGACCCTGCCTGCTGCGAAACACAGCGGCGTAGTGGCGCTCACCGGCGCCCGGATCCTGACGATGGCAGCCGAGGGGGCAGGTGAGGGGGCCGGTGAGGGGGCCGGTGAGGGGGCCGGAGTGATCGAGGACGGCGTGATCGTCATCGTCGGCGACCGGATCGGCGCGATCGGACCGCGCGGAGAAGTCACCATCCCCGCCGGTGCGAAGGTGATCGACGCGACCGGGCGCACGATCATGCCTGGCCTGATCGATGCCCATGCGCACGGTTCCCAGGGGACCGGCGACCTGATCCCGCAGCAGAACTGGGAACTGGTGCAGAACCTGGCGCTGGGCACGACCACGCTGCATGACCCTTCGTCTCAGGCCAGCATGATCTTTGCCGCTGCGGAACGCCAACGGACGGGCAATCTGCTCGCGCCGCGGATTTTCTCCACCGGCGAGATCATTTACGGGGCGAAAGCGCCCGATGTCTATGCGCAGATCGACAATTACGAAGACGCGCTGGCGCATGTCCGGCGGATCAAGGCGCAGGGCGGCATCTCGGTAAAGAATTACAACCAGCCGCGCCGCGAACAGCGCCAGCAGGTGGTCAGCGCGGCACTGGCTGAAGATATGCTGGTGGTGGCAGAGGGCGGTTCGCTGTTCGGCATGGACATGGCGCTGGTGGCTGACGGCAATTCCACGCTGGAACACAATGTTCCGCTGGAATATTTCTATGAAGATGTGCTGCAATTCTTCGGACAGAGCCAGACCAATTACACCCCCACGCTGGTGGTGACCTATGGCGGGCTGGCGGGCGATCCCTATTGGCGGCAGGCGACCGATGTGTGGACCAATCCGCTGCTGGTCCACACCCCGCCAAGCCAGTTGCTGGCGGCGAATGTCCGCCGGGTGAAGGGACCCGAATGGGTTTTCGTCGATGACGACAACGCGCGCGAGGCGAAGAAGCTGGCGGATCGCGGGGTGCAGGTGTCCATCGGCGCGCACGGCCAGCAGGCTGGCATCGGCGCGCATTGGGAACTGTGGTCCTTCGTGCGCGGCGGCATGACGCCGGTCGAGGCACTGCGCGCCGGAACCATCGCCCCGGCAAAGTCGCTGGGGATGGACCGGGACATCGGCAGCCTGGAGGTGGGTAAGCTGGCCGACCTACTGGTGCTGACCGCCGATCCTTCCGCCGATATCCGCAATAGCGACAAGATCGCGCAGGTCATGCTGGGCGGGCGGCTATACGATGCCGCGACCATGAACGAGGTCGAAACCGGCACCGCCAAGCGGCTGCCCTATTGGTGGGAATGATCCGGGCCTGAAACACGGCCCCAAACGAAATGGGCCTGCGAATTCATCGCAGGCCCATCGTTACCCGGTAATTGCTGGGTCAGATCAAAGTCCGCTGATCGACTTCATTTCCATGAAATCGCGCAGACCGTAAACCCCGCCTTCGCGGCCGTTGCCCGATTGCTTGTAACCGCCGAACGGTGCGCCCGGTGCGGGGCCCCAGGCATTGATGGCCACCATGCCCGCGCGCAGTTTCGGCGCAACCTTGGCAGCTTCTGCCGGATCTCCGGAAATGACCGAAGACAGGCCATATTCGGTATCATTGGCAATTTCGACCGCTTCATCCAGCGTATCGTAATTCATCAGCGTGACCACCGGCCCGAACACTTCTTCGCGGGCGATGCGCATATCGGGCGTGACGCCGCTGAACAGCGTCGGCTTGATATAATAGCCGCGGTTGACGCCGGTCGGCAGATCGGTGCCGCCCGTTTCCAGCGTTGCGCCTTCATCGATCGCGGACTGGATCAGACCCTGGATCTTGTCATACTGCGTCTTGTTGACGACGGGCCCGATATGGCCGCCTTCCTGCATCGGATCACCAACCTTGGTGCCCTCGACAATGCCCTTGACCACTCTGATCGCGTCGTCGGCCTGATCCTTGTGCACCAGCACCCGGGTCGGCGCGATACAGCTCTGGCCGGTGTTGACCATCACGCCGGCAATGGTTGCGGGGAGGAATTTCTCCAGATCGGTGCCCGGCAAGACTAGATTGGGTGATTTTCCGCCCAGTTCCTGATGCACCCGCTTGACCGTATCGGCAGCGGCTTTCGCCACCAGCACCCCCGCGCGAGTCGAACCGGTGAAGCTGACCATGTCGATCCCGGGATGGGAGGAAATTGCATTGCCGACGGTCGGCCCGTCGCCCTGCACCAGATTGAACACGCCCGGCGGAACGCCCGCCGCATCCATGATTTCGGCCAGGATCGCCGCGTTGCCGGGGCATTCTTCGGAAGGTTTCAGCACCATCGTGTTGCCGCCTGCCAGCGCCGGGGCAACCTTCAATGCGATCTGGTTGACCGGCCAGTTCCACGGCGTGATCATTCCGACCACCCCGATGGGTTCGTAGACGATCAGATTGGCGCCCTGCTGTTCGGAAAATTTGAAATCCTTCAGCGCAGCGATGGTGCCCAGAAAACCGCCCAGCCCGGCCGGTGCCTGCGCCGCCATGCCGAGGCTGACGGGAGCACCCATTTCACCCGCCATCGATTTCGCGATATCGGGCATGCGCTTTTTATATTCCTCCACGATCCGGCCAAGCAGTTCGAGCCGCTGCTCACGCGTGGTCTGGCTGAAGGTCTTGAACGCTTCTTTCGCGGCAGCGACAGCTGCATCGACATCGGCGGCGGTACCCAGGACAATTTCCGTCACCGGTTCCTCGGTCGCGGGATTGATCACCTGATGCGGGGTGCCGCCGATCGAATCGACCCACTGGCCGCCAATATAATTCTGCTTGTAGCTTTCCATCGAAATCTCTCCGTATGCGGGGGTTGCCTGGACTTAATAGCATATAGGTAGCGGTTATGGGGGTTGCGACAAGGCACGGAAATAATCTTTCGGGCGGTAGGCATAGCCCACCAGCCGCGCGCCGCTCGCACTATAGACAGCGTGCAGCGGGTGCTTCGAATTATCCGGGCAGTGCCCTCGGGGCCCTCGCCGATCCATAGTGGCGGAGTTTTACGGGAGGCACGCCAGTCCAGGCGCACCGGTCAGTCAGTTAGCTCTGCGACCATGTCCAGACCGATAAAAAACGCGGCGATCAGCAAGGCCACATTCGCCAGATCCCTGCGTGCATTAATCGCGGTAGTCCAGCGATAGGCGATGGCTCCGATCGCGATCGTTCCAGCCAGCAGGATCACAATCTGCTCTATCCGTGTGCCGGGGGACGCGAACTGGGCCAATAAAGTAACCAGGAAGAACGCCGCCCATATCTGAACGGCCGCGACGCAGGTCTCGAGACCGGACATGGCAAGGTTGGGTATCTTCATCGTCAAGCCTGTTTGCTGCGCACTTTTGGCTTTGGTCGGTAAACCGCGGGCCGCGTTTCGATGAATTACCATTTACCGGCAATTTGGGGCATTGGCGATAGAAAGGTGGAACAGGCCAAAAAATTGCGCCCAGGCTCTGGGAAGCTGCTCAGACTAACCCGGCCAATAGCTCTGAATTCGGGGGCCGCAGACGAAGTAGGATGCGCGCGCCCTAGTTGAAGCCATGACCACCGCGGACGCCGAGGCTGGCAGCATGACCCCGACCGCAGCAACTTGTGCCTTGGCCGCTGGCGCAATCGCCAAAGCCGCGCCGACCATGCCAAGCCCATACAGGCTCCCGGTCAGCCGCTCCGAAAAAATCCGGTTCTTCATGCTGACCGCAATTAAGGACCAGTCGTATCGGTGAGGTTTTCAAACCTAGCACTTCTGTGGTTGCCGCCCGTGATGCAAGAAGATTTTGATCCAATGTGCGAGTGATCGAGTGCGGTCGTTTAATCGCGGCCCAGTCAAGAATAATTTTGGGCACCTTTCGTCGGTCTGCGATTACGTAATCGCAGATGGCA
>JBGSJO010000117.1:0-57645 GCA_041741895.1 Pontixanthobacter sp.
GGCGCGCCAATTGTCAGGCCCCCGACATGAAACTGGTGGAGGTGGCTATCGGTCCACCCGAATGCCGCCTGCAACACCTCGTGAAGCTGCGCGAAATTAAGATCGCTCGGCAACTCCAACGTGCGGGTGACCGCTGGCTCGATGCCGACAATCAGGGCTTCGAGGCGGATGATATAGACGAAGGGATCGTAAGACTTAGGCATAGCGGGACCATGCCCGTGATAACGAAACACCGCAAGCATGAGGCCAGCGATAGCGGGTAATGGAAACCCGCGTGAACGAAGGGCGAGTTTCGGCGAGCCGGGGTTGGAACCTTGAAGCTCGCCTTTGTCGGCGATTGCGCGCCACCAGCCACGCCAATGGTCAGCCCGCATCAAGGATCGGCGAACTCCTGCCCACCTTCGATGCGGGCTGAACAACTTTTGCATCCTTGGAAATCCCTCACTCGGATGCCATACATCCGATGATGCCTCGCTACCTCCTTGATCCGCCCAACGGCCATGCCTTTGGTTTTCCCAAACCATTTGACGGCGACATCGAAACTTTGGATTTCGATTCCTGGCTGCGAGAGAACGGCTATCCGGACGAATGGATCAAGATGTTCCCGAACGGAAAAGCATGCCGTATCCTTGAAGACATACACGACGATCGCCCTGACGTTTAACCTTACCTACCTGCCACAGTTGATGGAGTAATGGACTATGGCAACCTATTCAGCACACGTGGAAGACCTCCTTGGCTTGGATTTTTCGCGCGGCTCCCGCCTGGGGCTTGCCAACAGTGTTGAAGAGGGAATTGCGGTCAGTGCGCTCGATCGCCTTGCTGCAGTAGACTCGCCGGGGGGTGCGCGGTTTAAGTTTCGTCTCATCCCTAAGGCCACGCTGGAACGTCGACGTCAGTCGCCCAAAAAGCTTCTCACTCGCGAAGAGAGCAATCGCCTCGCTCGTTTTGCAAAAGTCTTTGCCCTTGCGGAAAATGTATATGGCAGCGCTTCGCAAGCGCGCGAGTCTCTCACGCGGCCGCATATGATGCTCCATTCCAGAACACCGCTTGAGTTCGCGCTAGCCACCGGCCCTGGTGCGGATGCTGTTTCGAACCTGCTCGGCCGGGCTGCCTATGGCAGCGCAGTTTAAGTGGTTTAAGCCTTGATTGCTTCATAAACGGCTCTCCCATCAGATATGCGGACGCCAGAGATCGTCGCCGTACACAAGTTGTTGTTCGGGCGAGGAGCAAGACCCTACAAAAGAGATCGCATTCCGCCACGAAATTAAGGGCGCGAAACGAACCATGAATCCCTGCAATTCGACTCGATGCCTCGGAACCCGTCGGACAGGGATCGGCCCAGAAGCCGATCACGGGGGATCGATGTTGGACGGCAAGAATCTACTTTTCCCGATATCGAAGCGTTACGGCTTACAGATCGGTAGCCGTCGTTCGGCAACGGCTGCCCCTTCGTGAACGAACGACTGGTCCAGATGAGCTGAAACAACACCGGGAATGACCGGTTTGTTGGCGCATGCCGTCGCGCTGCCAGCGGCCAAGTCTAGCGGCACTAATTTCGAAAAAAACCTGTTGTTCCACTGCCGACCCATGTGTGTTCACCGCGACCTATATTGGTGGGAGCCCTAATTTCAACGCAGTGGCACTTGCCTATGGCATGGAAAGCCAGGGATCGCTTTATGTCGTCGCCATATTGGTTGACAATGTCATGACCGTATTGTGGCTGATGCTGTTGCTGGCGCTTCCGGCGCTGATGCGAAGGACGCGGTTCTATGCCAACCAGCAACCCCACGCAGAGCCGATGGAATCTACCTCGCAGGAAGATGAAACCCTGCATCGACCATCTGTCTCTCAGGTCGCGGCGCCACTGGCCATGGCCGCGATCGCAGTGTTCGCGTCCGATGGGTTGGCAGGTTTTCCAGGGGGGATCGGCTTTTTCGTTCCCAGTATCATCATCGTGACCACCATCGCCCTTCTCGTAGCGCAAGTGCCGGGGATCGACCGGCTGGCGCTCGCGCCGTCCCTCGGCATGGCCGGTCTGCTGCTCTTTCTGGTCGTTATTGATGCCAGTGCGGATATCGCTGCATTGATCGAGGATCGCTCGCTGGGTGTGGCCATGTTTGGTTTCGTCGCAATTATTCTGCTTTTTCACTTCATCGTTCTGGTCGGGTTCGGTGCGCTGCTTCGGATCGAGCCCGAGGTGGTCGCAGTCGCATCGGTCGCCAATATCGGGGGTAGCGTCGTCGCGCCCGCGATAGCGGAGGGTATCGGACGTGCCAACCTTGCGCTTCCAGGCGTGCTGGTCAGGCCTGCTTGGCGCCGCACTCGGCACCTATGCGGGCTTTGCTGAAGCGGCGCTTCTGCAATGACCAGCGTGTCCACAGCCATCGCATCCACAAATACCGCAGCCGCCAATGTTCGCGCCTTTCTTGGCCACCCTCACGGGTGATGTCAGATTAAACGCATCAAGGCGATTCAGGTCGAATTCCTTGCTCTTTCCGATCAACCACATTCCAAGAGTCGGTGCAGTTGCCCTGACAGTGCTAAAGGAACGCGTCGCCAACCACCATTTTTAGTGCCCGGCGAGTTCCTTGAGAACAATTGCCCAGTGATCAAGCCCGTCGTAGAAGGCATCCACCCGCATCCGCTCGTTTAAGCCATGAGCATAGACATCTTGCGCCCGGCTTGCGCCCGCACCGATGGCAATCGTGTCATAGCCGAGCGTGCGGTAATGCATGCCGTCGGTGCCGCCCGATGACATATTGGGAATTACCGGGATCGGACTGCCAAACCGCGCCGTGAGCGATTTTTCGACCGCAGCGCGGACATCGTCAGGAAACCGGCTGATCGGGCTCTCGGTGACCTCGCCTCGCACGGTAATTGTGATCGCGTCATTGCCGATCACCTGCGCCAGTGTGTCCCTGACCTCATCAACGCCAATTCCGGGAAACACGCGGCAGTTCACATCCGCGCTCGCCGATTGCGGCAATGCATTCTCGGCATGACCGGCCTTAAGCATAGTGGCGACGCAAGTTGTGCCCAGCGTTCCTACATATCCCGGGTCGGCGCGCAGAATCTCGATTGCTTCTGCATTGCTGGGATCTGCTGCAAATTCCCGCATCGCCTTGCCCAATTCGCCGATTACGCTTTGACCCAGTGCCGCAAAATAGCTCCGCGTCAGCGCGCTTTCGCGCACGGGAAATTGGTGCTGGGAGATATTGGTCAACGCCGCTGCCAGATCATAGATCGCATTGTCGGCACGCGGCCGAGAGGAGTGGCCACCCGGATTGGTCGCAGTGATATCAAAGGTGACGAAGGTTTTCTCGGCCAGTTGGATCTGCTGTGCCAACGGAGTGAAATCGTCTGCCAGTCCGATCCCGCCGGAATCCGAGTTAAGGACGTAAGCGGGGTCGACATTTTCCGCCACCCACCGGGCCTGCGCCCGGGTGGAAATCATGCCGGTTTCCTCATCGCCTGAGAAAACCAGATAGAGATCACGGGTCGGCACCCAGCCCTCTTTTTTCAGGCGGATGAAGGTCCCGGTGAGATTGGCGACGCCGTATTTGTTATCCTGTGTGCCGCGCGCAAAAAAGTACCCGTCTTCCTCGATCAGGGTGAACGGATCGCGCTCCCAGTCTTCGGGCAGCGCATCGACTACGTCCATATGGGCGAGCATGGCGATTGGCTTCTCACCCGATGACCCATCGCCGCGATAGCGTACGATCAGGCCTTGGGTTGGTTCGCCGTCGCTGTCGTAATCGGTCACCATGACGTCGCCATCGTCAAACCCAGCTTCGGACAGGATGCCGGTCAGATAAGCGACCATGTCATCGACCTGCTCGTGCCCGCGCGCGCTGCGGAAAGCGATGATGTCGCGGTAAATGTCGCGCACGCGCTGCTCGTGTTCGGTCAATTCGCGGTGATCGTCGGCTTGCGCCGGAACCCCTGACATCAGCACCGCAGCGCCTGCCATCGCCAGAATACTCGCTCGCATTGCCATTCCCCAGTTTCTGTTTCTGTTTCTGTTTCTGTTTCTGTTTCTGGCGCGAAATCTAAGGGGCAAGCATGAGCGAGGCAAGCACGCATCTGTATGTTTTAGCGCCAGCCTCGCTTAAGTGCTGATTACTGCCCCATTTATCGCGCCGGCGAATACCTTTATTGATATTTGGCATTGATATTTGGCCATTTGCGCAAATGAGACCCGCGGATCATCGCAAGCGGTCTGGGTCGTACAAATGGAGAAGCCTAATTTTATCGCTCCACCATGATCGTTCTTTCTTGTCGAAAGCTTGGGCGTTTTCTGGGACGGGATGATACGGAATTGAATCGTCAGCACCCCATCACCCTATTCTGTTTAAAAAAACTCGGCCATGCGTTTCGGCACGCAATTTTCGAACCCCGAGCGCCGCGCCGCCGAAACAATGATTCAAGCATGCTGTAATCTGGGAATCAATGTCACTGAAAATTAGCGCGGAAGTAACCAGCGGGAAGTTTTTCCACACAATACACGCAGTTGTCGCCATCCAACGCCCATTTTCGCAGTCCTAAAAGCAGCCTTTCGTGGGCGCTCAACGAAACCTGAATGTAGGGCAGGTTTCAGGTTAGGCGAACGAGCTTGCGAATGACATCTTTGTTGGCGGATGCCGTCGCATTACCAGAGGTCAGGTCTAGCGGCGGCTAATCACCACCTTCGAAGAAACGTGCCGTTCCGGACTCGACAACCTTGCGGACCTTCACAGCTAATGCTCCCTTCGTCTTGAGCTTACTTGTGTCTGCCTGCCTCGCTGCGCTACACCGTCCCGGTAGGAAAGGGGGCCATATCGTGCTCAAGCATCTGCTAATACTTGCAACTCCGCTCCTCGTCGCGGCTTGCGTAACTGATCGCGATGCGAACACTCTCTCTAGAAGTGCAGCCGAGGGCAGGGCCTTTGCGCAGGCGAACTGCGCCAGCTGTCACGCGCTTGATGACGGTGTTTCGCCCAATCCGAATGCCCCGAGCCTTCGTCGTGCGGCCCACCGTTTGCCGGAATGGATGGTCGCGGGGTCGTTCGAGCGTGGAGTTCAGATCGGCCATACGGCTGAAATGCCGGTCTTCGTTTTCGAAGATAACGATATCGCCAATCTGCTCGCCTATTTCGAGACGCTCAGAGAAATGGATTGAGCAGCAGGGTTCCAGCCAGTTTTTGCCATCCACGCCTATTTTTGCAGTGCTAAAAGCGGCCGCTAATGGGCGCTCCTCGAAACCTGAATGTAGGGCAGGTTTCAAGTGTGTGGATCGTTCCTGGGAACGGCGGTTTTGTTGGCGATACAGGTCAGCTGCGGCTACGCTGAGTGGGCGAGCCTCAGGCAGCCGACTGCCAGCTCACGAAGCAATGCGGGCGCCTGGGAAGAACGTCAAATCAGATCGGGAACTGCCCGGGCAGTGTCTCGATCGTGATCCAGCGCGTCTCGGTAAAGCTGTCGATGCCCTGCCGCCCGCCGAAACGGCCATGGCCCGACGCGCCGACACCACCAAACGGCATCTGCGGCTCGTCGTGGACGGTCGGGCCGTTGACATGGCAAATGCCTGATTGGATGCGCCGGGCGATTGCAAGGCCCAAGACTAAGTCGCGGGTGAACACCGAAGCCGAAAGGCCATATTGGCTGTCGTTGGCGAGTTCGACCGCATGGTCGGAATCGCGGGCGCGGATGATCGCGACGATGGGGCCGAAGCTTTCGTCGCGGTAGAGATCCATTGCCGCCGTCACGCCATCGACCACCGTCGCGGGCATGATGACGCTGTCTGCCTTGCCGCCGGCAATCACCTTCGCACCTTTGGCCGTGGCATCCTCGATCAGGCTGTTGACGTGGTGGACGGTTCGCTCCGCCACTACGGTGCCAAGCGGGGCCTGCCCGTCGCGCGGGTCGCCCGCAGCAATGCTCGCCGTCTTGGCCGCGAACTTCTCGGCGAAGGCGTCGGCCACGGCATCGACCACAATAATCCGCTCAGTCGACATGCAGATTTGGCCCTGGTTCATGAAGGCGCCGAACGCGGCTGCCTTCACCGCCTCGTCGAGATCAGCATCCTCCAGCACGATCAGCGGCGCCTTGCCGCCGAGTTCGAGCAGGACGGGCTTCAAATGCTCGGCTGCGCGCTTGGCGACAATTCGCCCCTTTTCCGTGCTGCCTGTAAAGTTGATGCGCTTGATCTCGGGTGCGTCGATCAGCGCGCCGACAACCTCTCCAGCGTCGGCGGGCGCGTTGGTAACGAGATTGACGACGCCCATGGGGAAGCCCGCTTCGGCAAAGGCCTCAAAGATCAGCTCGTGGGTGCGCGGGCAGGTTTCGCTAGCCTTTAGTATCACAGTATTGCCGCACGCCAGCGGCACCGCGATGGCGCGCACGCCTAGCACGATCGGCCCGTTCCAAGGCGCAATGCCAAGGATGACGCCAACCGGCTCCTTTAGCGCCAAGGCAATGCAGCCCGGCTTGTCCGACGGTATCACTTCGCCGGCAATCTGGGTGGTGATTGCCGCCGCCTCGCGCACGACGCCTGCGGCAAGCTCGACGTTGAACATCGCCCATCCGAAGGTCGCGCCCGTCTCGGAAATCATCGCCGCTGCAAAAGCCTCTCGGCGCGCCTCTAGCGCGTCTGCCGCCTTCATCAGCAGCGCGCGCCGTGTACTCGGCCCCGTCGCCGCCCACTCAGGGAACGCCGCGGCAGCCCGCGCCGCAATCTTGGGCATGTCTGCCGCTTTCATCGCCGTCGCCGAGGAGACGACCTCGCCAGTCAACGGGTTCAGTCGTTCGAACAGCATATCGATCCCCCACCACGATTAGGCACACCTACAATAGCGCGCGTTTCGGTAGCAATGTATTGATCCAAAGCCGGTACGACTAGTGCTCAGCAGGATTATCGTCGCCGTTGAAAACCGATTATCCCGGATCGATGTCCGCTCCCCCCGACAAAGCAGTCGCCCAAAGCACCCCTGAACGAAATGCATCGAGACGTTAAGCGCGATATTCTTCGATCTGAACGGACGGCAGGTTTCGGTGGTCGAGATCATACCCATAGGCGGCAGCTTTGGTGGCGATAGGCGGCAGCTTTGTTGGCGACAGGCGCCGGTGCTGCAACGCCACGCAGGCAGCGGTCGCTTAGTCTATTTCCGCAATTGCAAACGCAGTTCCGGGCACGACGAAGTTGCGGAGATAAAATGCGTTCGCCTCTATTCCGATTGCGCTATCGTTCCGCAGCTAGTTTTCGCAGGACTTGAGTTACAATATCGAGTGCCTGAAGCTTTGCTCCAAAACGCACCACGATCCCGTCATCATCAGATAGGTCGTCCGCAAGCTTACAGATCGCGTCCGCTAGTGACAGCAATTCATTTGAGCTCACCAATGCAGACTGCTCGGGCCCAGCTGCGATAATGTTAAGCGCTGCTTCCTTCCTGATCTTTTCAACAGCGTGATCAAGGCTATTCTGGTGTTCACGGCCTCCTGGCATCCAGGCTGACACGTCAACTTGACTGTCCATTCTCAGACCCGCTTTGCCATTTGAACACCAAACAACTATCCCGGAAGCAATCGATTCACCGCGGCGCAAAGTGACATTTGTGCCTGCGGCAGGCAATCCCGAACCTTCAATAAGAGCGCCTGTAGATGATAAATTCCGAACCTTGACAGGACCATTATATGTGCCGCCAGAAAGCGCTGCCAGAACGAACATGTTTGTTCGCGGCGCTTCTCGTGCACAAGCTGTAGCTGCAACCACTTATCCATACCTCCAAGCATATTCCTTGCATGAATGATGGTAAATTTGGTGGTCTGCGTAGCCTAGGTGTTTAAACCTAGCCGCGCGCCGCCAGTATTGTTTCGGTCTTCTCGAGCCCCTCATTCCTGAAAGACTTAAGTGTTGCGATGACCAGTTGAACCCACCACCCAAAAGTGGACGCTCAAGCTAACCGCGCTCTTTGCCAAGAGCAGTCGTTCGGCGGTGAATTCCGTCTGCAATCATCCCGAATTACTCGCAATTGGAAATGCCAAATTCTGGCACCGCCATGATAGCCTCCTAAAGATTGCGGGTAAGATGTGCGTCTGCAATCGCCACCGCCAAAGCGTCGGCGGCATCGGTCCCCGCGATCACCGCGCCCGGAAGCAGCGCCTTGAGCATGGCCTGCACCTGCACCTTGTCCGCAGCGCCGGTGCCGACAACCGCCTTCTTCACCAGCCGCGCAGAATGTTCGGACACGGTAATCCCCGCCATGCCGCACGCCGCCAGCACCGCCCCGCGCGCCTGCGCAAGCTTCAGCGTCGATTGCGGGTTCTTGTTGAGGAATACTTCCTCCGCCGCCGCGCGGTCCGGCCGGTGCGCGGCGATCACCTGCGCCAATTCCTGCTGCAGGGAGGCCAGGCGCTGCGCCATCGGAGCCTTCGCATCGGTGGGGATCTGGCCATTGGCGATATGGGTCAACCGGCTGCCTTCCCGGCGCACCACGCCCCAGCCGGTGCAGGACAGCGAAGGGTCGAGCCCAAGAATGATCATCAGAGGCGCAGGCCAAGACGGGGACCGAATGTCGCCATCAGCGAATAAAGCGCCACGGTTACGGCGCAGCCGACTGCGAGAGACAACCAGAACGGCACTCCTGCCCGCAGCAAAACCGGTATTATCAGGAACATCGGCAGCGAAGGCAGCACATACCAGAAGGTCGCGCCGGCGTGGACCGCCATGTTTTCCGCATCTGGCCGTTCATGCCACAGCAGGATCATGCCCAGGATTGACACCAGCGGCAATGATGCCACCAGCGCCGCAGTGGCCGGCAGTCGCTTGCCAATCTCCGCAATCGCAACGATCATCGCCCCGGCGACCAATGCCTTGGCGATGAGCGCAAACATCAGTCCTGGTCCAGACTGGCCATGATCTCGTCCGAAATCTCGTAATTGCCCCACACGGTCTGGACGTCATCATCATCGTCGAGCACGTCGAGCAATTTGAACAGCGTGCCTGCGCCCGCTTCGTCCATATCCACGGTGATGTTGGGTTTCCATGCCAACTTGACCGTTTCCGCCTCGCCCAGCAGTTTTTCCAGCGCGCCGGCCACTTCGTGCAGATCGTCGGCTGCGGTCCAGATTTCATGTTCTTCCGCGCCGGACTGGATATCTTCCGCGCCCGCTTCCATCGCGGCTTCAAGCATCTTGTCTTCGCTGCCTGCGCTGGCAGGATAGACGATCAGCCCCAGCCGTTCGAAGCCATGCGCGACCGATCCGGTTGCGCCCAGATTGCCGCCATGCTTGGAAAACGCGGTGCGCACATTGGTGGCGGTGCGATTGCGGTTGTCGGTCAGCGCCTCGACAATGATCGCGCTGCCGCCGGGGCCGTAGCCTTCGTAGCGGATTTCTTCGTAATCGTCGCCTTCGTTGGCGAAAGCCTTGTCGATCGCGCGCTGGATATTGTCCTTCGGCATCGACTGCGCTTTCGCGCTGTTGACCGCCAGCCGCAGCCGGGGGTTCATGTCGACGTCGGGTGTGCCCATTTTGGCCGCGACGGTAATCTCGCGGCTGAGCTTGGAAAACATCGCCGAACGTTTTTTATCCTGCGCACCCTTGCGGTGCATGATGTTCTTGAATTTGGAATGGCCTGCCATGGGATCGCTTGTTGTTTGTTGGTGAACTACCGCACCGCCCTAGCGAAGCTGCGCATCAGGGGCAATCGCTCACGGGATGAGCGGGCAAGGGATGGGTGCGGCAATTCCAAAGACTGAGACCAAAGGCGGGGTCAGTCCAGACCAAGCGCCGATTTATATACGTCGAGAATTGTTTCCATCTCGCTGCGGTCATCGGGCTTCATTTTGCGCAGGCGAACCACCTGCCGCATAATCTTGGGATCGTAGCCGACCGCTTTCGCTTCGCCGTAAACATCGCGGATATCGTCGGCGATGCCCTTCTTTTCTTCTTCCAGTCGCTCGATACGTTCGATCAGCAGGCGCAGGCGGTCGTCGGTGGCTTCGGCCATCTTCATTACTCCGGATGTTTGAGAATCAGTTGAAGCGCGTAGTAGCGAGGCCGGGGCGCGGGGTGAAGCGGTGTTGGAACGTTTTGCCCTATCCGCTGTTTTTCGCCACGCTTTGCGCCATGCGCGTCAATTGCTCGTCAGTCGCGGGAAATTGGCGGGTCGCCTTCCACTCATCCGCCGGCATCCCGTGGATTACCGCCCGGGCAGCCGCCTTGTCGCCTTCGAAACCTGCGTCCACGATCCAGTCCGCCAGGCAGTTGCGGCAAAAGCCCGCCAGGCCCATCAGATCGATGTTCTGTGCATCATGGCGGTGCTGCAAATGGCGCGCCAGCCGCCGGAATGCCGCCGCCGCCACGGCATCGGGCAGACTATCGAGTAGGTTGTTTGAATTCGTATCCATTATTATGGTCCTTGTGCTGTCATGCCGCTCTGGCATAGGCCTTCAATATGGCAAAGCTCGAACCCAGAGGCCGCAAGGTCAAGATCCTCGCAACGGTCGGTCCGGCCAGCAGCTCACCTGAAATGTTGCGCAAATTGTTCATGGCGGGGGTCGACGCCTTCCGCGTCAATATGAGCCACGGCGAACACGCGGTCCACGCCGAAACCATCGCCGCGATCCGCGCGATGGAGAAGGAATTCCATCGCCCGATTGCCATTTTTTGCGACTTGCAGGGTCCGAAATTGCGGGTCGGGAAATTCAAGGATGGCCGCGCGGTGATCCGCCATTCGGGCCATTTCACGCTCGACCGCAATCCCGAACCTGGTGACGATACCCGTGTGGAATTGCCGCATCCCGAATTGTTCGGGCTGCTGGAAAAGGGCCAGCGCCTGCTGATCAATGACGGCAAGATCCAGCTGAAAGTGATCAGCGCGGACGACAATGCAATTCTCTGTTCTGCGGTGGTTGGCGGCGTGATCTCTGACCGCAAGGGCGTGAATGTGCCGGATGCGGAAATCCCCATTCCCGCCCTGACCGAGAAGGACCGGCGCGATCTGTCCTTTGCCGTGAGCCAGGGGGCGGACTGGATCGGCCTGTCCTTCGTCCAGCGCCCGGAAGATCTGGCCGAAGCGCGCAAATTGATGGGCGGTTATGGCGCGCTGTGCGCCAAGATCGAAAAGCCGATGGCGATCCGCCGCCTCGATGAAATCCTCGAAATGTGTGACGGGGTGATGGTCGCGCGCGGTGATCTGGGCGTCGAATTATTGCCCGAAGAAGTTCCGCCGCTGCAGAAGAAAATCGTCAACAAGGCGCGGATGCTGGGCAAGCCGGTGATCGTGGCCACCCAAATGCTGGAAAGCATGATCGAAAGCCCGGCCCCGACCCGCGCAGAAGTGTCGGATGTGGCCAATGCAGTCTATGACGGGGCCGATGCAGTGATGCTCTCCGCCGAAACCGCAGCGGGCGAATGGCCCGAAGAAGCGGTTGCGATCATGGACCGGATCGCCGCGCAGGTCGAACGCGACGAAGGGTACCTCGCCCGCGTCCGATTCCTCGACACTCCGCCCGATGCAACCACGGCGGATGCGCTCAGCCATGCCTGCATGACCATCGCGGACACCGTGCCAATCTCGGCCATCACCGTGTTCACCGGCTCCGGTTCTACGGCGCGGCGTGTCGCACGTGAACGGCCCTCAGTGCCGATGCTGGTGCTGACCCCTTCAGACCGCACTGCCCGCCGCCTCGCGTTGCTGTGGGGCGCACATCCGGTAATCACCAGGGATATCGGCAGCTTCGAAGAAATGATTGCCAAGGGCAAACGCATGGCCCTGCGCCACGGCTTCGGCAAAGCCGGCAGCAAGATGATCGCACTGGCGGGCGTGCCGTTCGGAACTCCGGGCAGCACGAATTTGCTGCATGTGGTAACGCTGGCGGGCGACGAACTGGAAAAGCATCGGAGTTAAACGCCTCTGCGTTACATTCCTGTTCTTCCTTATGGGCATCATATCGCGGGCGAGCGGAGTGGATGGCAAAGTGCCCCCTTTGTCATCCTGATTTCAGTTTGCAGCCCTATCCAGTCTTCGCCGGGCGGTTTCCTCGCCCAGGACCAGCAGCAATTCAGCCATGTCCGGGCCGTGGTCCATTCCGGTCAGCGCCTGGCGGAGCGGGAGGAACAGCGATTTGCCTTTCCGGCCGGTCGCTTCCTTGAGCGCGCCGGTCAGCGCATGCCACGGGTCCTTTGCGGCGAAATCCAGCGCCTTTGCCGCTTGCGCCAGATAGGCGCGGTCATCGTCTGAAAACTCTGGCAAATCGATCGGGCCGGTGACGATCCGCCACCACTCCGCTGCATCCGCAATAATCGCAAGATTGGGGCGGACCGCGTGCCATGCGGCTTCATCCATCCCATCGGGCAAGCGGTCCTTTACATCCTCATACGCCATCTGATGGACGATGGCGGTGTTGACCCGGTCCAGATCGGCATCGTCGAATTTGGCGGGCGCACGTCCGAATATACTCAGGTCGAAACTGTCCACCAGCGCCTGTCGATCCGCAATCGGTTCGACCGGCAGCGAAGTGCCCAGCCGCGCCAGCAGCGCGACAATGGCGTCCGGCTCGATCCCGCGTTCCTTGAAACTTTCGCAGCCCAGGGAACCCAACCGCTTGGACAATTTGCCTTCCTTGCCTATCAGCAGCGCCTCATGCGCGAAACGTGGCGGGGCCGCGCCTAGTGCCTCGAACATCTGCACTTGAACGGCGGTGTTGGACACGTGATCCTCGCCCCGCAGCACATCGGTGATGCCCATTTCGATATCATCCACCGCGCTGGGCAGCATATACAGCCACGATCCATCGGCGCGGCGGATCACCGGATCGGACAGGCTGGCCGGATCGAATTTCTGCGGGCCCCGCACGCCGTCTTCCCAGGTGATAGGGCTGTCATGGTCGAGCAGGAACCGCCAATGCGGATGGGCGCCCTCCGCAGCCTTAGCTGCGTGATCGGCTTCGGTCAGTTTCAGGGCGCCGCGATCATAGATTGGCGGCAGACCCCGGCCCAATTGCACCTTGCGCTTCAGATCCAGTTCCTGCGCAGTTTCATAAGCGCGGTAAACACGCCCGCTGGCCTTTAGGGTTTCGAAAGCAGCTTCATAATGAGCCAGGCGGTCAGACTGGCGTTCTTCCCCGTCCACATCCAGACCGAGCCACGCCAGATCGGCACGAATGCCGGTCACATATTCCTCGCGGCTGCGCTCCGCATCGGTGTCGTCGATCCGCAGCATGAATTTGCCGGAGCCGCCGGTATCCTTGGCCTTGCGGGCAAGTAACCAATTGTGCAGCGCCGTGCGGATATTGCCGACGTGCAAGTTGCCGGTGGGCGAAGGGGCGAAACGGGTGATCGTAGTCATGACCCGTCGCTTAGCGCCCTGAGCGGATTATTGCGAGAAAAGTGTGACTGTATGCCCTGCGCCCGAAAACTCGATCCCGTTGGCCGGAGTGCGCCGCACCTGCGCCGCCTGGTCGAACGCACGGGCAATCGCCCCTTCTTCCGGGAGCAGTCCGCGTTGGCAGCTCATCACGGGCATGCGGCTCGCAGCCAGAACTTCGCCGACAAGGGTATAAGCCCATTTCAACCGGACGCATTGCGAGCTGACCTCAATCTCCTCGGCCGAAACCGAGGCGGTTATGCCGTAAGGCAGGTTGATGTCCTGCCCGTCGACCCCCGCCACCCGGTATTCGCCGACCAATGCAGCCGGCGTCATCATCGTGCCTTCGGCGATCTCAGGCCGACTTTCGGGAGCGGGAGATTCCGAGGCGGGAGACTCCGTGGCGGGAGACTCCAGGGGGGGAGGTGAACAGGCAGCAAGCACCGCATAGATGATCAGGGGAATGATGCGCATGGCCGAAACCTTCCTCGCGTGTGTTGGCCGGATGAAAGCACCATCATACCCCCCTTGCCAGCGATCTGGAATGGTCTGGCGGCAAATTCTGCTGGATCGCTCTGCCCGCCCCGCTAATGTCGCAGCCATGATAGATGATACAGGGCTCTCTCGGGCCATCTCCGACGCCCATTTGCCCGGTGCAGCGTGTCTGATCGTTGACCGGGATACTGTACGATACAGCCGCAGCTTCGGCTTTGCCGATGCACCTGCCAAAGTCCCCATGAAGATCGAGACAATCTGTCAGATCGCGTCGATGACGAAGGCGCTGGTGTCCCTTGGCATAATGCAATTGGTGGAAGGGGGACGGATCGAGCTCGAAGCGCCGATTGGCGAGGTGCTGCCCGAACTGGCCGATCCGCAGGTTCTGACCGGATTTGCCGAAGATGGCTCGCCGATCCTGCGCCGCGCAGCGCGGCCAATCACTTTGCGGCATTTGCTGACCCATACTTCCGGCCTTGGTTACGCTTTCGTCCAGTCGGAAATCTTGCGATATTACCAAGCGGTGGGAATTCCGGCACCGGGTTCGAAGGCCAGCATAACCATGCCGCTGCTGTTCGACCCGGGCGAGGATTGGGCCTATGGTGTTTCGACCGATTGGGTCGGGCTGGCGATCGAGGCGGTGACCGGAAGCGACTTGCAGACCTATCTGGAAGGCCATGTCTTCGGGCCACTGGGACTGAAAAACACCGCTTTTCGGGACGCGCTGCCGGATGGGGCGGCGAGGGTCCACATGCGCAGCGCGGGCGGCGGCTTTATGCTGAGCCCTTTGTACCTGGGCGGCGGCGAATTCCACGGCGGAGGAGGGGGATTGACCTCGACCGCCGAAGACTATGCCCGCTTCCTGCAGATGATCCTGCGTGGTGGGGAACTGGACGGAAACCGGTTGCTGCAAGCGGACACCGTTGCCGAGATGTCCCGCAACCAGGTCGGGACCATCCGCGCCGGGGCCATGCCCACCGCCATGCCGGAATTCGCCCCGCCCTACGACACCTTCCCCGACCAGCACACCGGCTGGGGCCTCGGCTTCCTAGTCAACCCCGAGCCAGTCGAAGTCGGGCGCTCCACCGGCAGTCTGTGCTGGGCGGGGATCTTCAACAGCTACTACTGGATCGACCCCGCCGCCGGAGTGGCCGGCGTGCTGATGAGCCAGCTCGCGCCTTTCGGCGATCTCGGGGCCGTGGCGGCATTCCGCGAATTGGAACGGACGGCGTATCGGTGACGTGTCTTCTCACCCTGCGGCGTGATCAGCGGATGGCAACGAAAGCTTCCCGGTTTCGGCCCATCACCGCGCGCTTCATACCAGGAGAATTGAAGGGCATCGCAACGTTGCCCCGCCGGTCGACCGCGATCAGGCCGCCATCGCCGCGGTGCCGGGCAACCGCGCCGAGCATCGAGACCGCCGCATCCTCCAGTTTCGCACCGCCATACGCAATCCGGCCGGCGATATCCCGCGCGCCGCCCGCGTAGATGAACGCTTCGCCGATCCCGGTGCAACTGACAGCGATTTCGCCATCGGCCCAATTGCCTATCCCGGTAATCGGCGTGTCGCCAACACGGCCTGCCTGCTTGCCGAACAGCCCGCCGGTCGAGGTGGCAGCCGCTAGGCGCCCCATCCGGTCGAGAGCCACCGCGCCGACAGTGCCATGCGCCAATCCGCTGTCCAGCCGGGTCATTTCGTCTGGCTCAACGCCGACCGGGATGCGGTAGTGCCGCGCGGAATCGCTTATCGGTTCGCACCCTTGGCCAAGCGCGAAGTCGCGTGCGCCCTTGCCGGCGAGCAAGACATAGGGCGTATGTTCCAGCACCGCGCGAGCGGCCTCGATCGGATTGACGATGTCGCGCAGCGCGCAGACACCGCCTGCGCGCATGCGTGCCCCGTCCATTATGGCCGCATCGCATTCAACCCAGCCGCGGTCGTTCGGCGCAGAGCCGCGCCCGGCGACGTAAAGCCCACTGGTTTCCATGTCGGCCACGGCAAATTCGACCACGTCGATCGCAGACTGACCATCGGCGAGACGCTGGGCGCAATCGGTCACGAGCCGGACAAGATGCGCTTCGACTTCGCGGTAATCGCGTTCGGGATTGACCCCCGCGCCGCCGTGAAGTGCCACTGTGTAATCGTCTTGCATCATCACCTAGCTTCGCGAATTGTTACACTGATCGGCACGATATCGAAACCTACTCCGTCAGCCGCGTACCGTGCCCGGCCCGCTGGATCGCGCCCCCACCAACCGCGCGCGCTTGGTCCCTGCGTGAAGCTATAGGTCACTCCCGCACCGCCCGCAAAGGAATGACGAACAATTTGGTCGGCCGCAGAGTTGTCGAGCAATCCTTCGCCGATCACGCTGGCAAGATTGCTCCCCGCAATGGCCATTCCGCCCGCGTCCACCGGTTCCGCATTGAAATATTCGCGGCCGCCAGTCGGTTTCCTGAACAGTGCCGGCATCACCTCGCCGTTCGGCAGCCGAATCGTATCGCCATGCGCCGCAAGACCAAGTAAAAGGCCCGAAATACGCTTGTGGGCCGCAAGGTTCGATTTGGCCGTCCGGGCATCCAGCACGGTAACATATCCTGCACCGACCACGCTCGCTTGTGTCTGATCGCCAGAAACGACCAGCGCCGTATCCTCGTCGATTCCAAAACCGACGCGGCTCCGATCCTGGAGCAGCATCAACGCCGCGGCCAAACGGCCCAGCCGTGCGCGCTGCCCGAAATGCTGATCCACCAGTCCGGTTTTCAGAAATCCAAGTCCGCGCGCGAGCAATAACTCCTCGCCGACACCGCCGGGCAACAACGCCCCCACACTGTCACCACCGGTGATCATTCCAACGCTCATCATCGCCGCGCCGGCAGAGGTTCCGCCAATCACGGCACCTCTGCCGTGCCGTGAGCGAATTTTCGCCAGCATCGGCGTGTCAGACCCGTCGGGGTTGATCAGCAGGCCGGAAATCCGCGACTGGTCACCGCCCGTAAACCAGATGGCCCCCGCCCCGGCCAGCTTGGCGATTTCATCAGCGGATCGAGCGGCCTCGGACCAGCGGCTCTCGTTAACGGACTCCGTCGACGGATCGTCGATCATGGCAAGACGGATTATGGCAATCTCCGCTTCATTCGCACCATGCCGCACCAGCGTCTTGCGAACGCTCTCGGCAGCCAGGGACGGCTCTTCCGAGGCAGCGGGGATGATCACGATCCGAATCGCGTCGGCTGGCCGCGCCTGCAGGAATGCTTCGTAGATATGGCTGTTTCCGGGCTCGAGGCCGCCGCCCACGATCACCAGCGATCCGGCTTGTGCCGCGACCGCGGGCGCGAATACGGATGAGAGGCCCAGCGCCATCCAGGCGAACACCGCAGCCTTGAGCAAGCGCATCAATACCCCCCAGCCTGTGCGGCGAGCATGACGGCGCTGGCCATCGCCATGAGGACTAGCATGGGCTTCCAGATGAATACCAGCCAGTCGCCATAGGTCACGCGGGCGGCGGCAAGACAGCCCATCAGCGCGGCAGAGGTCGGCACGACCAAATTGGTCAGGCCGTCGCCAAGTTGAAACGCGAGAACGGCGCTCTGGCGGGTCACACCCGACAGGTCGGCCAGGGGCGCCATGATTGGCATGGTGATGCTTGCCTGACCGGAACCGGATGCGACGAAGAAATTGAACAAGCTTTGAACCAGATACATCGTCCACGCGGTCAACCACTCGGGAGCGGCCGCCGTCAGACCGCTCAAGCTGTTCAGCAGGGTGTTGAGCAGCGAAAACCCCGCCGGATCATCGCCGCCAAGGATCAGCATCGTTCCCTTGGCCGCACCGACGATCAGCGCGGCGGGCAGCAATTGCCCAGCACCGTCGCGGAATGCTTCCGCCATGGAACTCAGGCTGCAATCGGGCAGTCCCGCGAGGCGGGCGATCAAGGCGGTAACCAGCCCCAGGGTAAAGAACTGGGCAGCAATTTCCGGCAGGTAATAGCCGCGCACGGTGACGCCCCATGCAACCCACGCGACAGCCGCGAGCAACGCCGCAAGGATCGCCAGGTGCGCAGGCCGAAGCGGGATAGGCAGGCTGACGACCCCGTGTTCGCCGGCCGGCTGCGCAGCCCTCGCAAGCCTGATGCGGCGCGCGTACCGCCAGGTGTACAGGCCCGCAACGGCGGTGAACCCGGCCCACATGGCGGCCCGCAATCCAAGACCCGACAGCGGCGGAAGCCCGGCAATGCTCTGCGCAATAATGACGCTGAACGGGTTCATCCAACTTGTCGCGAAACCAATCTGCGTCGCGCCGTAACACACCAGCAACGCTGTCATAGCATCATAGCCGGCGCGGGTGAGGGCAGGCGCGAGGACCAGGGTCAGGGCGATTGCTTCTTCCGACATTCCGAATATCGCGCCTGCCAGCGAAAATGCCACGAACAGGCCGATAACTAGAGTCTCGCCTTGTGCGCGGCCATCCGGCAAGGACGCCGACAGCGCTGCATCGATGGCGCGGGTGCGCATTATGATGCCGAACACTCCGCCGAGGACCAGGATAAAGGCCGTGAGCCCGATGGCGGCCGAGTAACGGTCTCCGGTGACCAGCCCGGCGAACAGGAAGTCGAGAAATCCGGTCCGCTCGGCATCGCCTAACAGCGGCGCAGGCATTGGTGCGCCAGCAGAAACGAAGCTGCCGGGGACGATCCGCGCCGGGTCTCCCGCCACGGCGAACTGGCCGGGCACGAACAGGAACGTCGCCAGCCACGCGGCTGCCGCCAGGCCGAACAGGATCAGCAGGGCGTCGGGCATCCGCCAGACATGCGGGTCCGCAGCATTTGCGTGACCCATGCCGCTTGCTCTCCTCGCCTCATCGACGTGTGCTGTCATCGCGCCCTCCTTTTAATGGACACCGGGGGTCCTTGGCCGAACCCCCGGCGTCTCGCAGAACCATGCCTGCCTAGAAGCGCTTCGTCACGCGGACTGTCGCGAACCGGCCGATCAGGTCGTGGTTGAACAGGTCGACATTGCTGCTGGACCCAAGCACCCGCGGCGGCCCTTCATCGAAGACGTTGCGGACTACCAATTGAATAAAGCTGTCCTTCGCGAAGTCGTAACTCAGGCTGACGTCGAAGGTGACATAGTCGTCGACGAAATAGTCTCGATCCAGCGGCAGTCCCAGGGCTTCGAGTGTCCGGTCGGTAGGATCGTCTCGATAGCCGGACTTGTAACGGCCCGAAACCGAAGCGCGCCAGTCACCCTTGCTCCAGCGCACCCGGCCCGAAGCGATCCAGTCGGGATAGAGGAAATCCCCCGCCAATTCCTCGAGCGGACTGGCCGGTGAGGCCTTGCGGTCGAAATTGAGGATATGGGTCGCGTCAAGGGAAAGGCTGAACCTCCCCGCTGGACCTTCCGGAAAACGGTGGGTGACGGCAAAATCGATTCCGTCGGTCTTCTGGAAACCCAGGTTGGTGATCTGGAAATGCGCGTCGGTCACGAAACCGTTCGTCACTTCGAGACCGGGCGCTCCGGTGACGAGCTGTCCGGAACCGACAACCGGGAATTCACCCGCCAAGGCCCGGCGGATGAAATCATCCTCGTCTATTCCGACGAGGTTTTCGTGCCGGATGTTCCAGTAATCGACCAGTATCTCGGTCCCGCTCGCTGGGGTAAGGACGATCCCGCCACCAAAACTGCGGGCGTTTTCCGCCCCGAGGTCGGGATTGCCGACATCTTCCGACAGGAGCGCTTCACCGTCAGCTGATGGATCACCGCCGCAGGCGGCCGGAGTGGCCTCGCAATCGACGCGGTAGGAGGACAGCAGCACCCCGGCGCCGCTCTGCGCGAGGGACGGGGCGCGGAACGATGTCGCGTAATTGCCTCGAACCGCGATCCATTCTGCCGGTTGCCACCGCGCGGCCACCTTCGGGTTGAAATCGCCGCCAAAGCCTTCGTAATGGTCGAACCGTCCGGCCAGTTGCACGTCCAGTGTGTCGGCCAGCGGGATGTAGAGTTCGCCGAAAAGCGACCAGCTGTTGCGCTTGGCGAATGCGCTGGTGGAGGAGAATCCGAGGATCGGTTCGGGGTTGTCGATAGTGGCGACTGCAGCGCCCGACGGGGTATCACGCAAGGTTTCGCGGCGGAATTCCCCGCCGAACGCGGCCTTTACCGCGCCGGCAGGAATCTCGAACAGGGTCCCGTTGACGCTGGCGTCGAAGGCATAGAGCCGCGAGCGTCCTTTGCGTTCGGCCTGGGTGTTGATCAATTCCGCAACGCCATCAGCCTGGTCCGTCTGGCCGCCGAAGGGGTTGTACCACAAGGTGGTCTTGCCGACATCTTCACATGTATCGCCGACAAAATCGGCGTCAGGACGGGCGAGATCGACATCCCATCGTTCGACCCGGCTGCCATCGGTGCAGATGTTGCCGAGGTTGAGATCGTAGAAGTTCTGCGCAATCACCAGCCCGGAGGTTCCGCGCTGCACACGGTCGTTACCGCCGAACAGCAGTGCGGTGTCGAACCGCCAGTCGCCCGCGATCCGGCCGCGCAAACCCGATGTCACGCGGTAGCTGTCGGATTCTACTTCGACTCCGCGCGGTTCGGGAATTTTGCCCCAGGCGAAGATCGGGAAACCGAAGAAGTCGCTGAAATCCCCGCCTCCTGCTTCGTCGACAATGTCATCCTGAAGCGCAACAGGCCAGAACGGATTTTCCGGGTCGACCGGTGCCCGCGAGAAATTGGCGGGCGACCCCACGCCGCGGGATTCCACCCGTTGGTAGAGCACGTCGTTATACCAGGTCAGACTGTCGCTGATCTCGAATTTGTGGGTGAACAGCCCACCGATCGTTTCCAGCCGGTCCTGCGCGGAGACGAAGGCGTTGGTGTTGACCTCGCAGAATTCACCGAGGTTACCGACGCCGAAATCATCCGCAGGACAGCCGCCATCCTGCGGTTCCTCGGTCTGGTCATTAACCTGGAAGAACAGATCGTTGAAACTGGGATAGAACCCTTGCTGGCTGGGACGGAAGCTTTCCGCGCTGATGGCACGGTCACGCAGGAAGAACGGATTGCGCTTGAAGTAGTCGACCACCAACATGACCGAGTTGCGTTCCCCGAGGCGTGCGCCCACCACCCCGGTGACGTTGTAGCGAGCCTCGTCTGTGCCGGCGGTGGAATTGCCGTAGCTTGCGCTCAATTCCGCGCCCTCGAAATCGTCCCGCAGAACGTAATTCACCACGCCTGCGACCGCATCGGCGCCGTAGATCGCCGAAGCGCCCGAAGGCAGCACCTCGACCCGCTCGATCGCCGCAAGCGGGATTGAACTGGCGTCAATGAAACTTTCCTGGCCGCGCGCAAAGGCGCTGATCTGCGCGCGGCGACCATTGATCAGCGTCAGGGTTGCAGATGCGCCGAGGCCGCGTAGCGACACTGCGGAGGCCCCCACAGGAGTGTCGGACGATAGCGGTCCGGCGGTTGCGGTGGAGAATGTCTGCCCTCCGCCAGCGGTCACCGGCAGGTCCTGCAGCACCTCGATGATCGTGCCAGCGCCGGATTCGATGATATCCTCGCGGGTAACCTGGAGCGTCTGGACCGGACCGTCATTGGCCAGGCCCTCGATCCGGGTGCCGGTCACCACGATGGCGGCCTGATCGCCCGTTTGCGCGGTATCTTCGGCGCTGTCCGGTTCTGCAACAGGCGCGGACTGCGCCAGGGCCGCGGTTGCGGTTGTCGTCAGCAGGAACGCAGCGACGCCCCCGATACGTCGAGTAATTTTGATAATGGCAGACATGGAAGATCCCTTTTCCCTGAAAGCGACACGAGTGCCGCAAAGCAATATGCTGAGGGAAAGGCCTGGAATTTATGAAAGTGGATGGCCTGTCCGGCCCATCCTTCCGCGCCTATCCCGCACGGCCAGGGATCACTCGTCGAACCAGTCGGTGAGGTGATACTCTACCGATCGGCGCACGGCGACGAGACCGTAGGAGGGACAAAAATATGAACCTTGCATCCTGCTGTCGTAAAGCAGAACTTGTGGCCGCGCAATAATGAAAAACTTTGAGGCGGTAACGGGCATCAATCGTTTAAGCTGTACGGTCGATGCGCTGAAACCTTGCGCATGCAGGCCACAAGGCGTGACCAACCTCAGCACATTTCAGTTTGTCAGCCGGACAAAGAAAAAGCCCCGCCGGATTGCTCCAGCGGGGCATTTAATGTGCGCTGAGTGACTGGCTTATTCGGCCGCGTCGCCATCCGCAGCGTCCTGGTTCAGATACTCACCGGCATCCGCATCCGTGCCGTGGGTTTCGCCCTCGACTGCGGCCAGTGGGTCGTCGCCGATTGCGGCTTCGGGGCCCTGGGCGAGTTCCGCCGCATGCTCTTCTTCCGCAGTGTTGGCAGTGATGATCGCGTCCTGAGCCTTCTTCCACGAAGCGCGTAAAGCGGCATCGCGGCTGTTGGCGGTAACCCGCATCCGGTTCATGCCGGCACCGGTACCCGCCGGGATCAGTCGGCCAACGATGACGTTTTCCTTCAGGCCGATCAGCGAATCCTTCTTGCCTTCGACCGAAGCCTGCGTCAGCACGCGGGTCGTTTCCTGGAAGGACGCGGCCGAGATGAAGCTGCGTGTTTGCAGGCTCGCCTTGGTGATCCCGAGCAGGATCGGCTTGCCTTCCGCACGCTTGCCTTTTTTGTCGAGCTTGGCGTTATATTCTTCCATCTCTTCACGGTCGATCTGTTCGCCGGCCAGCAGAGTGGTGTCGCCGCCATCGGTGATTTCAACTTTTTGCAGCATCTGACGAACGATAGTTTCGATGTGCTTGTCGTTGATCTTCACGCCCTGAAGCCGGTAAACTTCCTGGATTTCATTGACGAGATATTCGGCCAATGGCTCGATACCCAGCACGTCGAGAATATCATGCGGGTTCGGACTACCCGAAATCAGCGTATCGCCCTTCTTGACGAAATCGCCTTCCTGCACGTCGATCACCTTGGTCTTGGGGATCAGATATTCCACTGGATCCCCTTCTTCCGGGATGATCGCGATCTTGCGCTTGGCCTTGTATTCACGAACGAATTCGATCCGGCCGGAAATCTTGGCAATGATCGCATTGTCTTTCGGAATACGCGCTTCGAACAATTCGGCAACGCGCGGCAGACCGCCGGTGATGTCGCGCGTCTTGGCGGCTTCGCGGCTGGCACGGGCGAGAATATCGCCTGCTTCGACCTGCTGACCATCTTCGACCGACAGCGAGGTACCTGGCGCAAGCATATAACGCTGGGCTTCGGTTTCGCCATCATCATCCAGGCTTTCGCCTTCGCCAAGCAGCGTCAGACGGGGACGCAGGTCCTCCTTCTTCTTCCGGTTGGCGGAGCGATCTTCCACGACCACACGCTGGGCAATACCCGTCGCATCGTCGACCCGTTCTTCCATGGTCTTGCCGTCGACAAGATCCTGGAAGCGGACAACGCCCGATTGTTCGGTGATGATTGGCAGAGTGAACGGATCCCATTCGGCAATCCGGTCGCCTTGCTTAACCTTCGAACCATCCGGCTGCATCAGCACCGTACCATAGGGCACCTTGTGAATTTCACGTTCACGGCCTTCGGCATCGATCACCGCCAGTTCGCCGGTGCGGGCAAGAGAGAGCAGGCGCCCCTTCTTGTCCTTGATCGTGGGCATATCACGATATTCGATCTTACCGTCCGAAATCGCTTCGAGATGGCTGGTTTCGTTGATCTGCGCAGCGCCGCCGATGTGGAAGGTACGCATGGTCAGCTGCGTGCCTGGCTCACCGATCGACTGCGCGGCGATAACGCCGACAGCTTCACCGATGTTTACCGGCGTACCGCGGGCAAGATCGCGCCCGTAGCATTTGCCGCAAACACCCTGATCGGCTTCGCAGACCAGCGGCGAACGGATCTTGGCGGATTGCACTTCGGCCGCTTCGATTTCCGCCACCATTGCTTCGTCCAGCAAAGTGCCGGCCTTGACGATGACTTCTTCGGTCTTCGCATTGATCAGGTCTTCGGCCGTGGTCCGGCCGAGAATACGCTCGCCCAGGGTCGCGATCACCGAACCGCCCTGAACGATCGCACGCATTTCCAGCATATTGTCGGTCTTGCAGTCTTCCATCACGATGACGCAATCCTGCGACACATCGACGAGGCGGCGGGTCAGGTAGCCCGAGTTCGCCGTCTTCAATGCCGTATCCGCGAGACCCTTGCGGGCGCCGTGGGTGGAGTTGAAATATTCAAGGACGGTCAGGCCTTCCTTGAAGTTCGAGATGATCGGCGTCTCGATGATCTCTCCCGAAGGCTTGGCCATCAACCCGCGCATACCGGCCAGCTGCTTCATCTGCGCTGGCGAACCACGCGCGCCCGAATGGCTCATCATGTAGATCGAGTTGATCTGTGCTTCGCGGCCGTTTTCATCGACCGGGCGGGCCTTGATCTCTTCCATCATGGCATCTGCCACCTGATCACCGCAACGGCTCCAGGCATCGATCACCTTGTTGTATTTTTCCTGCTGGGTGATCAGACCGTCCTGATATTGCTGTTCATAATCAGCCACCAGCGCCTTGGTCGTTTCAACCATGCCTTCCTTCGAATCGGGAATGATCATGTCATCCTTGCCAAAGGAAATGCCGGCCTTGAACGCGTGGCTGAAGCCAAGCGTCATGATCGCATCGGCAAACAACACCGTGTCTTTCTGGCCGGTGTGGCGATAGACTTGATCGATCACGTCGCCGATTTCCTTCTTCGTCAGAAGGCGGTTGACGATATCAAACGGTACCTTGTGGTTCTTCGGCAGGCATTCACCGATCAGCATCCGGCCCGGGGTGGTTTCGAACCGCTTGAGCGCAATCTTGCCCTTTTCATCAGCCTGCGGAACGCGGGTGACGATCTTGGAGTGCAGTGTCACCGCACCCACATGCAGCGCCTGGTGCACTTCGGCCATGTCGGACAGCATCATGCCTTCGCCCGGTTCGCCTGCGCGGTCCATCGAAAGGTAATAGATACCCAGCACCATGTCCTGCGAAGGAACGATGATCGGCTTGCCGTTGGCGGGCGAGAGGATGTTGTTGGTCGACATCATCAGCACGCGGGCTTCCAGCTGGGCTTCCAGCGAGAGCGGCACGTGGACGGCCATCTGGTCGCCGTCGAAGTCGGCATTGAAGGCGGAGCAGACCAGCGGATGAAGCTGAATGGCCTTGCCTTCGATCAATACCGGTTCGAACGCCTGGATGCCCAGACGGTGAAGCGTAGGCGCGCGGTTGAGCATGACCGGGTGTTCCCGGATCACCTCGTCCAGGATATCCCAGACTTCCTTGCGCTCCTTCTCCACCCACTTTTTCGCCTGCTTGAGGGTCATCGAAAGACCCTTCGCATCGAGCCGGGCGTAGATGAACGGCTTGAACAGTTCGAGCGCCATCTTCTTCGGCAGGCCGCATTGGTGCAGCTTCAGTTCCGGGCCGGTCACAATGACCGAACGGCCGGAATAATCGACTCGCTTGCCCAGCAGGTTCTGGCGGAAGCGGCCCTGCTTGCCCTTGAGCATGTCGGACAAAGATTTGAGCGGACGCTTGTTGGCGCCCGTAATCACGCGGCCGCGGCGGCCGTTGTCGAACAGGGCATCGACCGATTCCTGCAGCATGCGCTTTTCATTGCGGACGATGATGTCCGGCGCGCGCAGTTCGATCAGGCGCTTCAGACGGTTGTTACGGTTGATTACGCGGCGGTAGAGATCGTTGAGATCGGACGTCGCAAAGCGGCCGCCATCCAAAGGCACCAGCGGGCGCAGTTCGGGCGGAATGACCGGCACGACTTCGAGGATCATCCATTCGGGACGGTTGCCGGAATCGATGAAGCTTTCAACGACCTTCAGGCGCTTGATGATCTTCTTGGGCTTGAGCGTGGATTTGGTAACCCGCAGCTCTTCCATCAAATCATCGCGCTCCTGAACCAGGTCGAGATCCATCAGCATGGTCTTGACCGCGGCAGCGCCGATATCAGCGGTGAAGGCGTCTTCGCCGTATTCGTCCTGCGCTTCGAGCATTTCGTCTTCGGTCAGCAGCTGGAATTTCTCCAGCGGCGTAAGGCCAGGTTCGGTGACGATGTAGCTTTCGAAATACAGGACGCGCTCAAGCTGCTTCAGCTGCATGTCGAGCAGCAGGCCGATCCGGCTCGGGAGCGATTTCAGGAACCAGATATGCGCCACCGGCGCGGCCAGTTCGATGTGGCCCATCCGCTCGCGGCGGACCTTGGTCACAGTCACTTCGACGCCGCATTTTTCGCAGACAACGCCCTTGTACTTCATCCGCTTGTACTTGCCGCACAGGCATTCGTAATCCTTTACAGGGCCGAAGATGCGGGCACAGAACAACCCGTCACGTTCAGGCTTGAACGTGCGGTAGTTGATGGTTTCCGGCTTCTTGATCTCGCCGAAGGACCACGAACGGATGCGTTCGGGACTGGCAATCCCGATCTGGATCTGGTCGAATGTTTCCGGCTTTGCGAGCTGGTTGGTGAATTTTGTCAGGTCGTTCATTCTGGTCATCCCTAGTCGGGTGAAAAATCCTGGTGGAGCGGGGAGTGGGCGGCGTTCTGACGCGCCGCCCGGTTCCCTTATTCCGCCGCTATCTGCATCGCGCCGTCATCATCTTCGCCGCTATCGATCGAAGACAATTCAACATTGAGGCCGAGGCTGCGCATTTCCTTCACCAGCACGTTGAAGCTTTCCGGAATGCCGGCTTCGAAGGTGTCGTCACCCTTGACGATCGCTTCGTAAACCTTGGTCCGGCCGATCACGTCATCGGACTTCACGGTCAGCATTTCCTGCAGCGTATAGGCTGCGCCGTAGGCCTGGAGTGCCCAGACCTCCATCTCGCCGAAACGCTGCCCACCGAACTGCGCCTTACCGCCCAGCGGCTGCTGGGTGACGAGGCTGTAGGGTCCGATCGAACGAGCGTGGATCTTGTCGTCGACCAAGTGGTGCAGTTTCAGCATGTAGATGTAACCCACGGTAACCTGGCGATCGAACGCCTCGCCCGTGCGGCCATCGAACAGCGTCACCTGACCCGAACCGGGCAGATTTGCCAGGTGCAGCATTTCGGTAACGTCCGCTTCGCGCGCGCCATCAAACACCGGCGTACCCATCGGCACCCCGTTCTGGAGGTTGCCCGCCAGTTCGATGATGTCACCCGCAGAGCGGCTTTCCAGTTCAGCGTGATACTGTTCGCCGTACACATGCTTGAGCGTTTCGACGACGACTGCCGGCGGGTTTACGCCTTCATAGTCTTCGCCGACATCGGGGTTCGCCGCGCGCCATTCTTCCAGCGCCGCAGTTACCATCTGGCCCAGACCGCGTGCGGCCATGCCCAGATGGGTTTCGAAGATTTGCCCGACATTCATCCGCGATGGCACACCCAGCGGGTTCAGCACCACATCGACCGGCGTACCATCTTCGAGGAACGGCATGTCTTCGGCGGGCAGGATGCGGCTGATCACACCCTTGTTACCGTGACGGCCGGCCATTTTGTCGCCCGGCTGCAGCTTGCGCTTCACCGCCACGAAGACCTTGACCATCTTGAGCACGCCCGGCGCGAGTTCATCGCCCCGTTCCAGCTTTTCCTTACGGTCGTCGAACTTGTCCTGGATGATCTTCACAGCGTCGTCATATTGCGACTTCACTGCTTCGATCTGGGTCTGACGGCCATCATCGGCGACTGCGAATTTGAACCATTCGAATTTCTCGAGATCGTCCAGCAGCGCTTCGTCGATCACGATACCCTTCTTGATACCCTTCGGCGCGGCGGAAGCAGTCTGGCCGAGCAGCATTTCGCGCAGGCGGTTGTATGTCGCCCGGTTGAGAATGGCGCGTTCGTCTTCGCTATCCTTGCGCAGACGTTCGATTTCCTCGTTCTGGATCGCCCTTGTACGATCATCGATTTCGATGCCGTGGCGGTTGAACACGCGAACTTCGACCACGGTACCGGCAACACCCGGCGGCAGACGCAGCGATGTATCGCGCACGTCGGACGCCTTTTCACCGAAGATGGCGCGCAGCAGCTTTTCTTCCGGCGTCATCGGGCTTTCGCCCTTCGGCGTGATCTTGCCGACCAGAATATCACCCGGATGCACTTCGGCACCGATATAGACGATCCCGGCTTCGTCGAGGCTGCGCAAGGCTTCCTCGCCGACATTGGGAATGTCGCGGGTGATGTCTTCGGGCCCAAGCTTGGTATCGCGGGCCATGACCTCGAATTCCTCGATGTGGATCGAGGTGAACACATCATCCTTCACGATGCGTTCGGAGATCAGGATGGAGTCTTCGTAATTGTAGCCATTCCAGGGCATGAAGGCGACAAGGCTGTTACGGCCCAGCGCCAGTTCGCCCAGATCGGTGGACGGACCATCGGCGATGATATCGCCGGGTTCGATCACGTCGTTCACCTTCACCAGCGGACGCTGGTTGATGCAGGTGTTCTGGTTCGAACGCTGGAATTTCTGCAGCGTATAGATATCGACGCCGGACTGGCCCGGCTCGACATCGCCGACCGCGCGGATCACGATCCGGGTGGCATCCACCTGGTCGACGATCCCGCCGCGTACCGCCGAAATCGCAGCGCCGGAATCGCGGGCCACGGTTTCTTCCATGCCGGTGCCGACAAACGGTGCCTCGGCTTTCACCAGCGGCACAGCCTGACGCTGCATGTTGGACCCCATCAATGCGCGGTTGGCGTCATCGTTTTCCAGGAACGGGATGAGCGATGCGGCAACCGAAACCAGCTGTTTGGGCGAAACGTCCATCAGCGTGATCTGGTCGTTGGGCAGCATCACGAATTCGCCGCTTTCACGCGCCGAAACCAGTTCTTCCACAAAGGATCCATCGGCGTTCAGTTCGGCAGAAGCCTGCGCCACGGCGTGCTTCTGTTCTTCCATCGCCGACAGATATTTCACTTCCGTCGTCACCTTGCCGTTCTTGACCAGGCGGTAAGGTGTTTCAATGAAGCCGTATTTGTTGACCCGGCTAAACGATGCAAGGCTGTTGATCAGGCCGATGTTCGGGCCTTCCGGCGTTTCGATCGGGCATATCCGGCCATAATGGGTCGGGTGAACGTCGCGGACTTCGAAGCCCGCACGTTCCCGCGTGAGGCCGCCGGGCCCGAGAGCCGAAACGCGGCGCTTGTGCGTAACTTCGGACAATGGGTTCGTCTGGTCCATGAACTGCGACAGCTGACTGGAGCCGAAGAATTCGCGCACCGCGGCAACTGCAGGCTTCGCATTGATCAGATCGTTCGGCATCACGGTAGACACATCGACGCTGCTCATGCGTTCCTTGACCGCACGCTCCATCCGCAGCAGGCCGACGCGGTACTGGTTTTCCAGCAATTCGCCGACCGAACGGACACGGCGGTTGCCGAGGTTGTCTATGTCATCGACTTCGCCCTTGCCGTCCTTCAGATCGACCAGTTCCTTGACCACGGCCAGGATATCTTCCCGGCGCAGCGTGGTTACGGTGTCTTCGGCATCGAGTTCGAGGCGCATGTTGAGCTTCACGCGGCCAACCGCGGAAAGGTCGTAGCGCTCGCTGTCGAAGAACAGGCCTTCGAACAGAGCTTCTGCGGTTTCCTTGGTCGGCGGTTCGCCTGGACGCATAACCTTGTAGATGGCCTCTAGGCCTTCATCACGGTTTTCGGCCTTGTCCACCGCCAAGGTGTTGCGGATCCACGGCCCGATGGTCACTTCGTCGATGTCGAGCAGGTCGATCTTGTCAACGCCTGCGGCATCGAGAATTTCGAGATTTTCGAGTGAAACTTCGTCACCCGCTTCGACATAGATGCGGCCGGTTTTTTCGTCGATCATATCGCGCGCCGCATAATGGCCGAGGATTTCCTCAGTCGGCAGCAGTAGCGTGGTCAAACCATCCTTGGCGGCCTTGTTGGCCGCACGCGGGCTGATTTTTTCCTTGGCCGGGAAGATTTCTTCCCCGGTCTTGGCATCCACCAACGCAAAATCGGGCTTCAAACCGCGCCACGATTCGGGAACGAAAGGAATCTGCCAACCGTCACCCTTTTTGCCCGACACGCGCTGCCACGTGACGGTTTCGTAGAAATGGCCCAGGATGTCTTCGCTATCGAGACCCAGCGCGAACAGCAGCGATGTTACCGGCAGCTTGCGCTTGCGGTCGATCCGGACGTTGACGATATCCTTGGCGTCGAATTCGAAATCGAGCCACGAACCACGGTACGGAATGACGCGTGCGGCAAACAGCAATTTACCGGAAGAATGGGTCTTGCCGCGGTCATGGTCGAACAGCACGCCGGGCGAACGGTGCATCTGCGATACGATCACACGTTCGGTGCCATTGATGACGAAAGTACCGTTGCCGGTCATGAGCGGCATGTCGCCCATATAGACGTCCTGCTCCTTGATATCGAGCACGGAGCGGGTTTCGGTTTCCTGGTCCACTTCGAACACGATAAGCCGCAGCGTCACCTTCATCGGCGCGGCGTAGGTAATCCCGCGCTGGCGGCATTCAGTCGTGTCGTATTTCGGTGGCTCGAGTTCGTAATGCACGAAATCAAGCTCGGCGCTGCCGGCGAAATCGCGGATCGGGAACACCGAACGCAGGGTCTTTTCAAGGCCGGAAACATAACCGATCGACGGGTCGGAGCGGAGGAACTGTTCATAGCTCTCGCGCTGGACTTCGATCAGATTCGGCATTTTCACGACTTCGTGAATATCGCCGAAAATTTTGCGGATGCGCTTCTTCGCGGTACCGGTGTTGCTGTTCCGGGATACCTTCGGTGCCTTGGGTTTGGTCGCCATGGAGGTGAGTCGCCTCTTTCAAATTGGCCGGGAATCAGTAAAGCCCGGCAGAAAATACGTGCCACACGCTGACTTTATCCCATGGCCGGACACACAGAAAAACCGCAGCGCCCCTTCTTCAATTTGAAGAAGTTGCTGCAGTTGTTGCATCGCGGCCGTGAAAACCGCCGCTTCCTTTCGTGAAAGGCCCCCGCGCAAGGGCCCGTCTGTCTCGAAGCGGTCGGTAGGCACCCCATATAGGTGCGACGCGGGCACCGGTCAACCGCCCAGCGACATTCGGCATCGAATGGGCTTCGCGGGAAGCTCATCATTGCCAAGCGATAAGGAGGATATCGTTTTTCAATATTATTGATTGACAATATGCCGAATCGGAATTATTGATTATCGATATCAACTATATTGGAGATCAACAAATGACCCGTACATTCAACGCTTTCGCCATCTTCGTCGCCATGATGGTGACGACCGCCCTCATGGCCCCGGCCGTCATTGTGCCCGCGGACCAATTCGTGCTCACCGCCGAAATCGCCTGATCCGGCCACTATCCGGCCACAAGGAGCCCGCCATGACCAAAACAGCCAAAGACCCATTGCTGACCATCGCCCGCATCGTACTGATGTTCTTTATCGTCATTCTGGGAATCGCGGCAGCAGCGCTCGTGATTGCTTTGCCGGTGATGCTGTTCAACCAATCCGCGCTGCTGGCCGAACTGGCCGCTGACGGAAAGGATGCTGTGCCCGGCCTGATCCCCGCGGCAGCCTTCGTTCTGGTCGCGGCCGCCGGCTTGATGGCACTGGGCGTCTATTTCCTGTTGCTGCTGCGCCGGATCGTCAACAGCGTGGGCGAAGGCGACCCCTTCATACCGGAAAACGCCGACCGCCTGTCCCGCATGGCGTGGGTCGCCATTTTCGGCCAGGCCGCAGCAATACCGATCGGCATCGCGGTCATCTGGATTGCCGGTATCGCTGCCGATTCCGATGAACACGTCCACGCGGATTTCGGATTTTCCGGCACCGGGGTCTTGTTGGTGCTAATCCTGTTCATCCTGGCACGGGTGTTTCGCAGGGGCACGGAAATGCGCGAAGATCTGGAAGGAACCATCTGATGCCGATCCATGTCAAACTGGACGATCTGCTCCACGAGCGGCGGATGACGCTGACCGAATTGGCCGAGCGCGTGGACCTGACCCTGGCCAATCTGTCCATCCTCAAGACCGGCAAGGCCAAGGCCATGCGCTTTTCCACGCTAGAGGCGATCTGCCGCGAACTGGATTGCCAACCGGGGGATCTGCTGGGCTACGAAGGGGAATAGGCGTTTCACCGAAAAGGCCGGATGGGGTTGACCCGTCCGGCCTTTCTGCTATCTGCCCCCTCGTTCGCTAGGCCGACGGGTCTAGTGAACATCCGTCCAAGACAGTTGGTGATGGTAATCTGGCCATCTTAATTTCCAGCCTAGGCGGGGATTAGAGATTTCTCGCGAAGCGCCGCATGGCCTTCGCACCGCGCTACTCCATTTACTGGTTTGCGCACCTCCTTCCCCATCAATGGACTCGCTCGTTCCAGCCTGCTGGAGCGATCACTGTAGCCGGCCATGCGGGGTTTGCTCTGCCTGGCCATAATGAAGGAGTAAGGCATGGATCGTTCGCAAAAAGCCGATGCGGTTGCTGCCCTCAACTCGACCTTTGCAGAGAGCGGCGTGGTGGTTATCACGCGTAATCTCGGCCTGACGGTGGCACAATCCACCGATCTGCGTGCAAAGATGCGGGACGCGGGTGCATCCTATAAGGTTGCGAAAAACAGCCTTGCCAAGCTTGCCCTGAAGGACACGGATTACGAAGGCCTGAGCGAATTGCTCACCGGCCCGACTGCTCTGGCCACATCGACCGATCCGGTCGCTGCTGCCAAGGCTGCCGTGGAATTCGCCAAGACGAACGACAAACTCGAAATCGTCGGCGGCGCAATGGGCAAACTGGTACTCGACGAAACCGGCGTAAGGTCACTGGCCTCGATGCCAAGTCTCGACGAGCTACGCGGCAAGCTGGTGGGTCTGGTTATGGCCCCTGCGACGAAAATCGCACAGGTCGTCAATGCACCCGCTGCAAAGCTCGCCCGTGTCTTTGGTGCCTACAGCACCAAAGAAGCGGCGTAAGCGGTTTTTCATCGAATCTATCCGCGCCAGGGGCATTCCCCGGCACGGGACAAACCATTATATCTGGAGTATTAAATCATGGCCGATATCGCCAAACTTGTAGAAGAACTTTCGAAGCTGACCGTCCTTGAAGCAGCTGAACTTGCTACTGCACTGGAAGAAACCTGGGGCGTTAGCGCCGCTGCTGCTGTTGCAGTCGCCGGCCCTGCCGCTGCTGCAGAAGCAGTTGAAGAACAGACCGAATTCGACGTCATCCTGACGAGCGACGGCGGCAAGAAAATCCAGGTGATCAAGGAAGTCCGCGCCATCACCGGTCTCGGCCTGACCGAAGCCAAGGGCCTCGTCGAAGCAGCTCCAAAGGCTGTCAAAGAAGGCGTCAACAAGGCTGAAGCCGAAGACATCAAGGCGAAGATCGAAGCAGCTGGCGGCACCGTTGAACTGAAGTAAACGGGCTCGCTCCGGCAGGCTTTCAAAAAGTTTTGTGGGTGTCTTGAAGCACCTGCAGATGGGAGGGCGGCATTCGCAAGGATGCCGCCCTTTTCGTGCGCCTATCCCGCCCCGTCCCTATTATCCGCCTGTGCATCCGCCGCCTGCTGGGTGAAGATCATACCTCTCGCCGCACGGAGATCACCCGATTCCATTTGCATTTCAAGCCGCTGCTGGTCACGTTCGCGGAAAATGCTCTCGGCGCGGTCGATTTCGGTCAGGCTGACACCAAGCCCGTCCAGGGCGGCCCGGCCCATTGCTACCGCCGATTCCATTACTTCACGAACCGTATGGTCGATCGGTGCCCCGCCAAGTTTGATCAATGTGCGGCGGTCAAACGCGCGGACAAAAATGCCCGCATCGGGGAATGCTTCCTTCACGCCGTGGACCAGCTCGGGTTCAAGTTGATCCTTGTCAATTGCAAAGACGATCAGATTCACCTCGCCCGCCCCGGCCTGCCGCAACAGGTCCAGCCGCGTGCCGTCACCATAATAGACCTTTGACCCGAATTCTTCCGCCACATCGATCTGTTCCACATCGCGGTCCACCAGTGTCACCCGCACACCTGCCGCAGCCAGCACTTGTGCAACTGTCTGTCCAAACCGGCCGAAACCGATGACCAATGCGCTGGCCCCGTCGCTGCGGCCACTCTGCGATCCCGGGCCTTCGCGCTTGGTATCCTTGCTGCCCGGCTGACGCATTCGGCTGGCCGCCATCATCAGGAACGGGGTTGTCGCCATCGACAGGGTCACAATCGCACCGAACAGGCTGGACACCTCGTTGGAAATCAGTCCGCCTTCCCGTGCCTGGGTGAACAGGACGAAACCGAATTCGCCGCCCTGGCTTAACAGTAGCCCCAAGGCCAGCGCACTGCGCCACGCCATGCCCACGGCCAGCCCGATGCCCAGAATGATCAGCGTTTTGACAGCGATCAGGGCAATGGCCATCGCCGCCACGAACAGCGGGTTTTGCGCAATCGCACCCAGATCCAGCATCATCCCGACTGCCAGAAAAAACATCCCCAGCAGGATCGAACGGAACGGTTCGATGTCCGCTTCCAACTCATGCCGATAGGGTGTATCGGCCAGCATGACCCCGGCAATGAAGGCGCCCAGGGCAGTCGACAGGCCAAGCCATTCCATCACGAAGGCAGAGCCCAATACGGTAAACAGCACGGCGACAACGAACATTTCCCGCTCGTTGAGATTGCCGATCAGCCGGAACAAGGGCCTCAGGACGAACCGGCCTGCCGCGATCAAACCGGCGATTGCGGCCAGTGTCATCAAGGCCAATTGCCAGCCCGGCATCCCCGTCTCTGCCCCGCCAGCATCGGCGCTCATCGCCGCTATTATCGTGATCAGCGGAATGATCGACAAATCCTGGAACAGCAGGATCGCGAAGGCACGTTCCCCGAACGGCGTGCGCAGCCGGCCCGAACTTTGCAGCATCGGCAGAACCTGCGCGGTGGAAGACAGGCCCAGCGGCAGGCCAATCGCCAGCGCAGCGGCCAGGGGATAGCTCGCGGCAAAATAGATCACCGCCGACACGGCCAGCCCGCAGGCAACCACCTGCACCAGCCCCAATCCGAAAATCGCGGTCTTCATCCGCCAAAGCCGCGCGGGATCAAGCTCCAGCCCGACCACGAACAGCAGCATCACTATGCCCAATTCGGCCACCGTGATCATCTGCTGTGCATCGCCAACCAGGCCGAGAACCTGCGGCCCCACCACCGCGCCCGCGATCAGATACCCCAGGGTCGCACCAAGGCCGAACCGCCGGAACACCAGCACGAAAGCCAATGCGAAACCAAGGAGCAAGACCCCGTCACGCAGCATGGATGCGCCTTCATGTGCCATAAACCGTGTCCCATTCACCGGATGTTGCACCCGTATGACACCGATTAGCGGGCCTGACGGGCGAGTGAAAGGGGCAACACATCTGCTGCCCCTTTCAGCGCAAGAGCAATAACAGGCTTTATCGCCGGTGAGGCTGCGCCTAGGCACTCGTCCATCATGGCTCAAGCGTCCAATCCTCCCGGCCCGAAGATGGTCAGGCTTCTCGCGCCTAAACAACCGAGCGCGACGCCGTGGAGAGATGAATTCTCCGCGACGATGAAGCTCGCCTGGCCGCTTGCAGCCGCGAACTTGCTGCAAATGCTGGTCCATGCCGTAGATGTGATCTTCGTGGCCCGCCTGGGCGAGGCGGAACTGGCAGCCTCCAGCCTGGCGATTGCCTTGTTCGGACTGGTGCTGTGGGGTCTGTCGGGCCTGACCGGTGCAGTCGCGCCGCTGATAGCTGCGGAATTGGGCCGCCGCCGCCATGCGGTGAGAGAAGTCCGCCGCAGTGTGCGGATGGGGCTATGGATTGCAGTTGGGGCGGGCGTTCTGGGCATGCTCGCCTGCTTGAACGGCGAACGACTGATGCTGCTGACCGGTCAGGACCCCAAGATTGCCGCGATGTCAGGTTCGTTCATGCAGATCATCGTTTGGGCCATGATCCCGATGATCCTGGCGAATGTCTTGCGGATCTTCGTGTCAGCACTGAACCGGCCGATCTTTGCCACCATGATCATCGCATCGGCGATCGGCGTAAGTGTGCTGGCCAACTGGATGCTGGTATTCGGCAATCTGGGGGCGCCTGCCCTGGGACTGGAAGGTTCGGCGCTGGCCAGCGTGGTCACCTCGCTGTTTATCCTGGCATCCTATGTCGCGGCGATTGCGTGGGACCGGCGGCTTCGGCGCTACCACATCTTCGGCAATTGGTGGCGCACGGAATGGAGCCGGATGCGGGAGATTGTCCGGATCGGGACGCCGATCATGTTCACCATCATTGCCGAAGCCGGGCTGTTCAGCGGTGCCGCCTTCCTGATGGGCCGGATCGGGCCGTCGGAACTGGCCGGTCACACGATCGCATTGCAAGTGGCGGCGCTGGCGTTCCAGATACCTTTCGGCATCGGGCAGGCATCGACCATTCGGGTCGGCTTTCACTACGGCGCAGGGGATGCAGCGGCGATCGGCCGTGCTGGTTGGGTAGCGCTGGCAATTGCCGTTGGCTTCAGCGCTATCACGGCGTCGATCATGCTGTTCGCGCCGCGTACCGTGCTGTCGATCTATGTCGATGTCGATGCCGCCAAGAATTCGGCGATGGTCGGCTTTGCGGTGCAATATCTGCTGCTGGCGGCGATATTCCAGCTGGTCGATGCGACGCAGGCGGTCGCCGCCGGCAATCTGCGCGGATTGCAGGATACGCGGATGCCGATGGTTATCGCCGTCATCAGCTATTGGGCGGCCGGGTTCAGCATTTCGATCTGGCTGGGCCTCAATTCCCCGCTGCAGGGAGTCGGCGTGTGGGTCGGGCTGGCTGCCGGCCTGCTTGTTGCATCCATCCTGCTGACCTGGCGCTGGGCGCGTCGGGAAGACCTGAGGCTGCTTCCCTTCCGGACATAGACTTCAAGGGTAGGCATCAGGGCCCGCCAGCCCGCACTGAAAAAATCTTCGGCCTGACCCGTTGACTCGCAGGGGCCGCATCCACATATGCCCTCTCGTTGGCACTCTCATGCCGGGAGTGCCAAAACGCAAATTTACTCATCTTGAAAGAAGAGGTCAAAGTTATGGCATTTCGCCCCCTGCACGACCGCGTTCTGGTTCGTCGGATTGAAGCCGAGGAAAAGACCGCTGGCGGCATCATAATCCCCGATAGCGCCAAGGAAAAGCCCAGCGAAGGCGAAATCGTCTCCGTCGGCAGCGGCACCAAGGCCGAAGATGGCAAGATCACTCCGCTCGACGTCAAGGCTGGCGACCGCGTGTTGTTCGGCAAATGGTCCGGCACCGAGGTTAAGCTCGACGGCGAAGATCTGCTGATCATGAAGGAAAGCGATATCATGGGGATCATCGGCTGAGCCGACTGACCCTGCGCTACCCTCATCCAACCCAATCAAAGGAATTTTATCATGGCAGCCAAGGACGTAAAGTTCTCGCGTGACGCACGCGAAGGCATTCTGCGCGGCGTGGACATCCTCGCCAACGCAGTAAAAGTGACGCTCGGCCCCAAGGGCCGCAACGTAGTTATCGACAAGAGCTACGGCGCACCGCGCATCACCAAGGACGGCGTTACCGTCGCCAAGGAAATCGAACTGAAGGACAAGTTCGAGAATATGGGCGCGCAAATGCTCAAGGAAGTTGCGTCGAAGACCAACGACCTCGCCGGTGACGGCACTACTACTGCAACCGTGCTGGGCCAGGCCATCGTGCGTGAAGGCATGAAGTCGGTCGCAGCAGGCATGAACCCGATGGACCTCAAGCGCGGCATCGATCTCGCCGTGTCCAAGGTTGTCGAAAACCTGGTTGCCCGTTCGAAGGACGTGGCCGGTTCGTCCGAAATTGCCCAGGTCGGGATCATTTCCGCCAACGGCGACCGTGAAGTCGGCGAAAAGATCGCCGAAGCCATGGAAAAGGTCGGCAAGGAAGGCGTAATCACCGTCGAGGAGGCCAAGGGCCTCGAATTCGAACTCGATGTCGTCGAAGGCATGCAGTTCGACCGCGGCTATCTATCGCCCTACTTTATCACCAACCCCGACAAGATGACGGTCGAGCTTGAGAACCCTTATGTTCTCATTCACGAAAAGAAGCTTTCGAACCTGCAGGCGATGCTGCCGATCCTCGAAGCCGTGGTCCAGAGCGGCCGTCCGCTGCTAATCATTGCCGAAGATATCGAAGGCGAAGCGCTGGCCACCCTGGTGGTCAACAAACTTCGCGGCGGCCTCAAGATTGCGGCAGTGAAAGCACCTGGTTTCGGCGATCGCCGTAAAGCCATGTTGCAGGATATCGCAATCCTGACCAAGGGCGAGATGATTTCCGAAGACCTCGGCATCAAGCTGGAAACCGTGACCCTGAGTATGCTCGGCGAAGCCAAGCGCGTTTCGATCGACAAGGACAACACCACCATCGTCGATGGTGCCGGTTCGGCCGAAGACATCAAGGCGCGCGTGGGCGAGATCAAGGCGCAGATTGAATCGACCACCAGCGATTACGACAAGGAAAAGCTGCAGGAACGTCTGGCCAAGCTTGCTGGCGGCGTGGCCGTGATCAAGGTCGGCGGCGCTTCGGAAGTCGAAGTGAAGGAACGCAAGGACCGCGTCGACGATGCGCTGCACGCAACCCGCGCAGCTGTCGAAGAAGGCATCGTCCCCGGCGGCGGTACTGCGCTGCTTTATGCCACCAAGGCTCTCGAAGGCCTGAAGGGCGCGAATGATGACCAGACCCGCGGTATCGACATCGTGCGCAAGGCGATCCTTTCGCCGATCCGCCAGATTGCCGAAAACGCCGGCCATGACGGCGCCGTCATCAGTGGCAATTTGCTGCGTGAAGGCGATGAAACCATGGGCTTCAACGCGGCTACCGATACCTACGAAAACCTGGTCAAGGCAGGCGTGATCGATCCAACCAAGGTTGTTCGTATCGCCCTGCAGGATGCAGCCTCGGTCGCTGGTCTGTTGATCACCACCGAAGCCGCCATCTCCGACGCACCGGAAGACAAAGCTTCCGGCGGCGGCATGCCCGATATGGGCGGAATGGGCGGCATGGGCGGAATGGGCGGCTTCTAAGCTTCCTGCTCTTCAGAGCACCAAACAGACAAAGGCCCGGCGGAGCGATCCGCCGGGCCTTTTATTTCGCTTCGGGTTGGCGCATGTCTCTGATCAGTGATCAGGTAAAACGGAACAGGAAACCGAACATCATGAAGACACTGATTGCCATCTTATTGGCATCTGCCGCAATGAACGGCGGGCAGGCAATGGCGCAACCGGTAGCCGCCATCGAATGCACCCAGACCCAGAGCGAATGCATCAACATCTGGTTCGACCGCAAGTTCGAGGAAGAACTGGCCTTCAGCCCGCTGCGGCAAACCGCGCTCGGCATCAAGACCGACTATGACAAGATCGACGATCTGAGCGTTGACGCGGAGCAGAAACAGCTCGAATGGTGGCAGGCAGCGACCGCCGAAATGGAAGCCGCTTTCGATTACAATGCGCTGTCCGACAATGCCAAGCTGTCCTGGGACATGTGGCAATTTCGCACAGCGCAAGCCGAGGCTGCAGCAAAATTCCGCAGTCAGGAATACATCCTGCATCAGATGAACGGCACGCATACATCGCTGCCCAGTTTCCTGATCGGCCAGCACTTCGTCGATAGCGACAGCGACATGACCGCCTTTATTGCGCGGATCGGCGGGATCGGCAGGGCCATCGATCAAGCTCTGGAACGGGCAAAGACCAATGCGGAGGCAGGCACCCGTCCGCCGCAGTTTTCCTACGATGCGGTAATTGCGGAATCGCAGAAGATTACCAGCGGTGCACCGTTCGATGATGGTGAACCTTCCGCCTTATGGATTGCCAGCGAAGGCCATTTGGCCAGGCTGGTGGCGGACGGTACGATCACCGAGGATCGCGCTGACGAACTGCGCGAAAACGCCCGCATTGCCCTGACCGAACAGATGGCCCCTGCCTACGCCCGGCTAGTTGAATGGTTCATCCAGGACCGCCCCAATGCCGATGCCGATGCACGCGGTGCAAGCGCCCTGGATAATGGGACGCAGTTCTATAATTACCGCCTCAATGCCATGACCACCACCGATCTGACAGCCCAAGAAATCCACGATATCGGCTTGTCGGAAGTCGCCCGCATTCGCGGTGAAATGGAAACGATCAAGGATCAAGTCGGGTTTGGCGGTGATCTGCAGACTTTCTTCACCTTCATGCGAGAGGACGACCAGTTCTATTTCTCCGACGATGATCAGGGCGCGCAGGATTATATCGACGCGGCCGAAAAACATCTGGCATTTATCAAGACCCGCCTGCCCGCCTATTTCGGCATTTTGCCCAAGGCCCCCTTGGAAGTCCGCCGGGTCGAACCGTTCCGCGAACAAGACGGCGCCGCCCAGCATTACCGCACCGGCACGCCAGATGGTTCCCGCCCGGGCATTTATTACGCACATCTGTCCGATATGCGCGCGATGGCTATCCCGTCGCTGGAAGTAATCGCCTATCATGAAGGCAATCCGGGCCATCACATGCAGCTATCGATCGCGCAGGAACTGACCGGGATTCCCAAATTTCGATCGCAAGGGTTCTATCTTTCCGCCTTCGGGGAAGGCTGGGGCCTCTATTCCGAACTGCTTGCCAAGGAGATGGGCGCTTATGCCGATCCCTATTCCGACTTCGGGCGGCTGACGACGGAGATGTGGCGGGCAATCCGGCTGGTGGTTGATACCGGGATTCATTCCAAAGGCTGGAGCGAACAGCAGGCCGTCGATTATTTCCTCGCCAACTCGCCCATTCCGGAAGCAGCGGTAAAATCCGAAGTCCGCCGCTACATCGTTATGCCGGGGCAGGCGACCGCGTATAAGATCGGCATGCTCAAGATTCTCGAACTGCGCGCCAGGGCCGAGACACAGCTGGGCGACAAATTTGATATTCGCGGCTTCCATGATACGATTCTGGGCGGAGGATCGGTGCCGCTCAACCTGCTCGAAATGCGGGTCGATCAATGGATCGCGCGGGTTCAGGCGAACTGACCCACCCAAACAGTGTGGTCGGCGCGTAGGCCCGGTGGATATGGCCGCCGGGCCTACGCCTTTTTACCAGATCAACGCCGCAATCTGCCGGCTTCTATTTCGCAAGAATCCCGGCAGGCCAGGTGACCGGAGTTTGTGTCTGCGGATTGAACACGCCGCCTTGATCGGCCGCTTCTGCCGCAGTGATTTCCTCCGCGCTCAGGAATTCACCTGGCTCCAGCGCAAAGACATCCAGCCCCCGGGTGATCTCGCTCGCGTAGATCCGGCCCTTGTACCAATAGGCGGACCAATATCCGCCCAGGACCATCTGTTCGTCACTGATCGGTCCGCGGTCGAAATAGGCGATTTCAACCGGATTGGCGCTGTCGGTGAAATCCATGATGGAGATGCCCCCCTGATACCATGCCTGCAGAAATATATCGCGGCCTGGCACCGGAATAATCGAGCCGTTATGCGCGACGCAATTTTCCTTGTCCGATTGCGGAGCGGGCAATTTATACAGGCTGCGGAAGGCCAGCTTGCCATCCTTGATATCGTAAATCGCATCGGCGCCCCAATTGCGCGGGTCCGATGCCCGGCACCGCGGGCGCCCCCCGCCGCCCCATTCATCGGTAAACACCACTTTGGTGCCATCGTTGTTGAAGGTGGCGGAATGCCAATAGGCAAAGCCCTTATCAACCACTTCATCGATCCGCTTGGGTTTCAGGGGGTTGGCAATATCGAAGATGATACCGTTACCCGAACAGGCTCCGGCCGCGATCTTGAGGGTGGGGAACACGGTAATATCATGGCACTGATCGGTGCGCCTTGTATCCTGCGTATCATCGCCGTGATCGCCGCCCTGCCATAAACCGGCCAGCCGGCCCGTTGCCGGATCTGCAAACACTGTCGGGCTATCGACAATCTTCGCCGCCGCCGGATTGGCGATCGGAATTTCGATCACGTCAATGCGGAACAGGGCGGTCCGGTTGTCGCCTGGCACTTCGCCGATACAGCCTGCCAACTCTTCCTCGTCACGAACGCGGCTGGTGCCGGAATTATAGACCACGATCGATGTTTCGTCCTGCGACACCACCGAGTGGGTGTGCGACCCGCGGCAGGTTTGCACCTGGCCAACCTGGACCGGGCGAGCAAGATCGCTGATGTCGAAAATCCGGAGGCCGCGGAATCGCTCTGCGCTGACATCCCCGGTCACGCCCTGCAATCCGCAGTCAACCCGGCCGCGGGTCTGCTCGACCGACATGATCAGCAGATCACCGACCACCGACACATCGCCCTGCCCGCCGGGGCACACCACCGAACTGACCAAATTGGGCATGCCGTCCCTGGCCAGCTGGTAGATATTGAAGCCGTGATAATTGCCGACCACCAACCTGTCGCCGGAAAACGCCATGTCGGTATTGGCGAAATCGAGCAGCGGAGATCGTTCGCTGAATTGGGTCTTGTCCTCGTCCTTGCCGCGCATCGGGCCAGCTGTGTCGGCGACATCCGCCTTTGCCGGTTCCGGATCGCCATCCACGGCTGCCTTCTTGGGCTTTGGTGGGGCCAGGTCGGCAGGGTTTTTCGGATCGAAGAAACCTGCAGGTTTTGGTAGTGCTGCCAACAGGCGCAAACCGCTGATCGCCTGACCGGCATCGCGGAATCCGGCAGTCAGGGTTGCGCGCGGATCGCTTGAGAGGCTGGCCAGCAGCGCATTCATCCGCTCGATCTCTGCCGTCTGGTCGGTGTCTACATCATTGGTAAATTCGAACATCACGGGGTCATAGGCGGAACCGGGCTGCGTCAGGAGTTCCTTGACCATCTTCACCGCACCTTCATGGTGGGTGATCATCAATTGCAGGAACAACCGGTCGAAATCCCCACCCTTTGTAGCCGCCAGGCGCTGCATATCTACTGGCGAAGCCATGCCCATCATGGGCTTCATTTCGTGACTTGCATGGCCTGAATGGTTCATCATGGCCATTTCGGCCGGCTGACCGCGATCAGCCAGCCATTTGGTCATGAATTCCATTTCGTCCGCTTGCGATGCGTCGATCCTGCCTGCCAGAGCCACCACTTCTTCGCGATTGGTCCGGTTTCCCACCAACGCCGCCATTTCCACCGCTTGCCGGTGGTGAACGATCATGTGCTGCATGAACATGACATCTGCTGGCGAGTAACTGCTGTTGGCCAGCGCCACAGCCTGATCCGCGCTGATTTGCCGTGTCACTTGACCCGGAGCGCCGGGCTGAACGATCCGGGCATCCTGGGCCGCCGCGATTGAAGCTGAGGACAGCAAGACAGCTATAAGTGAATGCCGCAGAATTTTGCGCGAACAATTAGTGGTTGTGTTCATGGTAGAGCGACCCCGTTCTCGTGATTTTACGTTTGCACAAACGCACTCAAGACCGGCAATCTGTCAAGACCGGTGAAGTCATCCGTCGGTGACATTGTTCGCTTGGTCGAAGGAATGGCTTGAACGGGCCAGAAAGGGCCATTCCAGCCCTTGGGCATCTTCTCCGCTGCCGGATTGGCCTACCCAGATATCGGACCTGTCTGGCAGCGCGGCAGCCTTTCTGCGCGATATTGGCTAAAAATCCCGCGTCATAGCACCCGGCGGGCAACCGCATTCAGTTTCGCCATCATTGCCGGATCGCGCGCATCCCCGGCGGTGATCACGGCATGATCGAGCACCGTATCGAGTGGCGACGCGCTGCGCTTGTCCGGCAACCCGGCGATAAACGCTTCGGCCGCCTTGCGTGCAATTTCGCCATTCGCGGTCATCTGCTTGATAACCGCGCTGACTTCCACGAAAGCTGCGTCTTCGCGCCAGCAATCATAATCCGTCACCATTCCAATCAATGCGTAGGGTAGCTCGGCCTCCCGGGCCAGTTTCGCTTCCGGCATTGCGGTCATGCCGATCACATCGGCGCCCCAGGATCGGTATAGATTGCTTTCGGCGCGAGTAGAAAATTGCGGCCCTTCCATCGCCAGATAAGTTCCGCCCCGCGTCATTTTGCCGCCCGCTTTCCTGATCGCCTTGGCCGCGTAACCGGATAACCGGTCACACACCGGCTCGGCCATGGATACATGGGCAACCAGGCCGTTGCCGAAGAAACTCGATGGGCGGTTCTGGGTCCGGTCGATGAATTGATCCACTACCACGAAATGGCCCGGCGGCAATTCCTCCTTCAGTGATCCGACCGAGGAGATTGCCAGGATGTCGGTGCAGCCGGTCCGCTTCAGGGCGTCGATATTGGCCCGCGCATTTACTTCGGATGGCGCAATCCGGTGGCCGCGGCCATGGCGCGGAAGGAAACGGACATTGACCTGCCCGATCCGGCCGCACAAAATCTCGTCAGACGGATCTCCCCACGGCGTCTCCACCTTGATCCATTGCGCATCTTCCAGCGAGCCCATCTGATAGAGGCCGGAGCCGCCGATAATACCTATTGTCCAATTGCTTTTCATGCGCGCTTACTACCTGTGCTTCAAATGCCTGCAACAAATATCCATCTCGGTCGTTGGATGTAAAACAGGAGAAAAATTCATGAAACTTCCGCACAATGCCTATGTCGCTATCGTCGATGGCGAAAATTTCACATTGATGCAAAACATTGGCCAGCCATTCGCGCCATCACTGCAAAAAATCACCAAGCCCGATCTGGATCCAACCAACTTCAGCGCCGGGGTGCGCCATCAGGATGATGGGGGGCAAAAGACCGGCAATACCGATTTGAACGAACTGGCCTTTGGTGCCGCTGCAGCTGCTTGGCTCAACGGAAAAGCAATTGCCGGCGAATTCGAACACATTGCGATCATCGCAGACCCAAAGACTCTGGGTGAAATGCGGCGGCACTATCATACCGAATTGAAAGGCCGCCTGGTCGGAGAGATCGACAAGACCCTTTCAGGTGAGCCAACCGACCGGATCGAGAAAGCGATCGCCAATGCTTGACGGCATATTTGGTCGCGGCTGCGACACTTTTCATCATTTTTGCCTTGCCTGAAGGATTCCCGCGGTCATTAATGAATTACTCACCTTGCTTGGGGTAACTTTACTGGCATGATCTTCAAACCGGGACTTTTCAAAACAATCGGAGCTGCAGTCATTCTTGCGGGAATGGGACTGGTGCCTGCTGGTGCAGCAATCGCGCAAGGCGCCAATTTCGAGGCAGCTTTCGACAGCACCCTGGGCACCCAGCAACGTGCGCCGCAAGATTTCTCCGCAGCCTATGAGAACAGTCTGGAACGCAAGGTCGCGATGCTGGCCAATGGCGACAAGGGCCGCATTGGTGTGGCTGCTGTGGACCTTTCTACCGGAGCGCAGGTATCGATTCTGGGTGACCAGCGATTCCCGATGGCCAGCACCAGCAAGATCGCCATTGCGGCCACTTTCCTGGAAGGCGTGGAGCAAGGGCGCTGGTCGCTTTCGAGTGAATTTCCACTGCTGATCCCGGTCCGTTCGGTGAAATTTTCCAGCAGCGTGGCACCGGTAAAGCGCGGTGCATATCTGCCAGCGTCGGAACTGATCGAGCTGATGATCACGCGCAGCAGCAACTCTGCGACCGATGCACTGCTTGCAGTGGTCGGAGGGCCCAAGGCGGTCAATGACTGGGCGCGGCGCTCCGGTATCCGCGAATTCAGGCTCGACCGCGACATTGCCACATTGGTGCGCGATGACGGGGAATTCGATCCCGCTGCGCATATTGACGAACGTGACAGCGCCTCCCCGCAAGCCATGATCGATCTGCTGTCCGGCCTTTACCAGGGCAAGTTTCTGTCCGCTTCGAGCCGCAGGGTCATTCTGGGTGCAATGGAAAGGTGCCGCACGGGAACGCGGCGCATCCCGGCATTGCTGCCCGCATCGGCACAAGTTGCCCACAAGACCGGATCGCTCAACAACACGTCCAGCGATATCGGAATCATCCAGGCGCCGGACGGGCGGGCAATCGCAGTGGCCATCTATGTGACCGGCCAGGGATCACGCCTTGCGCGTGAGGCACGGATCGCCGAAATTGCCCGCGCACTATATGATGGTTACGCCGCTTCGGCCAAGCAGAACTGGGCGAACGCAACCTATAATGGCGGTTAATCGCTGATCGTTTCGGATCGGTTCGATAATTCACATTCGCGAATCAAAAAGGGCGGCACCTTGCGGTACCGCCCAATTTGTTTTCGAACGAGGTTCGAAGATCAGTCAGCCTGAGCTTCTTCTTCGGTTTCGTTCTGCACAGCGGACTCAGCGTCTGCAGCAGTTTCGTCTGCAGCAGCAGCAACGTCTGTTGCAGCTTCTTCAACGGCACCGCCAGCAGCTTCAACGTTTGCTTCTGCATCGGCCATGGCCGAATCAGCAGCTGCTTCGGTCGTTTCCTGAGTGCCTTCCGAGCAAGCGGCGAGGGTCAGAGCAGCGCCAGCGGCAGCGGCAGCAAGTACGAATTTACGCATATTATATTTCCTTATCCGAGACTGGTAATCCGAAGATTACTCAGCAGCAGGAGCTTCTTCAGCCACTGCTTCTTCTGCGGTTGCAGCAGCAGCGTCCGCAGTCGCGTCAGCAGCTTCAACAGTCGCATCGGCAGCTTCGTCAACTGCTTCAGTGGCAGCTTCCATATTTGCTTCAGCATCGGCCATTGCGGTATCGGTTTCTGCTTCAGGAGCAGCTTCCGAACAAGCAACGAGGGAAAGAGCAGCGCCGGCAGCTGCGGCAGCAAGAACGAACTTACGCATGTTAAAAATCCTTAAACAGCGAGTGGTTATCGCATGCCCCATCGGGGTCATACGGGAGGTCAACCATGTGGTGACTTCTGGGTGCTGAATAATGGCGATAATGTGACGGCGCAAGCGGATTCACTTGTTTTGGCCACTTTTCTGCCTCAATTTCGCCTAGATTGGCTTGAATCCGCCATATTTCAAATCACAGGCTGTGGAAAACCTCGCCATGAATTGTGCAGATAAGCCTGTTGGAGATGTGATAATGCAGGCTGACCTTGCCCGATTCCGCTGCTACCAGCGGCACCATGTCCGAAAAAAAGCATCTCTATCTGGTCGATGGGTCCGCCTATATTTTCCGCGCATATCACCGCCTGCCGCCGCTCACCGACCCCCAAGGAACCCCGGTCGGCGCGGTTTACGGTTACACTACAATGCTGTGGAAGCTCGCAACAGATTTGGACAAGGCCGTCGGCCCAACCCATCTGGCAGTCATTCTGGATAAATCGAGCCATTCCTTCCGCAATGACATCTATCCGCAATACAAGGCGAACCGCCCGCCGCCGCCCGAAGATCTGATCCCGCAATTCCCCCTGATCCGGGATGCCACCCGCGCTTTCAGCCTGCCCTGTATCGAGGAACAGGGGCTGGAAGCCGATGATCTGATCGCTTCTTATGCCCGTGCCGCTGCCGGGCGCGGATGGGACGTGACAATCGTTTCATCGGACAAGGATTTGATGCAATTAGTGGGCGAAGGCGAAGGCAGCACCGGTACGATCGACATGCTCGATACAATGAAAAACGCCCGGATCGGCAGCCCTGAGGTGACAGAAAAATTCGGTGTCCCGCCCGCCAAGGTCGGCGATGTCCTGGCGCTGATGGGCGATTCAGTGGACAACATCCCCGGCGTGTACGGTGTCGGCCCGAAAACCGCGACCAAGCTGATCCAGGAACATGGTGATCTGGCAGGCGCCTTGGATGCGGCCGAAGGCATGAAGGCATCGAAGCTGAAGGAACGCCTGATCGAACAGCGCGAAATGGCCGAGCTGAGCCGGGTGTTGGTGACATTGAAGGAAGATTGCGACCTGCCGGTACCGCTGGAAGATTTCGAGCTGGACGGGGTTCCTTCCGAACCGCTGGCTGCATTTCTCGCAAAGCACGGCTTTTCCAGCCTGCTGCGCCGCTTGAACGCGGGCGGCGGCAGCCCTGCCCGTGCGAATGACCTGAACCCCGCCAAGCAGGCCAACGCAGCATCCACGGCACCGCAAGGTGATCGGCAACCCATACAAGAAATGCCCACAGTTGACCGGACCGCCTATGTTTGCGTGCAGGACATGGACACGCTCCGCCAGTGGATCGACCGCGCGATGGCCCTGCGCCTCGTTGCGGTTGATACCGAAACCAGCGCACTAGATGCGATGCAGGCAGATCTGGTGGGTATCAGTCTTGGTCTTGGCGCCAATGATGCCTGCTATATCCCGCTGGCCCACGGCGGGCATGATCTATTATCCGACACACCGCAGCAGATTGACCGCGCCGCTGCGCTGGCCGCGCTGAAGCCGCTGCTGGAAAGCGATGCAGTGATCAAGATCGGGCAGAACATCAAATATGATCTCAACGTGCTCGCCCGGTATGGCGCGCATGTTTCGCCGATCGAAGATACGATGGTGATCAGTTTCGATCTGGATGCGGGCCGCTCGCTCGACGGGATCGGCGGGGGTCACGGGATGGATGAATTGTCCCAGCGCCATCTTGGACACACCCCCCTGTCTTTCAAGGAAGTGTGCGGCAAGGGCAAGAAAGCCATACCCTTCGGCGAAGTGCCGCTGGACCGGGCAACCGAATATGCCGCCGAAGACGCAGACATTACCTGGCGATTGTACCAGCACCTCAAGCCGCGCCTGGCAACCGAAGGCGGCACGCGGGTTTACGAACGTGTCGACCGTCCGCTGATCCAGGTTGTCGCCGGGATGGAGCGCGATGGCGTCAAGGTCGACCGGCCCAGCCTGGCAAAATTGTCCGAAGGCTTTGCCGAAGAAATCGGCAAGCTGGAGGGTGAAATCCACCAACTGGCGGGCAGGGGCTTCACCATCGGCAGTCCCAAGCAATTGGGCGATGTGCTGTTCGACACCCTAGGCTACAAGGGCGGACGCAAGGGAAAGACCGGCCAATATTCGACCGATCAGGCGGTCCTGGAAAAGCTCGCCGATCAGGGGGCGCCGATTGCAAACAAGGTGCTCGAATATCGCCAGCTATCGAAGCTGAAGTCCACCTATACCGACGCACTGCAGGCAGCGATCAATCCCCGGACGGGCCGGGTGCATACCAGCTATTCGCTGGTCGGGGCACAAACCGGGCGGCTGTCTTCCACCGATCCCAATTTGCAGAACATCCCCATCCGCACCGCTATCGGGCGCCAGATCCGCGAAAGTTTTGTGGCAGAGCCGGGCAACGTGCTGCTCGCCGCCGATTACAGCCAGATCGAATTGCGGCTGGCCGCGCATATGGCCGATGTTCCGACCCTGAAGGAAGCCTTTGCCGCGGGGCAGGATATTCATGCCCGCACGGCCCAGGAAATCTTCGGCACAGTCGACCGCGATACGCGGGCCAAGGCCAAGACGATCAATTTCGCCATACTCTACGGCATTTCGCGCTGGGGGCTGGCAGGCCGCTTGGGTGTGGAGGCCGATGAAGCCCAGGCAATGATCGATACCTATTTCCAGCGCTTCCCCGGTATCCAGCGCTATATCGTGGCGACCTTGGAAAGCGTCCGCGAACGCGGTTATTCCGAGACATTGTTCGGCCGCAGGACATGGTTCCCGCGGATCAATTCGAAGAACCCGGGCGAACGCCAGGGCAGCGAACGTGCCGCCATCAATGCGCCAATCCAGGGGACAAGTGCTGACATCATCAAGCGCGCTATGGCGCGGATGCTGCCCGCCCTGGCCAATGCCGGGTTGGGCAATGTCCGGATGCTGCTTCAGGTACACGATGAACTGGTATTCGAATTGCCCCATGCCGATGTCGATGCGGCAAAGCCGGTGATCGAAAGTGTCATGGCTGGCGCTGCGCAGCCAGCCGTTCATCTGGAGGTTCCGCTGGGGATTGATATTGGCAGCGGGCCGAGCTGGGGAGCAGCACACTGACAATCATTCCTGCCAACTTGGCCCGTAACCTGGGCAGCAGACATATCACCCGCTGGACCAATCTGGCATTGCTCAGCATGATCGGCGGAGCAATGCTGGCGGGCCTGTTCCTGGTTTTCCAGACGATCGAAGTCGAGCGGGCACAGCGCGAGCAATCCGGCAACACTGCGCGGGTTCTGGTCGAATTGCGCAATGTCGGCAACGCCGCGCTGAATGCGGAAACCGGCCAGCGCGGCTATCTCATCACGCTCGATCAAAGATATCTCGAGCCATTTCAAACGGCACGCACGCAATATCAACCGGCGCTTGATCGCCTGCGCCAATCACTGGAAGAGGACGCCACCGCCCGCCAGCTTCAACTGCTCGACCGGATCGAGAATCTGACGCAGGCGAAGTTCGCCGAAATGGACGAGAGCGTCGCCCTGGTGCGCGGCGGTGCCCTGCTCGACGCAAGACGCCAGGTTTTGAGCGACGAAGGGCAGGAAGTGATGGTCCGCTTGCGCCACGCGATCAGAGAAATGGAACAGATCGAGAGCGATTTGCTTGGTCAGGCCGCAAGCGACACGGCGCGCGCCGAGGCGCGCGTCCTGCCGCTGCTGACCGGTGTGATGGCGCTGCTGCTGCTGTCACTCCTGCTTGGCTACCGACTGGTTTCGCGGACCGCGCAGGCCGAAGCTAGAGCGGAACAATCCACTGCGCTGGCCGAAGCGCGGGACCGCGCCGATTTGCTGGCGCGCGAGCTGAACCACCGGGTGAAAAACCTGTTCGCGGTTATTCTGGCAATTGTCAGCATGAGCGCGCGCGACGAACCGAAAGCAAAACCCGTGGTCGAACGGATCAGCAGCCGGATCCGTGCCTTGCTGACCGCACATGAAGTGACCCAGGGCACGCAAGACCAGCCCCCGGCATCGTTGGGCAATCTTATCGAAACTACCCTGGCACCGTACCGGTCAGAGCATGTGCTGGCCGAGATTTCCGGTCCGGAGACCCTGCTCCCCGCCGAACATGTCACACCGCTGGGGCTGGTTCTGCATGAACTGACGACCAATGCGGTGAAATATGGCGCATGGGCAAACGGCGGCTTGTTGACCGTAAGATGGGATATCGATGGTGGCCATCTGACCATCAATTGGGACGAGGGTTGCCAAATCACCGAACTCGATCCGGCACGGCAGGGCTTCGGCAGCATGTTGATGGACAGCGCCGCGCGCCAGCTTCGCGGGACAATCGACCGGAAGTTTGAGCCCGGTGGGGTCAACGTCCGGATCGTAGTTCCGCTAGAGGGCTAGGGACGCCGGCCTTGCCACTGCGGCAGCCAGGCAATAATGCGCCCTGTATGTTCGACAAATATTTTCCGCAGAATATTGAATTTTCATGGGAGCAAGCGGCAGCATCCGCGGTTGCCCTGACGATTGTCCTGCTGGTTGCCCTGATATTGCACCGCGTGTTGTTTGCGATCCTCCGGCGCATTTCAACGATGTCGTCCACTCCGGTAGACGGGATGGTGTTTGACCGGCTGCACAGGCCGCTCAGATGGTCATTCATCGCCATCGGTATTTCCCTGCTCGCGGCTCGCGACGAAGATATTGCCATGTTCTGGAGCGCCGTTTCGGGCTTTGTCGTCCCGGCTTTGCTAGGCTGGGTAACTTTTTCGATTGCCAAGGCTTTCGCCAATGCCCTGGAATACCGAACGGAAATTTCCTTCGATCCGGTTGCAGCGCGAAGCCGCAGAACGCGGATTTCCATCCTGTCACGCACCGCAACTTTCGCAATCGTTCTAGTCACGACCGGGCTAATGCTGTTCAGCATCCCGGCAGTCCGCGAAGTCGGGGTGACCCTGATGGCGTCTGCCGGCCTGGCTGCTCTGGCGATTGGCGCAGCCGCACAGCCGGCCCTGAAGTCCCTGATCGCCGGTTTGCAGATGGCGATTACCGAACCGCTGAGACTGGGCGATCTGGTGGTGGTCGAAGGCCATACCGGACGGGTGGAAGAAATCCGCATGAGTTTTGTCATTGTACGCACCTGGGATGAACGCGCGGTGGTGGTGCCCACTTCCAGCTTCCTTGACCAAAGTTTCGAGAACTGGTCGCGTCAAAACGAAAAATTGACCGGGCCGGTGTACCTGCATCTCGATCCGGCAACCGATGTCAGGCCGATCCGCGAGGAATTCGAACGATTCGTGACAAGTCAGGAACTTTGGGACGGACGCACAGCAGACATGCTGATGACCGAGGCACACCCGGAAAGCATCGAATTGCGGCTGGCGGTCAGTTCGCAGACCATTAGCAACCTGTTTGCCTTGCGCTGTGCAGTGCGCGAACACATGATCGCCTGGCTGCGTCAGGAGATGCCCGACGCGCTGATCCGCCACCGGTTGGAAGTCGAGACAGCGAACCTGCGCGCCGCCAATTAGCCGGTTGGCACTGGCTAATCGTGCTTTCGATCCCGGATCGACTCCACCTGGCCTTCGTATAAGAAACCAATCGGATTGACTTCGGCAGCGCGGGATTTCAATTCGCCGCGCAACTTCTTGTATTCGTCTTCCATCACCTCGGTCACTGTCGCGCGCGAATCCTTGAGCGCCTCAGCGAAATCTTCTGCCGTAACCTCCTTCACCTCACCCCCTGCCCGCCGCAGGGCGTTGAGGCCCGCGCGCCGCACGACATCTTCCAGATCCGCTCCGGTGAAACGTTCGGTCTTGGCGGCAGCCGCGGCCAAATTCACATCATCAGCCAGCGGCATATTGCGGGTGTGGATGGTCAGGATTTGTTCCCGCCCCTTGGCATCCGGCGTGCCGACATAGACCAGTTCATCGAACCGTCCGGGACGCAGCAGGGCAGGGTCGACCAGATTGGGACGATTGGTCGCGCCGATAACCACCACCGATTGCAGTTCCTCCAACCCGTCCATTTCGGCCAGAATGGTGTTGACCACTCGCCCGGTAACCTGCGGCTCGCCCTGCCCGCTACCACGGGCCGGAACCAGGCTGTCGATTTCATCAATAAATATCACGCAGGGCGCCACAGATCGCGCCCGCGCGAACATTCTGGCGATTTGCTGTTCGCTTTCACCATACCATTTCGATAGCAAGTCGGAGCTTTTCATGGAAATGAAATTGGCCTCTGCCTCCTTGGCCACCGCTTTGGCCAGCAAGGTCTTGCCGGTTCCCGGCGGGCCATAGAGCAGGAAGCCCTTGGCTGCGCGAATGCCCAAGCGGCGAAATGCTTCGGCGTTCTTGAGGGGAAGTTCGATACCTTCCTTCAACTTGTCGATCGATTCGTCGATCCCGCCAATATCATCCCATCCGACATTGGGCACCTGCACCATGACTTCACGCATGGCCGATGGTTGGATGCGTTTCAGCGCGGACAGGAAATCCTCCCTCGTGACGCTTAATTCCTCCAGCACCTCTGGCGGGATCGTCCGTTCGTCCAGATCGATCTTGTGCATGATCCCGCGGACCGCGTCGATCGCAGCTTCACGCGCCAGCGCCGCAATGTCAGCGCCGACAAACCCGTGGGTGACGCGCGCCAACTCGTCCAGATCGACCTTATCGCCCAGCGGCATGCCGCGAGTGTGAATCGACAGAATTTCGCGGCGGCCCTTCTCGTCCGGCACACCGATGATGATCTCCCGGTCGAAACGGCCGGGCCGTCGCAGTGCCTCGTCAATGGCGTCGGGCCGGTTGGTGGCGGCAATGACCACCAAATTGCTGCGTGCCTCCAACCCGTCCATCAATGTCAGCAATTGCGCAACGAGCCGCTTTTCCGCTTCTCCGTGCACCTGCGTACGTTTCGGTGCGATGGAATCGATCTCGTCGATGAAGATGATCGCCGGAGCGACGCGCGTCGCTTCCTCGAACACATCGCGCAGCTTCTTTTCGCTCTCACCATAGGCAGAGCCCATTATTTCCGGCCCGTTGATGGTGAAAAATTCGGCATCGCTTTCATTTGCGACCGCCTGCGCCAGCCGGGTCTTGCCGGTCCCCGGGGGCCCATGCAGCAGGACACCCTTGGGCGGATCAACACCCAGACGGGTGAACAATTCAGGATAGCGCAGCGGCAGTTCGACCATTTCGCGCAATTGTTCGATCGTATCGCCCATGCCGCCGACATCATCGTAATTGACCACGGCGCGCCCATCGCGCGGTTCTTCGAATTCGGCGCGCAATTCGACTTCGGTATTCTCGTCGATATGAACGATGCCCTTGGGCGCGGTGGAGACCACGCTCAAGCGGATCTGGGTCAGGGCGTAGGCAGGCGTACTGAACATCCGCCGAACTTCCGGCGGCATGTTCTGCACGGGTTGCTGTCCGGTAGTAGCCACCAGATCGCCCGCCACCAGCGGCTTGCGGAAGAAATTGCGCTTCAGCGCCTGGGTTGGTCCCTGCAGGCGCATTTCACGCTGGGCGGGGGCAAACACCACCCGTGTTGCCGGGCGCGATTGGGCAACAATTATCACCACATGCTCGCCAGAACCCACTTCGGCATTGCCGCGCTGAAGGCCGTCCAGCCGGACGATCTGCAATGCCTGATCCTCGTCATAGGCGGGCATGGCGATTGCCGGCGTGCTTCGCTTGCCAGTGATTTCGACCACGTCGCCTTCGGTAATGCCCAGCGCCTGGAACGCCGAACGCGGAAGCCGGGCAATGCCCTGGCCGCTTTCTTCCTGCCGTGCAGCCGCCACCTGAAGCCGGACCGTGGTTACTTCGCTTGCCGCATCAGCTTCAGCCATCGGATTCTTACTCCTGAATTCTTGTGCCAGAGATTCCGGCGAACCTCTTGATACCATAGCTAGGAAGCGGAACGGTGCGATGCAAACACCCATTGCGATTAAGGTGGCAATGAAGGTGCATCGGGGAATGCACGACAGGCAAAAAAAGCCCGGCTGTTGCCAGCCGGGCTTTGAAAGTTTTGGGAGAGGATGCCTAAAAGGCACCCTCGTTATGTCCAAGAGCGCATTATTGTGCAAGTGCGAAAAACTCATCGAATGATGCATCGCGCGCAACAGTGTTATTTATGATTATATTTCAATTTGATATAATGGAATTTTCCTAATTCGGACATGATTGAACGCAGATGCACACTAGATTATTGTGCAGCGCGCAAAATATTTTACGCATTCATCAGCATGCCTTGCTCCGGATGATGATGATTAAATGCAGGAGATTCGTCTGTACCTGCCGCAACAGGGTGACATGCGGCCTGCGGCGCACTAGAAATTTGCCATCCAACTGGAGGTCTCATGAAAAAACTTTTCCCCGATGCCAAGTCCGCCCTCGACGGTTTGCTGCGTGATGATATCCTGATTGCATCGGGCGGATTCGGATTGTGCGGGATTCCAGACCGGCTGCTCGACGCGATCCGCGACAGCGGCGTGAAGGGGCTGACATTCGCCAGCAACAATGCCGGGATCGACAATGAAGGCATCGGAAAATTGCTCCGGACGCGGCAGGTCCGCAAGATGATCTCCAGTTATGTGGGCGAGAACAAGGAATTCGAACGGCAATTCCTGTCCGGCGAACTCGAAGTCGAATTCTGCCCACAGGGTACGCTGGCGGAACGGATGCGGGCGGGCGGCGCAGGCATTCCCGGTTTCTATACCAAAACCGGTGTGGGAACGCAGGTGGCAGAGGGCAAGGAAGTGAAGAACTTTCGGGGAGAGGATTATATCCTCGAAGAAGGTATTTTCGCCGACCTCGCGATTATCAAGGCGTGGAAAGCAGACGAAACCGGCAATCTGGTGTTTCGCAAGACAGCGCGCAATTTCAACCTGCCGGCCGCTACCTGCGGCAAGGTTTGCGTCGCCGAAGTGGAAGAGATTGTGCCGGTAGGCAGCCTCGATCCCGATTGCATCCATCTGCCCGGGGTTTATGTGCAGCGGATGATCGTGGGGGCACCCTATGACAAGCTGATCGAATTCCGCACCGTGCGTGAACGCGAAACCGCATGATGCCCGACCGGGGAAACGGACCGATCCATTGACAATGACGGGCGCTGCCAGAATTACTGCGGTACTGCTGTTTCCGTTGCTGTTTTCAGGCTGCGTCGCTGCATTGATTCCGGTCGCGGCAGGCGGCATGCTTGCGGGCAAGGACAAAATCGGGCTTGAATCCGGAACGCAGAATGCTGAAACTTTGCCAGCACGCACCGATGTTCTGATTGCGATACCTGCCCCGAAACCCACCAGCGTGAGATTGGGCGGGCAAGTCGCGCACGAATTGCCGCCCCCGATGCCTGGTCGTGGGACGTTTTCCGGCATGTTTGAATATGTTGCCGCGCAGGCAGACAAAGATCCAGTTTCAGATCTCCGGCAATCTGCCCTGCTGGCTGCACCGGGCTCGCTGACCCCGGACCGGTCCGATTGCAGTATCCGGCCGCCGGCAGTGGTGTTCGATCTCGATCCGGCCGACGCGCTGTTCAATCCGGCGGCGGCAGTGAAGGCTGATCCTGAACTTGCGCAGATGCTGCGCGATTTCCGGTCCCGGGATATCACCATTTTCTGGCTTTCTGCGCTAACTCCGCTGGATGCAGACGCCATGCGAAGCCGACTGAGCGTGAGCGGGCTTGATCCTGCCGGAAGCGACGGCTTGTTGTTGATGCGCCATATTGATGACCGCAAGCAGACGCGCCGACACGATGTGTCGAAGACGCATTGTGTGGTCGCGATTGCCGGTGATACCAGATCCGATTTCGACGAGCTGTTCGATTATTTGATGGACCCTTCCGCTGCCCATCCGATCGAGGCGCTGCTGAACGCCGGATGGTTCCTGACCCCGCCCCCTCTGCTCGATCCGAGCATTACTGAAGGACAATAGACCATGCCCTGGACCCGCGACGAAATGGCCGCGCGCGCCGCACGCGAACTGCAAGACGGATTTTACGTCAATCTTGGCATCGGCATCCCCACATTGGTGGCGAACCACATCCCCGATGGGATCGAGGTGACGCTGCAATCAGAAAACGGGATGCTGGGGATCGGGCCATTTCCCTATGACGAGGACGTTGACCCGGATCTGATCAACGCTGGCAAGCAGACAATCAGCGAATTGCCCAGCAGTGCCTATTTCGATAGCGCGACCAGCTTCGCCATGATCCGCGGCGGACATATCGACTTGACCGTGCTGGGCGCGATGGAAGTTAGCGAGAGTGGCGACATCGCCAACTGGATGATCCCGGGCAAGATGATCAAGGGCATGGGCGGCGCGATGGACCTGGTGGCGGGGGTCAAGAAGATCATCGTGGTGATGGAACACAACGCCAAGGACGGCAGCCCCAAGTTCATCCCGGACTGCACCCTGCCGCTGACCGGTCAGAACGTGGTCGACATGATCGTAACCGACCTTGCCGTATTCCACCGCGCCGACCACGCCAGCCCCTTCCGCCTGATCGAACTCGCTCCCGGCGTGAGCGCAGAAGAAGTCGCGGCGAAGACGACCGCGCACTACGAGACCGCCTTGTGAATCGAGGTGCCCGCTGGCTGATCGCGGGCGGTGTGTTGAGCGCTATAGCTGCGCTGTTGCATCTGGGCTGCATTATCTTCGGAGCTCGCTGGTTCCGCTTCTTCGGCGCGCCCGAGCCGCTGATCGTAAACTACGAGCACGGGGCGACGGGGCTGGTGTGGATCACCGTCGCGATTATCGCGCTGCTGGCCGTCTGGGCCGCGTTTGCCTTTTCCGGCGCGGGGCTGATCCGCCGCCTTCCTTTGCTCCGTACCGGGCTGGTCGCAATTGCGGCCATTTACCTGTTGCGCGGCGCATTGCTGTTTCCGGCTTTGGCCCTGGCACCCTATCCGCGGTACGAATTCGATATCTGGTCCTCGGCCATCGTGCTGGTTTACGGCCTTGTCTATTCGGTCGGGACGTGGCTGGCATGGCCGGCGCTTCGGGCCGACCGGACGACGGCCTGACAGATGCTGGATGCCGCGCCGGGCAAGGCTGAGTCGCCGCTC
>JBGSJO010000118.1:0-74934 GCA_041741895.1 Pontixanthobacter sp.
CAGCGTTGCGGCCAAGGCGCGGATCGTGGCCGAGGACGAGCGCGAGACCACCGGCGCGCGCGCCTTGCTCAACCTTGGCCATACCTTCGGCCATGCGCTGGAGGCGGAAACCGGTTTTTCGGACCGCTTGCTGCACGGGGAAGCGGTCGCGCTGGGCATGGTTCTGGCGGCCAGATATTCGGCGCGGCGTGGATTGTTGCCGCATAGCGATGCAGCCAGAATTGCCGCCGCCGTCAGCGCCGCCGGTCTGCGCGCAGAGATTTCAGGCCTGGGCATCACCTGCAACCCGCGGGCTCTGACCGATCATATGCTGCACGACAAGAAGATGGAAGCAGGCACTCTTCCCTTCATTTTGCTGCGCAGCATCGGTGCAGCATTTCTCGACCGGGATGTCTCACTCAGCGATGTGGCAGATTTTCTGGGGGAAGAATTGCAGCGATAGTGCTGACCAAAAATCTTGAAGGATTGCCTTTACATTCAACGCGATACCACTAGACATCGATCTGCAGCACGCTATCGGACCTCAGCGGTTGCAATCGTAGATGGGGGATTTTGAAATGCGAATTAGCCACATGATCGCTACTTTTTTTCTGTCAGCGGCTGTTTGTACGACTTCGGCTTATGCTGCCGATCCAGAGATAGTCGCCCTGCCAACTGAATTGGAATATTCGGTAGCTGCGCAAACAGTTGACCCGGTCATTTCCAACCTGAAGGCGAGCAAATTTCAGGAAGCTGTCGATTTAGCTTTCGAGGCCAATCCGCTCGTCGGCAACATGAAATCCCAGATTTCGATACTCGTTGGCCAGATTACCACTGTCTCGGAGATCTATGGTCCTATCCGGCAGTGTGAACTTGCCGAACGCAGCCATCTTGGTTCCCTTATGATCCGGCTAACCTATGTCTGTCAGCACGAAAATTACCTGACCCGTTGGCATTTTAAAATCGCCAGGATAGCCAAGGGCAATACGATAATGTCCATGGATTTTGCTGACGCGAATTAGCTGCCTATTCCATCTCCAGAATAACCGCATCCACCGCCAGGCTGTCGCCTTGTGCGGCGTTGATCGACAGCACCACGCCAACCTTTTCGGCGCGCAGGATGTTTTCCATTTTCATCGCTTCCACAGTGGCGAGCGGCTGTCCGGGCTGGACTTCCTCACCAACTTCAACGTGCAGTTTCATCAACAGCCCGGGCATTGGGCAAATCAGGAACTTGCTCAAATCGGGCGGGATCTTTTCGATCATATAGCTGGCCAGATGCGCGATATGAGCTGGCAGGATGCGCAGCACATGTTTCGCGCCGCGCGTGGTGATCGCATAGCCGGTCCGGGTGGGGGCCAACTGGATGGTCAGCGGCTCCGCCTGCCCTGAGCCTGTCGAAGGGTCATCGACCTCGACATCGACCATCACATCGCCCGGCGTATATTCTAGTCCCAGTTCGATCTGTACGCCGTCGACGGTAATCCCGTCTTCTTCCAGGCTGACCGCGTAATCCATGCCGTCCAGCGTCACCACCCAGTCACCCGGCGGCGGCGTGCGGCCGTTCAGCCGCTGGTCGATCCGCCGCGCGCGGTCCGCATCGGCGGTTGCAATCACGCCCGCGATTGCCGCAAGGCTGCGCTTGAAGTGGTCCGATGTGGCCGCGCCTTCGAACCCGTCAGGGTATTCCTCGGCGATGAAACCGGTGGTCAGATCGCCGCTGCGGAAACGTGGGTGCTGCATGATCGCGCTGAGGAAGTCGATATTGTGCCCCAACCCCTCGATCCGGAACGCATCGAGCGCCTGCACTTGTAAATCAGCGGCTCCATTACGCGTTTCGCTCCAAGTCACTAGCTTGGCGATCATCGGGTCGTAGAACATTGATACCTCGCCGCCTTCGAACACGCCGTCGTCAACGCGGATACCGCCCACCCCGCGCCGGCCATTTGCGGCACCGTCATCGACCCAAGGTTGGACCGGCGGCTGGTAATGCACCAACCGCCCGGTGCTGGGCAGGAACCCGCGATAGGGGTCCTCGGCATAGACGCGGTTTTCGATCGCCCAGCCATCGATGATGACATCGTCCTGCGTCATCTCCAGCTTTTCGCCCGCCGCCACGCGGATCATCTGTTCGACCAGATCGACCCCGGTGATCGCCTCAGTCACCGGATGTTCTACCTGCAGGCGTGCATTCATTTCCAGGAAGTAGAAACTCTCCCCACTCGGGTCCGCGCCGCTGACAATCAGCTCGATCGTGCCCGCGCTGTAATAGCCAACCGCCGCCGCCAGCGCGACGCATTGTTCGACCATTGCCTTGCGCATTTTGGGCGTGACAAAGGGTGACGGCGCTTCCTCCACCACCGTCTGGTGGCGGCGCTGGATGCTGCATTCGCGCTCGGTTAGATATATGATGTTGCCGTACTTATCGCCCAGGATCTGGTTTGCGATATGGCGCGGGTTGAGAATGAATTTCTCGATAAACACGCGGTCATCGCCAAAGCTGTTCAGTCCCTCGCGCTTGGTTGCCTCGAACCCTTCGCGCACGTCCTGTTCGCTGTAGGCCAGCCGCATGCCCTTGCCGCCCCCACCCGCGCTGGCCTTCATCATCACCGGGTATCCGATTTCCTCCGAAATCCGCACCGCGTGCTCGGTATCGTCGATCTCGCCAACAAAGCCCGGCACTACGTTGACACCCGCTGCCAGCGCCAGTTTCTTGCTCTCGATCTTGTCGCCCATGGCCGCGATTGCGTTCACCGACGGGCCGATGAATTCGATTCCTTCCCTCGCAAGAGCCTCGGCAAAGCTGGTCCGTTCGGACAGGAAGCCGTAGCCTGGATGGACCGCCTCGGCCCCGGTTTGTTTGCACGCCGCAATGATCTTTTCCGGCACCAAATAGCTTTCCGACGCGGCGGATGGCCCGATGTGCACCGCCTCATCCGCCATGTTCACAAACGGCGCGCGCGCGTCCGCATCGGAATAAACCGCCACGGTGCCGATCCCCATACGGCGCGCAGTCTTGATGACCCGGCAAGCGATCTCGCCCCGGTTGGCGATGAGGATTTTTTTGAACACTCAGGCGTCCTTTTCTGAATTTTCTGGCCCGGTCTGAGGGCTCTCAATTTTGTCGTCGCGATAACCGGCGCAGTCGCAGTTATCGCAAGTGCAATACATTTCGGGGTGCACTCCACCGTGATGGTAGCCAATAGGATGGCCGCAGTTGAGGCAGTCGCCGCTCACTCCGCCGCCTCAACCACTCTGCAAGCCCGCATCGGCTCCTCCCCCGCCAGCGCCGTCAGCCCCAGCTTGACGAACAGCGCGGCGTCGCTGTCGTCGCCAGCATTCGGCGCGGTCAGCAATTTGTCGCCGGTGAAGATCGAGTTCGCGCCGGCGAGGAAGCACAGCGCCTGGGTTGCCTCGCTCATGGACTCGCGGCCGGCGGAGAGGCGAACCATGCTCAGCGGCATGGTGATGCGGGCCACCGCGACCGTGCGAACGAATTCGATATCGTCGATCTTGGCCATCGGGGTATCGGCCAGCATGTCGCCCAGCACGGTGCCCTTGACCGGCACCAGCGCGTTGACCGGCACGCTTTCGGGATGCTGCGGGAATGTGGCAAGCGTGTGAATGAAACCGACCCGGTCGGCGCGCGTTTCGCCCATGCCCACGATCCCGCCGCTGCACACGTTGATGCCGGAAGCGCGGACATTAGCCAGCGTATCGAGCCGCTCGTCCATTGTCCGCGTGGTGATGACCCGCTCGTAATATTCAGGGCTGCTGTCGATGTTGTGGTTGTAGTAATCGAGCCCCGCCTCGGCCAGCATATCCGCCTGTTTCGGCGTCAGCATCCCCAGCGTCATGCAGGTCTCCAGACCCATACCACGCACGCCCTTCACGATTTCGACAACCGCAGGCATGTCCCGGTCCTTGGGATTGCGCCACGCGGCACCCATGCAGAACCGCTGGCTGCCGTGGTCCTTCGCCTGCGCAGCGGATTGCAGCACTGCCTGCACATCCATCAGTTTGGTGGCTTCCACGCCGCTGTCGGCCTTCACCGATTGCGAGCAATAGCCGCAATCTTCCGGGCAACCGCCGGTCTTGATGCTGAGCAGGGTGCACAATTGCACCTGATCCGCCGGATGGTTTTCGCGGTGGATGGACGCGGCCTGGAACAGCAGCTCAGTGAACGGGAGGTCGAACAGCACGGCGATTTCGTCGCGGGTCCAGTCGGTGCGGATTTGGGTCAAATTTTGTCTCTCATGAAATATCTCAGAAGCAAGGCTCCACCGATCATTGCTGCGACCATCGAGCCTGGCCAGAGGATAAGGCGCTGCCAGTTGGGTATACAGCTGTCAGAAGCGCGGTCTCCCAACACCGCCATTATCGCAAGGAACAAAACTACAATGGAAGAGATAAAAAAATAGACCAAGCAGCTAAGTTTTTGGCCGAACGTGAGACTTGGCCGATTCGAAAAACTCACTCTGCCCCCTCCATCGTCATTGCGAGCGTAGCGAAGCAATCCATGGGTCTGCACCATGGATTGCCGCGTCGCCTGCGGCTCCTCGCAATGACGAATTTGGGTTTCATCACCCCGCCGCCTCCAGCTCATCCCCGGCTGGCGGCATATTATGGCCAAGCAAGCGCAACATATCCGCACCACATTCGACCACATTGCTGCCCGGGCCGTAGATGCCCTGCACCCCAGCCTCACGGAGGAAATCGTAATCTTGCGGCGGGATCACGCCGCCAGCGACAACCTTGATATCGGCGCGGCCCGCCTCGCGCAGCAGGCGGACCAGTTCGGGGATCAGGGTCTTGTGCCCGGCGGCGAGACTGCTGGCGCCGATTGCATCGACGTCCTTTTCCAGCGCCATCGCGGCGGTTTCTTCCGGCGTCTGGAACAATGGCCCGGATACCACCTCGAAGCCCATATCGGTGAAGGCGCTGGCGATCACATTCGCGCCGCGGTCATGCCCGTCCTGGCCCATCTTGGCGACCATGATCTTCGGCTTGCGGCCAAGGCGGCGCTCCACCGCATTTACCCCATCCAGCACCTGCGCCCAGCGTTGGTCGAATTCGTATGCCGTCTTGTACACGCCCTTCACCGGGGTCGGCACGGTGTCATAGCGGCCGAAAACCGCTTCCATCGCGGAGGATATCTCGCCGAGCGAAGCGCGCTGCCGCGCCGCGTCCACCGCGAGAGCGAGCAGATTACCGTCGCCCTTTGCGCCTTCGGTCAACGCCTTCAGCGCCGCCTGACACGCCGCCTCATTTCGTCCTGCGCGGTTCTTCTCGAGCCGCGCAATCTGGCCCTTGCGGACCGCGTGGTTGTCGATGTCGAGCGTGTCCATATGATCTTCGGTGCGAAGACGGTATTTGTTTACCCCGATGATTACGTCCTCGCCGCGGTCGACGCGGGTCTGCTTTGCGGCGGCGGCTTCCTCAATCCGCTGCTTGGGCATTCCCGAAGCGACCGCCTTGGTCATGCCTCCGGCAGCGTCCACCTCGGCCATCAATGCTTCGGCTTCCTCGACCAGTTTCGCGGTTAGCGCCTCGATATAATAGCTGCCGCCCAAAGGATCGACCACGTTGCAGATGCCGGTTTCTTCCTGCAGCACCAGCTGCGTGTTGCGCGCGATGCGGGCGCTAAAATCGGTCGGCAGCGCGATCGCTTCATCAAGCGCGTTGGTGTGGAGCGACTGGGTGCCGCCGAGCGTTGCGGCCATGGCTTCCACCGTGGTGCGGATGACGTTGTTATAGGGGTCTTGTTCCTGCAAGCTGACACCCGAGGTCTGGCAATGCGTGCGCAGCATCTTGGATCGTTCGGACTTCGCGCCCAGATCGTCCATCACCTTGTACCACAGGGTGCGCGCCGCGCGCAGCTTGGCGATCTCCATGAAAAAATTCATGCCGATGCCGAAGAAGAACGAAAGCCGCCCGGCGAAGGCATCGATATCCAGCCCGGTGGCCATCGCCGATTTCACATATTCCTTGCCATCGGCAATGGTGAAGGCGAGTTCCTGCACCGCAGTCGCCCCGGCTTCGTGCATGTGATAGCCGCTGATCGAGATGGAATTGAACTGCGGCATGTGGGCGCTGGTATAGGTAATGATGTCCGACACGATCCGCATGCTTGGCGCAGGCGGATAGATGTAGGTGTTGCGGACCATGAATTCCTTCAGGATGTCGTTCTGGATAGTGCCCGACAATTTCTCGGGCCCAACGCCCTGTTCTTCGGCCGCTACGATGTAGAACGCCAGGATCGGGATCACCGCACCGTTCATGGTCATGGAAACGGACATCGTATCGAGCGGGATCTGGTCGAACAGGATCTGCATATCCTCGACCGTATCGATCGCTACGCCCGCCTTTCCGACATCGCCGACCACGCGAGGGTGATCGCTGTCATAGCCGCGGTGGGTGGCCAGATCGAAGGCGACCGACAGGCCCTTCTGCCCCGCCGCCAGATTGCGGCGGTAGAAGGCGTTGCTTTCCTCTGCGGTGGAATAACCCGCATATTGCCGGATCGTCCATGGCCGACCGGCATACATCGTGGCCTTCACCCCGCGGGTGAACGGGGCAAAGCCCGGCAGGCCCGGTCCGTTCTGGGGATCTGGCGTATCTTCCGCATTGTACAGCGGTCGAATCGGGAACCCCTCCGGCGTGTTCCACGTCAGGTCGCGGCCCTTGACCTCCTTATCGGCGAGGGCTTTCCAATCGGAAACAGTCGGTTTTTCAGTCATTGATATCCTGTAACCTGATTCGTCATCCCAGCGCAGGCTGGGATCGATTTCTACCTTGCGCTACCATTAGAGTGATCCTAGCCTGCGCTGGGATGACGGGACGTCACTCGCCCTTGAACTCGGCTTTGCGCTTTTGCAGGAAGGACACAGCGCCTTCGATGGCATCCTTGCTGTCACCGGCTTTCCACTGGCCTTCCGCTTCATTGTGCAGCGCCCCGGCATAGCCCAATTCCAGCGCCTTCGCGATGTTCTGGCGCATTACCCCCAATGCGAGGGTCGGCCCCTTGGCCAGCCGCTGCGCCAACGCCTGTGCCTCGGCAAGCAAATCGGCATCCTCGACACACTTGTAGATCAGGCCCCATTCTGCCGCCTTGTCGGCCGGAATTTTCTCGCCCAGCAGCATCATTTCTGTGGCGCGGGCCTTGCCCACCAAGCGCGGCAGCATCCAGCTGGCACCGCCATCAGGAACCAGGCCGATGTTGACGAAGGCCTGCAGAAAATAGGCGCTCTTGCCGGCGATGGCGAAATCGCTTGCCAGCGCGATGGAGCATCCGATCCCGGCCGCCGGGCCATTGACCGCGGTGACAATCGGCACCGGGCAGCGGGCGAATTCCATCATCAGCGGGTTGTAGCTGTGGGTAAGCGAATCGTAAGCCCCGCGCCCGCCGCCAATCGACTGGTCGCCGCGCCCGGCCAAATCTGCGCCCGAACAGAACGCCCGGCCAGCGCCGGTAATCAAGATCGCCCGCGCCCCGCCCGGAGCCGCCAGCACATCGCGGATTTCCACCGCCATGTCAGGCGGGCAAGCGTTCAAACGGTCGGGTCGGTTGAGGGTGATCGTGGTGACATCGTCCGCCGTTTCGACCAGGATGTGTTCGTAAGCCATTTAATCTCCAAAACCCTCATTTATGTCATCTCAGCGAAAGCTGGGATCGCTACCAATCAAACCCAACCGGGCAATCAGGTCCGGCCAAGCCCAACCTGATCCCAGCTTTCGCTGGGATGACGCCAAATTATATGGCCGAGCTAATGCCCACCTTTCGGCGTTTCCATAATCTCGGTCAGCTGGCCCATCATATCCTTGGGATGCACGAAGAAAATCGGCGTCCCATGCGCACCGGGCCGCGTGGGGCCGAGGATGCGCTTGCCCTGCCCTTCGAACCACGCCCGCGCCGCATCGATATCAGGCACTTCATAGCACAAATGATGCTGCCCGCCCTGCGGGTTCTTGGCGAGAAAACCAGTGAGCGCGGTGTCACCCGGCAGCGGCTCGATCAGCTCGATCTGAGTGCCGTTCATGCCGGACTCTGTCGGAGTATCGACAAACGCGACCAGCAGGTTCCGGTCCGCCAGCTCAAACGGTTCGACAATCGACGTAGCCCCCATCACCTCGCGGTAGAATTTGAGACTTTCGTCCATCGACGGGGTGGCGACACCGATGTGGTTGAGGCGTCCTAGTTTCATGTCAGTTCTCACAGCGGAATGTTGTCATGTTTTTTCCACGGATTCTCCAGCACCTTCCCGCGCAGTTTCTGGAGGCCCAGCGCAATCCGCCTCCGGGTCGAATGCGGGTAGATTACATTGTCGATATAGCCGCGGCTGGCGGCGACAAAGGGATTGGCGAAGCGGTCTTCGTATTCCTTGGTCCGCTCGGCGATTTCCTCCGGAGTCTTGCCCCGGAAGATGATTTCCACCGCGCCTTTCGCGCCCATCACCGCGATCTCTGCCGTCGGCCAGGCGTAGTTCAAATCGCCGCGCAAATGCTTTGACGCCATCACGTCATACGCGCCGCCGTAAGCCTTGCGGGTGATCACGGTGATCTTGGGCACGGTCGCCTCGGCATAGGCGAACAGCAGTTTCGCGCCGTGCTTGATGATCCCATTATGCTCCTGCGCAGTGCCGGGCAGGAAGCCGGGGACATCCACGAAGGTCAGGATCGGAATATCGAACGCATCGCAGAACCGCACGAAGCGCGCGGCCTTCTTGCTGGAATTGATGTCGAGGCAGCCCGCCAGCACCATCGGCTGGTTCGCGACCACGCCCACGCTGCGGCCTTCGATGCGGCCGAACCCGCACAGGATGTTGCCTGCATGGGCCGGCTGGATTTCGAAGAAATCGCCTTCGTCCAGCACCTTGCGGAGAACTTCGTGCATGTCGTACGGCTGGTTGGCGTTGTCCGGGATCAGCGTGTCGAGGCTCATTTCGTCGCGGTCAAACGGATCATCGGTCGGCCGTTCGGGCACGCTCTCACGGTTGGACAGCGGCAGATAATCGAAGAAATTGCGCGTCGCGAGAAGCGTTTCGATATCGTTCTCGAACGCCAGATCGGCCACGCTGGTCTTGGTCGTATGGGTTACCGCGCCGCCCAGTTCTTCCTGCGTTACTACTTCATTGGTCACCGTTTTGACCACGTCAGGACCAGTGACGAACATGTAGGAACTGTCCTTCACCATGAAGATAAAATCGGTCATCGCGGGCGAGTACACCGCGCCGCCCGCGCATGGCCCCATGATCAGGCTGATCTGCGGCACCACGCCGCTGGCCAGCACATTGCGCTGGAACACATCGGCATAACCGCCCAGGCTGGCGACGCCTTCCTGAATGCGTGCGCCGCCGCTGTCATTCATGCCGATCACCGGCGCGCCTACTTTCATGGCGTTATCCAGCACCTTGCAGATCTTCTCCGCATGGCGCTTCGACAGGCTGCCGCCGAACACGGTGAAATCCTGGCTGAAGACATAGACCAGCCGGCCATTGATCGTGCCGCTGCCGGTAACCACCCCGTCACCCGGAATTTTCTGCTCCGCCATCCCGAAATCGGTGCAGTCATGTTCGACAAACATATCCAGCTCTTCAAAGCTGTCTTCGTCCAGCAGCACGTCGATCCGCTCGCGCGCGGTCAGCTTGCCCTTGGCATGCTGCGCGTCGATCCGCTTCTGCCCGCCGCCCATTTGGGCAGCTTCGCGGCGGCGTTCCAGTTCGGCGATATTGGCTGACATCAAGGTCCCTCGAATTGCGAGACTTTGCCTAGCCACGGCCTGACCGAAGGGTCAAGTGCAGTATGAATAGCGTTTTCTATCGTCATGCATAGGAATGCATTAGCAGGCATAAACGTCAGACCTTCACCACGCCGTGTTCAATCAGACTGCGGCCGCAATCGGCGATGCTATCTTCCACCGGGCGGGTTTTCCAGCCTAGTACTTTCTCCGCATGGCTGGCATCGGAATGGCGCACCCTGCCGATCTCGTTCTTCATGGAACGGAAGCCCGGGTTGATCAGCATGAACAGGCTGGCCATCCATGCAGGCATGGTCTTGCGCGGCACCTTGCGCGTGTTCGACGGCCCCATTCCGGCGCGCAGGGCATCGGCCACGTCGATCATCTTCATGAACTTGCCCGCCGCAATGAACCGCTCCCCGGCAAGGCCAGGCTGTTCCAGGCAGCGTACATGCAGATCGGCAACATCGCGCGTATCGACCACGCCAAACCCGATGTCCGGCGCGCGCGGCACCGATCCATCGAGGAGCAATTTGACTGGTTCGACCGACGGCGAGAAGTCACCGCTGTCCACCGGGCCCAGTACCAGCACCGGATTGACCGAGACGAATTCGAGGTCGCCTCCTTCCGCCGCCACCCATTCGCGCGCGGCGCATTCGGCGATGGTCTTCGACTTGGCATAGGGCGTAACGTCGGGATCATCCAGATTCGTCCAGTCTGCCTCGGTAACGGTATATTCCTTCTCCTTGCGGCCGTAAGCAACCGCAGCGATGGAACTGGTCTGGACGAAACGCGTGACGCCTGCCGCCTTGGCAAAACGCAGCGCGCGTAAGGTGCCTTCGCGGGCCGGGACGATCATGTCATTCTCGTCCTTCGGGGTCCTTGAGGACAGCGGCGATGCGACATGCGTGACATGAGTGCAGCCCGCATTAGCCTCCGCCCAGCCCGTATCGGACATCAGCTCCGCTTCGAACACTTTCAACCGGTCGCCCGGCTGGCCGAAACGTTCATGCAGCGCCGTTTCGCTTTTCGCCTTGCTGCGCACGGTAGTGTGGACGGTCCAGTCGCGGGCCAGCAATTGCTTGATCAATTCGCCCGCGATGTACCCCGTGCCGCCCGTAACCAAAACCGTGCCCGCCATATGTAATCTCCCTTTTCCAGGAGACTATAGCTAACGGTTGCAGGCGGCAACTTACTTTAACAGCACCAGTTCTTCGGCCATCGTCGGGTGGATCGCCATGGTCGCATCGAAATCGGCTTTGGTCAGCCCGGCCTTTACCGCCACGGCGGCTCCCTGCATGATTTCAGCCGATTCTGGCCCGATCATGTGGATGCCCACGATCCTGCCGGTCTCCGCATCGCAGATCATCTTGTACAGGCCGCGTTCGTTCCGGCCCGCGACGACATTTTTCATCGGCCGAAAATCCGATTGATAGACCTTGATTGACCCCAGCTTGTTACGCGCCTCGCTCTCGGTCATGCCAACCGCGGCGATCGGTGGATGGCTGAACACCGCGCTGGGGATGCAATCGTAATCGACCGTCTTGGGATCGTTGTTGAACACGGTATCGGCGAATGCCTGCCCTTCACGAATGGCGACCGGTGTAAGCTGGACGCGGTTGGTCACATCGCCCACCGCATAGATATAATCGACATTGGTTTTCGAATATTCATCGACCACGATCTCGCCCTTCCTGCCCGTTTCGACACCGACCGCATCCAGCCCCAGCCCCTCGACATTCGGGTCGCGCCCGGTGGCAAACATGACCAGATCCACCACCTTATCATCGCAGCCCTCGAATTTGACCAGCAAGGTGCCGTCCTCTTGCTTCTCGATCGATTGGAAACTGGTGTGAAATTTGAAATCGATGCCCTTGGTCAGGCTGATTTGCAGCAGCCGGTCCCGCAAGCTTTCGTCATAGCTGCGCAGCAGGACATCCGACCGATTGACGATGCAGACCTTGCTACCGAATTCGTTGAAAATTCCGGCAAATTCATTGGCAATGTAACCGCCGCCCGCGATGATCACCCGCTTCGGCAATGCATCGAGATGAAACGCCTCGTTGGAGGTGATGGCGTGTTCGCTGCCCGGAAAATCGAGCAGCGCAGGCCGCGCACCTGTGGAGATCAGGATATATCTGGCGGTAACTACCTTGCCGCTGGCCAGCGTGATTTCATGGTCACCCGTGATCTCGGCCCGCTCGTGGAAAATCTCGACGTCGTGGTTTTCGAGTGTTTCGGTATATAGCCCGCTCAGCCGGGCGACATCTTTCAGCACATGATCGCGCAGGCGCACCCAGTCGAAACTGGTTTCGCCAATGTCCCAGCCAAAGTTTCTGGCATCGACCAGATCTTCCGCAAAATGCGCGCCATAGACCAGCATCTTCTTGGGCACGCAGCCGCGAATGACGCAGGTTCCCCCGACCTGATGTTCCTCCGCCACCGCCACCTTTGCACCATGCGCAGCGGCCACGCGCGAAGCCCGCACACCGCCGGAACCGGCACCGATGGTGAAGAGGTCGTAATCGTAATCGGGCATTGAGCTACCTTCCAAATTTTGCGTCACCCCAGCGAAAGCTGGGGTCGGTTCGATCCATGTCGGACCTCGCGTCGAGCGATCCCGGCTTTCCCCGGGATGACGGCAGAGCTAAAGTCCCGCCGCAGCCAACAGAGCTTCGGTGCTGGCATCGAATTTGTTACCACCGGCTTCGATCTTCTTCGCGATTGCCTTGCCCAGTTCAACGCCGAACTGGTCGAACGGGTTGATCCCCATCAGCACGGCATTGGCAAATGTGCGGTGTTCGTGGAATGCGATCAGCGCGCCCAGTGTCGCGGCGTCGAGATCGTCGCACAGGAAGGTGGCGCTGGGCCGGTCACCGGCGAAACTGCGCGCCGGATCCTCGCTCGCCTGCCCGGCCATCAGCGCTGCGCCCTGGGCGAAGCAGTTGGTCAGTAGGATACGGTGATGCGCCGGGTCCAGATCATCCCCCGGGGCAATGCTGGCGATGAAATCGACCGGGATCAGATGTGTGCCCTGGTGCAGTAATTGGAAAACCGCGTGCTGGGCATCGGTCCCCACCCCGCCCCAGGTGATCGGCGCGGTCGGGCGGGTTACAGGTTCGCCTTCCGCCGTTACCGACTTGCCATTGCTCTCCATTTCCAACTGCTGAAGATAGTCGGGGAACAGACCCAGCCGCTCGTCATAGGCGAACACGGCGCGGGTCTGGCACCCACGGAGCTGGGTGTAATATTGATCAGCAAAGGCCGCGCGCAGCGGCAGATTGGCCGCGCCATCGGTGTCGCGGAAATGCCGGTCCACTGCTGCCGCACCTGCCAGCATCTGCGCGAAATCGTCCCAGCCCACGGAAACCGCCACCGGAAATCCGATCGAGGACCACAGCGAGTACCGCCCACCGACAGTTTCGGAGAATGGCAAAACACGCGTTTCATCTACGCCCCATTGGACCGCTGCATCGGGATTGGCGGTCAACGCCACCACCCGCCCCCCCGGATCGGACACGCCGTTATCACGCAGCCATTTCAGCGCGCTTTCCGCATTGACCATGGTTTCGATGGTGGTGAATGTCTTGGATGCCACCGCGATCATGGTGGCGGCTGGATCACATGCGGCAAAGGCGGCCTCCAGCGCGACCCCGTCGATGTTGGAAACGATATGCACATCGACCAGCGCCAGATCGCGCGACAGCGCGTCCACCGCCAGCGCGGGGCCAAGCGCAGATCCGCCGATACCGATGTGGATCAGGTGCTTGACCTGCCCCAGCGCGCCTTCATGGATCGCCTCGACCAGCATTTTCATCCGCAGGTGCAGCGCCTGTGCTTCTTCGACCGAGGCTTCGTTCCCGATCCCGCGCTGCGCGGTATGTTCGGCGGCGCGGTTTTCGGTGTTGTTGATCTTTGCGCCCGCGAACAATTCTTCGCGTTTGGCGTCAAACCCGGCGGCGGCGGCCAATTCCTCGAACTGGCTAAGCAATTGGGCATCGAGATGCGTTTTCGACCAGTCGCATAGCATCCCGCCCCTATCCAGATCCTCGCCCCATTCGAGGCGTCCGGACAGCAATTCCAGCCGATCACCGGCGGAAAACAGCTCGGTCAGGGTTCGGCGCGGGCTCGCCTCCAGATTGGCCCACACCGCGGCAACTGCATCATTCACATGAAAATCCTTTCCTAGGCCTGCCCCACGCGGGTAGGGACTGCGGCGATGATTTGGAACCCTCCACACCCGCCCGTATACGAATTCCGCGCTGTCTTTGGGACTCGCGCATCGAATATCGCCCGAAACGATGCCCTTCGGGGCTATACTGCCCTGAAGGCCGAGAAAGAATCATGACCGACGCAGCCCCTGCCAGCCAGGCAGCGAATCAGACGCAGGTCCAGCCGGAAGGCAAGCAAGAAGCCGCCAAGGGCGAGGGTAATTTTTTCGTCTTCCTGCTGAAGCTGGTGCTGATCGTGGTGATCTTCCGCAGTTTCATCTTCTCGCCTTTCAACATTCCCAGCGAGAGCATGATGCCAGGACTGGTCAATGGTGACCAGCTGCTCGCCGCGAAATGGCCCTATGGCTACAGCAAGAATTCGTTCCCGCTGCTGCCGGGGCGCATCTTTGCAGCGGGGCCGGAACGCGGCGATGTGGTGATTTTCAAACATCCGATCGACGGCAGCGATTACATCAAGCGCGCCATCGGTCTGCCGGGTGATACGGTGGCGATGCGTGATGGCCAGATCATCCTGAACGGGGAGCCAGTGCCTAAGGTGCGGATCGCGGATTTCATCATTCCGCAATCGCCCAACACGCAATGTCACGCTTTCTCCGAAGCAATTTCCCTGCCCGGCGGCCAGCCCGCCTGCGGATATCTGCAATACCGCGAAACGCTGCCCAATGGCGTGTCCTATAATGTGCTCGATTTCGGGGCTTTCCCGCAAGACAATTTCGGACCCATCGTGGTGCCCGAAGGCACGTTCTTCGCAATGGGCGACAATCGCGATAATTCGCAGGACAGCCGCTTTGCCGCAGAACCTGCGGGCGGTGTCGGGATCGTGCCGGAAGCAAATCTGGTCGCCCGTGCCAGCGTAATGATGTGGTCCACCGATGGCAGCGCGCAGTGGTTGCTGCCATGGACATGGTTCACCGCCGCGCGCGCCGAACGCATCGGGAATGGGCTATGACGGAATTGACCGGACAAGCGCGCGAGTGGCTGCTGGCCAATGGATTTGCGGTTAGGGACGAGGATTTGTGGCACGAGGCGCTGACGCATGGCAGCACCGGCAACGCGCGTGATTACCAGCGGCTTGAATTCCTCGGCGACCGCGTGCTGGGCCTGACGATCGCAGCGCTGCTGTATGACCGCAGTCAGGGGGCCGAAGGGGCGCTGGCACAGCGACTGAATGCCCTGGTCAGCCGGTCAACCTGCGCAGCGATCGCGCGTGAAATCGGCGCAGCGGACCATCTCAATCTGGGCAAGCAGGCCCGCGATGATGGCGCGGCAAACAGCGACAATATTCTGGGTGACGTGATGGAAGCCCTGCTGGGTGCCAATTTCGTGGAGGCGGGGTATGACGCCTCCAGCAATCTTATCCAGACCATCTGGCATTCACGGATTACCGGCGGCGCGGGCAATTCGAAACACCCGAAAAGCGCGTTGCAGGAATGGGCGGCGGGCAACCGGCGCAAGGGGCCGGAATATGAGATCATCGACCGGTCCGGGCCTGACCACATGGCCGAATTCACAGTCCGTGTAAGTGTAAAGAATGTCGGCGAGGCAGATGCCACGGCAAGCAGCAAACAAGAGGCGGAGACCGAAGCGGCCCGGCTATTCATGGAGCGATTTGGATGAGTAACGAAGCACCGAGATCCGTGCCCAAATGCGGCGTTGTTGCCGTAATCGGCGCGCCGAACGCGGGTAAATCGACTCTGGTGAACCAGCTCGTCGGCCAGAAAGTCGCGATCACCAGTGCCAAGGCACAGACCACCCGTGCGCGGCTGATGGGCGTGGCCCTGGCCGATGAAACGCAAATCATTCTGGTCGACACGCCGGGCATCTTCGCCCCCAAACGCCGGCTCGACCGCGCGATGGTCAGCGCGGCATGGGAAGGCGCAAGCGAGGCTGATGCGATCTTGCTGGTGGTTGATCCGCTGAAAAAGCGGCGGCACGAACTGGAACCCCTGCTGGAAACACTGGCGAAACGTCCGGAACGCAAATTGCTGGCGCTCAACAAAGTTGACAAGGCAGCGAAAGAACCGCTGCTGGAACTGGCGCAGGAAATGACCGGCAAGGTCGCGTTCGACGAAGTCTTCTTTATCTCGGCCTATACCGGGGACGGGGTGCCTGAATTGAAAGCTCATCTGGCGAGACTGATGCCCGAGAGCCCATGGCATTATCCGGAAGATCAGGTTTCGGACGCCAGCGAACGCCTGATGGCTGCCGAAATAACCCGCGAACAACTGTATAAACAGCTGCATGACGAACTGCCCTATGACAGCGCGGTACGGCCTGAAAGCTATACGGTGCGGAAAGATGGCAGCGTCGAAGTTCGCCAGAAGATCGTGATCGGGCGCGAGAGCCAGAAATCCATCGTACTCGGCAAAGGCGGCTCGATGATCAAGAGCATCGGCGAAGCGGCACGGGAGGAATTGTCAAAGATACTTGGCGTGAAAGTCCATCTGTTCCTGCACGTCAAGGTCGACGAAAAATGGGCCGACGACAAGGAAATCTACGAGGAAATCGGGCTCGATTGGGGGCGGTGATGCCGGGCCCGCATGTGGAGCCGGACGCCGCCGCCTGGACCGTCACCCCAGCGAAAGTTGGGGTCGTTCACGGCAAGGTACGACCTAGCGCACAGCGATCCCAGCTTTCGCTGGGATGACGAAAAAATGTGCGCATTGCACCGCGCCTCACTCACCGCTTCTTCGCGATTGCCACCTTGTTCTTCTTGGCAAAATCTCTGGTTGATTCTTCGCTTCGCCCAAGGGCCTTGGCAATGGCCTTGATGCCGTGGCCCTTGCCGGCGAGGAGGCGGAGTTTTCCGGCTTCCTCCGCGTTCCAGGGTTGTTTGTGGCGTTCGAAATGTTCCTTCGCCACTATTCGGCAGCTTTCTTCGGTGGTGCCTTCTTCTTCGCTGCTAGTTTTTTTGATGCCGGCTTTTTCTTCGGAGCTGCCTTCTTCTTCGCCGGTGCCTTTCGCCCCTTTTTCTTCGGCGGCCCCTTGGCGATGCGGGCGTCGATCAGGGTGATTGCCTGTTCGTCGTTAATATCTTCGGGTTTGATATCCTTGGGGATGGTCGCGTTGTTGGTGCCGTCGGTGACATAGGGGCCGTAACGCCCCGGCATCACCTTCATTTCGGCGTCGCTGGTCGGATGCTTGCCCAGCACCTTGATCGGTTCCGCCGCGGCCCGCGTGCCGCCCTTGCGGTTTGCCGCTTCTGCCAGCAGCGTGACCGCCGCATTCATGCCGGTATCGAACACATCACGAGTGCCGGTCAGCTTGGCATATTTGCCATCGTGTCGTAGGTACGGGCCATAACGGCCTATGTTTGCTTCGATTTCCTTGCCAGTCTCGGGATGTGTCCCGACAATGCGCGGCAGATCAAGCAGCTTCAGTGCCCATTCCAGGTCGAAATCGTCAAGGTCCTTGGGGATCGAGGCACGCTTGGCGTCCTTGCCCTCGCCAAGCTGGATATAGGCACCGAAGCGGCCCGTCTTTCGCTCGATGGGCAAGCCGGTGACGGGATCGTTGCCCATCGACTCGTCTTCGCCGCCCTCATCCGTCTCGCCGCCCGGCTGGGCAAAGCGGCGGGTGAATTTGCATTCGGGGTAATTCGAACACGCGATGAAGGCGCCGAATTTGCCGCCGCGCAGGGCCAGCCGCCCTTCACCGCATTTGGGGCACAGGCGCGGATCGCCGCCATCTTCCTTCGCGGGGAACAGGTAATCAGACAGGAATTCGTCCAGTTTCTCGGAAACTTCGGACGGTTTGAATTCCATTACTTCGTCGGATTTCGGTTTGAAATCCTTCCAGAAATTGGCGAGAACCGCCTTGTATTCAGCCTTTCCATCGGACACGACATCTAGCTCGTCCTCCATCCCGGCGGTGAAATCATAGGCCACGTAGCGATCGAAAAACCGTTCGAGAAATGCTGTCAGCAATCGCCCACTTTCCTCAGCAAAGAAACGGTTTTTCTCCATCCGCACATAGTCGCGGTCACGCAGGGTCTGGATGGTCGAGGCGTAGGTGGACGGACGGCCGATGCCCAGTTCCTCCAGCCGTTTGACCAGGCTGGCTTCGGAAAAACGCGGCGGCGGCTGGGTGAAATGCTGGTTGGCGGCGACCGATTTCTTCATCGGGCTATCACCCTTGTGCATCACCGGTAGCAGGCCGGATTCGTCATCCGCCGTATCGTCGAAACTTTCTTCGTAAACCGCCAGGAAGCCGGGGAATTTCACCACTTGCCCGGTGGCGCGCAATTCGTGCCTGCCGGTCGGATCCCGCAGGGTGACCGTAGTCCGCTCGAGACTGGCGGAGGCCATCTGGCTGGCCATCGCCCGCTTGAAAATCAGCGAATACAGCTTCGCCTCATCACCCGAACCGGCCCTGTCCTGGGTAAAGCTGGTGGGCCGGATTGCCTCATGCGCTTCCTGGGCATTCTTCGCCTTGGTGGCGTAATGACGAGGCTTTTCCGGCAGATAATGGCCGTTGTAGCGGTTCGAAATCGCCACCCGCGCGGCAGAAATGGCGCTGTGATCCATCTGCACGCCGTCCGTCCGCATATAGGTAATCGCGCCGGCCTCGTACAGATTTTGCGCCAGACGCATGGTGTGGCTGGCGGAATAGCCGAGCTTGCGGCTCGCCTCCTGCTGCAATGTCGAGGTGGTGAACGGCGGCGAAGGATGCCTTTTCTGCGGCTTGGTTTCGACCTCCTCGATAGTGAAGCGGCCGTTTTCGACGGCGGCCTTTGCCGCCATCGCACTGCCTTCGTTGCCCAGGGTCAGTTTGTCGAGCTTCTGGCCGTCGAACTTGACCAGGCGGGCGTCGAATTCAGTCCCGTCCTGCTCCATCCGGGCGACTACAGACCAATATTCCTGAGCCCGGAACGCTTCGATCTCACGTTCACGGTCAACGATGATCCGCAGCGCAACGGATTGCACCCGGCCCGCGCTTTTCGCGCCAGGCAGCTTGCGCCACAGCACGGGGGACAGTGTAAAGCCGAACAAATAATCCAGCGCGCGGCGCGCCAGATAGGCGTCGATCAGATCGGTATCGAGCCCGCGCGGCCTCGTCATCGCTTCGGTCACCGCGGCCTTGGTGATCGCGTTGAAAGTGACCCGGTCAACCACCTTGGGCAGCGCCTTGCGCTTGGCCAGCAGTTCCTGGACATGCCACGAAATCGCTTCGCCTTCCCGGTCAGGGTCGGTCGCAAGGATCAGGCGGTCGGCCTTCTTCGCCGCATCGGTGATTTCCTTCATGCGGGATGTCTTGTCGCGGTAGACCTCCCAATCCATCGCGAAATCCTCGTCCGGCCGCACGCTGCCGTCCTTTGGAGGCAGGTCGCGGACATGGCCGTAGGAAGCGAGAACCTTGAAGTCCTTGCCGAGGTATTTCTCGATGGTCTTCGCCTTGGCAGGCGATTCGACGATAACTAGCTGCATGGAAGTTCGGAAAATCCTTACGTGTACGTGTACGCGAGGGTGACGCCGTAGATCGTGGTTCGTCAAGTGGCTAGGGGCTGGGTCGATTCAAACCGAAGGCGGCGGTATTTATCTTGCCAGACTGACCCTGCCCGCAGCGTGGCGCGTCAACCGGCCCGCAATTTCCAGCTCAAGCAGCGCCAATTTCACCGATGCCGCGCTGGTCCCAGACTGACGGATCAACTCGTCCACTGCAATTGGTGCCGTGGTAAGGAGCTGTTCGATTTCGGCTGGCTCCTCATCCGCAAAATCCTCGCCAGGATCGTAGCTCCAGACCTGCGTTTCGTGGAAGCTGGAGCGGGGGTTGCCGTCAAAACCGGACAGGAATTCCACCACATCTTCCGGTGACTGGGCCAGAACCGCGCCGTCGCGGATCAACTGGTTGCACCCTTGCGATCGGCTGTCGAGCGGGCTGCCTGATATCGCCATTACCTCGTGCCCGGCCTCCCCCGCCAACCGCGCGGTTATCAGCGAGCCCGGTTTTGGCGCGGCTTCCACCACCAGCGTCCCGGCAGCGAGCCCTGCAATGATACGATTGCGGCTGGGGAAATGGCTGCCGCGTGGCTCGGTACCGGGGGAGTTGCTCCGCGATCAGCAGGCCTTCCCGGGCGATCTGTTCCTGCAAGTCTGCATGCTGCGGCGGGTAGGCAATTTCGATCCCGCGGGCGATTACGCCAATGGTTTCCGGCAGCGATCCCTTATGTGCGGCCCCGTCTATGCCTCGGGCCAGGCCGGAAACGACCACCAACCCTGCATCCGTAAGAGCCATCGCGAATTCGCGCGCCAGTTTCACCGCAGCAGCAGAGGCATTGCGCGCGCCGACCATGACAACACAGGGCTTTGCCGCCAACCCGGCATCGCCGCGATAGGTCAGGATCGGCGGCGCGCTTTCCAATTCGCGCAGCAGGTCGGGATATTCGAGCGAAACGTTGAACCGATAGCGCGCGCCTTGCGGACGGCATTTATCTCCGCCTCGATTTTGGCGGCTGGGACGGGCGCATATTGCAGCCGCCCCCGCTTACCGAGATCGGGCAATCCCTCCAGCGCGGACGCCGCAGCGCCGAAACGGCGCAATAGCTGCGCATAGCTGACCGGGCCGATACTCGGGGATCGCAACAGACGGATGCGGGCAAAAGCCTCTTCCTGGGTCAGAACGGGCTGGGTCAGAACGGGCGACTGCGTTGGAGCCAATTTCACGCCTTGCTGCCGCCCACTTTTGGTTCTGTACCTGCCCGGAGCCGCCCGATGTTGGCACGGTGCAACCACAGGATCAGCGCGGCAATCGCAATCAGGAAAGGCACGAACTGCGGCCAGCCGGTGAGATAGGCCGCCACCGGTGCCGCCACCGCCGCAGCCATTCCGGCAAGCGAACTGATCCGCCAGATCGCCAGCATCCCGATCCACGCCAGCGCATAGACAACCCCGATTGGCCAGGCGATGCCGAAACACACACCCGCCAGCGTCGCCACGCCCTTGCCGCCCTTGAATTTCAGCCACAGTGGAAAGCAATGCCCGATGATGGCACCGACTGCCGCAAATCCGGCCGCATCCGGGAAATACCGCCATGTCAGAAATACCGCCAGAAACCCCTTGAACAGGTCCAGCAGCAATGTTGCCGCCGCCAGCCCCTTGTTACCGGTACGCAGAACATTGGTCGCGCCGATGTTGCCCGACCCGATTTTCCGCACATCGCCCAGCCCCGCCATACGTGTCAGGATCAACCCGAACGGGATCGATCCCAGTGCGTAACCCAGCAATGCGGCCCAAAGAATATCCATATTACCCTCAGTTACCTTGCGCACCAACCTTGCCGATGCTCAGAGTTGTTCCTAATCCCGATGACGTAAATCGCGGCCTTCGACAAGCTTGGGCCTGACGGATTCGGAGTTTAATTTGCTGCCTGATGCACCCATTCTGCTGTTCGATTCCGGTGTCGGCGGCTTGTCGGTGCTGGCCGCATTGCGCAAAATTCTGCCTGCTGCTCCGGTAATCTACGCGTCGGACCAGGCGGGGCTGCCCTATGGCACCAAGACCGAAGTCCAGATTGCGACGCGCGTCGCGGGCCTGCTCGGGCGGATGAGCGAACGCTATCGCCCGCGCCTTGTCTGCATCGCCTGCAACACCGCTTCCACCATCGCACTTGGCATGGTGCGCGAAGTGCTGGAAGTACCGATTGTGGGCACCGTCCCCGCGATCAAGCCCGCCGCCGCAATGACGCAAAGCGGGGTTATCGGGCTGCTCGGCACCGCCGCAACAGTCCGCCAAGCCTACGTCGACAATCTTCAGCGCGAATTCGCCAGCGGAAAAATGCTGCTGCGCCATGCCGCGCCCCAATTGGTGGATGTAGCGGAAGCGAAATTGCGCGGGCAGTCGATAGACGAGGCAGCAATAGCATCCGCCGTCGCCGGATTGCGCAACCAACCCAGCGGGGATGCGATTGATACGGTGGTTCTGGCCTGCACGCATTTCCCGCTGCTGCGTAAGGAATTGGGCCAGCAATTCGGGCCAGGCGTGCGGATGATCGACGGCGCGGAGGGCATTGCCCGGCGGATCGCCGATTTGACCCGGGGCCAGGAATTTATCCGCAGCAACCCCGACCGGGCGATTACGACCGGACCCATCGAACAGCTGGAAAGTTTACGCAAGACGCTGGACGATTACGGCCTCCATCAGTTCGATCGATTCTAATCGCGAATCGTTCGCAAAGATCGCGGTGGCAATTTGCGCATCGACCGACTAAATCGCCCGGAGAACAGCCGGTGCAAGCTGGCGCAATGACGCAGGTTAGGGTGTGAATTACAACCAGATCTTCGACCAGGCCATCGATCGCCTGCATTCCGAAGGGCGTTACCGCGTCTTTATCGATATCATGCGCAACAAGGGTGCCTATCCCAACGCGCGCTGTTTTCACGGGCATAATGGCCCCAAGCCAATTACCGTCTGGTGTTCCAACGATTACCTCGCCATGGGCCAGCATCCCAAGGTAATCTCTGCAATGGAAGATGCGCTGCATGATGTTGGCGCGGGATCAGGCGGCACGCGCAATATCGGCGGTAATACCCATTTCCATGTCGAGCTGGAAAACGAACTGGCCGATCTGCACGGCAAGGAAGGCGCGCTGCTGTTTACCAGCGGCTATGTCTCCAACGACGCGACGCTGTCTACTCTGGCGAAACTGCTGCCGGGCTGCATCATTTTCTCCGATGCGCTGAACCATGCCAGCATGATCGCGGGCATCCGGAATTCCGGTTGCGAGAAGCGTGTGTTCAACCATAACGACATGGCGCATCTGGAACAGCTGTTGGCTGCGGAAGACCCCGATTCGCCCAAGCTGATCGCGTTTGAAAGCATCTATTCAATGGACGGCGATGTCGCGCCGATCCACGAAATTTGCGATCTGGCAGAAAAATACAATGCGCTGACCTATATCGATGAAGTCCACGCGGTCGGCATGTATGGCAAGCGCGGCGGCGGCATTTCGGAACGGGACGAAGCAGCTGACCGGATCGATATCATCGAAGGCACATTGGGCAAGGCATTCGGCGTAATGGGCGGCTATATCGCCGCCGACACCAAGATCATCGATGTCATCCGTTCCTATGCACCAGGTTTCATTTTCACCACCTCGCTCAGCCCCGTATTGGTGGCCGGAGTGTTAGCATCAGTTCGGCACCTGAAGGAATCCTCGGTTGAGCGTGATGCCCAGCAAGCCAACGCTGCTGCATTGAAAAAGCATTTCCGTGATGCCGGCCTGCCGGTGATGGAATCGACTACCCACATCGTTCCGCTGATGGTGGGCGATCCTGTTCACGCAAAACGGATCAGCGACATCCTGCTCGCGGAATACGGAGTCTATGTTCAGCCGATCAATTTCCCGACCGTTCCGCGTGGGACCGAACGTCTGCGTTTCACGCCCGGCCCCGCCCATACCGACGAAATGATGGCAGAACTGACCAAGGCACTGGTGGAAATCTGGGACCGATTGGAAATGCGGCAAGCCGCCTGACACATCCTGATATTACCCACTTATTTGCATTCTCTGCCAGCAAGGCCGATATCGCCTGAAGTGGTGGAACATTTTACAGACCAGGTCCTGACATCCGGAGCAATACCGGCGGAAATCCCCATGCGCGGGACAGACATCAATCCGCCGGACTGGGTTACCGGCCTGATTGGTGCCAGCCCGATTGCATCGGTAGTGTCCAATCCGCGCCTGAAAGACAATCCGATTGTCGCGGTGAACCAGCCCTTCGTGGACTTGACCGGCTATGCCGAGGATGAAATTCTTGGTCGTAACTGCCGGTTCCTGGCTGGTTCCGGAACCGAGCCATGGCTGACCGAACTTATCCGCGAAGGGGTTCGCGAACATACACCCGTTCTGGTCGAAATACTGAATTACAAACGCGATGGCAGCCCGTTTCGCAACGCTGTGCTGGTCGCCCCGATTTATGACAAGCGGGACGAATTGCAATATTTCCTGGGCAGCCAGGTTGAGGTGAGTGAGGGTCAGAATGGCATTTTTTCCGCCCGCAGAAGCCGTGCCTCGCAATTGATCCAGACACTGTCCCCGCGCCAGTTCGAGGTGACCCGGCTTGTCGCGCAGGGCCTGCGCAACAAGGAAATCGCGTATCAGCTGGGTCTGGCGGAAAAAACGGTCAAGATGCACCGCGGGCTGGTGATGGAAAAGCTGGCTTTGCGCACCAGCGCCGATCTGATTCGCCTGGCCGTCGAAGCCGGTATCTAGCCGCCGGGATCAGCCGCGCACCACCGCCTAAAGTCCGTATTTTGAAATTCTTTGATGCGGTGCATTTAAATCAAATCGGTTGGGCGGATTTCTTCCCTTCCCTGCATACAGCGTTATTGGCGTGGCGCTGATTGCAGGTTCTGCTTCAACCACCCAAGCGGGATCCTCCGTCCTGCATGTGCCGCCGCGAGTAATCCGCCAGCTCGCGGCGGCTTTTCTCTCTTGAAAATCGTTGCAGGATCAGCGCAGGCTGACCACATTGTCGCTTTCGCGCGGGTCGATCCGGTCGCCGCGAAACAGGCTGGCCATCGGCTCGTCCTGAACTGTCACAACTTCCGCATTTCCAAATCCGTTGAAGCCGGTTTTCATGGCCGCACCGTAAGCGCCCAACATACCGATCTCGATGAAATCACCGGCCTGGATATCTGCTGGCAACATGAAAGGGCCTTTCATGAAATCGGCATCATCGCAGGTCGGGCCGTAGAAAGAAAATTCCTCGTCCGTTTCAATCAGATCATCTTCCAGGGCCATAACCGGGAAACGCCACGCGACATGCGCCGCATCGAACAGCGCGCCATAGGCACCATCGTTGATGTAGAGTTCATCCCCGCGGCGCTTTTCCACCTTCACGATCAGCGAACTGTATTCCGCGCATAGGGCCCGGCCCGGTTCGCACCACAATTCGGCATTGTAGGCGATTGGCAAGGCTTCGAAATGGCGGTGGATGATCTGGAAATAATCTTCCAGCGGCGGAGGCTCCATGCCCGGGTAAATCGACGGGAATCCGCCGCCGACATCGATCATGTCGATCACCACGCTCGAATCTGCAATGGCCGCACGAACACGCTCCAGCGCCTGGACATAAGCGAACGGCGTCATGGCTTGGCTGCCGACGTGGAAACACACGCCCAGCCAATCCGCCACCTGGCGGGTGGCCTGCAGCAGCGGAGCTGCGTCAGCCAGATCGACCCCGAATTTGGATGCCAGACTCAGCTCGGCATATTCGGAAGAGACACGCAGCCGAACGCACAGCCGCAGATCGCCGGCGGCCTGGCCGTCCTCACCCGCGGTTGCGGTAACGATCTTTACAAGTTCCTCGATCGTGTCGAGGCTGAAAGTACGCACGCCATGCTGGTGATAGGCTTCGGAAACCGCCCGCGCGGTCTTCACCGGGTGCATGAAACACAAGGTAGCGCCGGGCAGCGCGCCTCGCGCCATCCGCACTTCACCAATCGACGCCACATCATAATGCGTGACGCCATTGTCCCATAGAATTTGCAGCAAATCCGGCGAGGGGTTGGCCTTTACGGCATAAAGCGTCTTGCCCGGAAACTTCTCAACGAAGAATCGAGCGGCGCGCGCAGCGGCGTGCGGGCGGTTGAGGATGACTGGCTCGTCCGGCGCGAGAGCGCGAACTACTGCAGCAGCGTCGGGATAATGGTGCAACTCAAGGGACCCCCAGAAGACTAAGTTTCTTGCGAAGCTGCCTTGCGGTCAGGAAGTCCCCTTGGGGCAGCGAGAAGGCGCTATACCCTGCGAATTATGAATTTCAACTGAAAATTGGTCCTGTCATCGGGAAATCCGGTACGGACCATATTCAGGACAAACGCCCCCGAAAATCCTCATAACCGAAGCTCTTCATCAGATCGAGCTGATCACTTTCGCTGTCCCATAGATAGATCGACGGCAGTTGCACCCCGTTAAACGTGTTGGTCTTGACCATCGAATAATGCGCTTGGTCCAGGAAGGCGATCCGCTGCCCCGGCTCGCACGGCACAGGAAGCCGGTAATCGCCGATCACGTCCCCGGCGAGACAGGACGGACCGCCCAGGCGCACCGGTTGCCCCTGCCCCTGTTCCTCATTCAGCATGGCGGGCCGGTACGGCGCCTCGATCACGTCGGGCATATGGCAGGTGGCAGAGATATCGGTGATCGCCAGCGGTATTTCGTTGAAACCATTGTCGAGTATCGTTCCGACCAGGATTCCCGCGTCCAGCGCCACCGCTTCGCCCGGTTCGAGCATGATCTCGCATCCGGTGTCCTCCTTTGCATCGCGCAAGAATTCGACAAGCTCGTCGCGCTGGTAGTCCGCGCGGGTGATATGGTGGCCGCCGCCCATGTTGATCCATTTTAGCTGGCCGAAATAGGGCTCGATGGCATCGAACACTTTGTCCCAGGTGTCCTTGAGCGGTTCCAGATCCTGCTCGCACAGATTGTGGAAATGGATCCCGTCCACGCCCTCCATTTGCTCTTCGGTGAGTTGTTCCAGCGGAAAGCCGAGCCGCGATCCGGGGCTGGACGGATCATAGCGCGGCACTTCGCCGGTCGGCACCTGCGGATTGATGCGCAGGCCGATATCGAAGGCCTGACCGCTGCTGCGGGCATGGTCGAGAATCAGCGCAGCGCGTTCCATCTGGCCGGGAGAGTTGAAAATCACGTGGTCGGACAGGCGGCAGATTTCCTCCAGCTCGTCCGGCTTGTAGGCGGCGGAATAGGTCGCGATCTCGCCATCGTAGAATTCCGACGCCAGCCGCGCTTCCCACAGGCCGGAGGTGCACACCCCGTCGAGATATTCCCCGATGATCGGCGCAACCGACCACATGGAAAACGCTTTAAGCGCCGCCAGCACCTTGATGTCCGCCGCATCGCGAATATCCGCGAGGATCTTGAGATTGGCGCGCAGTTTCGCCGCGTCCACGACGAAGGCCGGGCTGTCGACGCGATTCAAGTCAAAATCGGCGAACGCGCCGGGATCGCCAGCCTTGGTTTCCATTAAGATAGCTCTCTCAAAGCTGTTTCGAAAGCCGTTGTCGATTTGGCATCGAAACAAACAAAAACGATATCGTCGAAGACTTCCGGCTCGCTGGTGACTGTCTCCTGGACCGTGCTAACGGCAACCTTGGAAGCTAGATCTAACGGATATCCATAGATACCCGTTGAGATTGCTGGGATACCAACAGTCCGCGCTCCCTTTTCGCGGGCACGGGCGAGAGAGTTGCGATAGCAGGCGGCGAGCAGATCCCGCTCACCATTTTCCCCGCCCCGCCATACGGGACCGACGGTGTGGATAATCCAATCTGCCTTCAATTCGTATCCTTTGGTCACTTTGGCTTCGCCAGTCTTGCATCCGCCAAGCAACCTGCATTCGTGAACCAATTCTTTCCCGGCCGCGCGGTGAATTGCACCGTCGACCCCGCCGCCGCCAAGCAGCGAGCTGTTCGCCGCATTTACTACCGCATCGAAAGCCATCTTGACGATGTTGCCCTCGACCACGCGCAAAGAAGTTGGGTCTGTTCTCACCAGTTCAAAATCCAACCGGCCCGTCCAGCTCCGCCACATTCCACGGTAGCCCGTGCGCGTTCAGCATGTCCATGAACGGATCGGGGTCCATCTGCTCCATGTTGAACACGCCCTCACCCTTCCACGCGCCTGTTACCATCATGGCGCTACCGATCATTGCGGGAACGCCGGTGGTATAGGATACCGCCTGGTTGCCGGTTTCTTCGTAGGCATCCTCGTGATCACAGATATTGTTGATGTAGAACGTCTTTTCGCCGCTGCCATCCAGCGCCTCGCCCGTGGCGATGACGCCGATGTTGGTCTTGCCCTTGGTGGTTTCGCCCAATGTTTCCGGCTTGGGCAGGACAGCGGCGAGGAATTGCAACGGGATGATGTCCCGGCCCTGGTACTTGATCGGTTCAATCCCGGTCATGCCTACCGCCTGCAGCACGCTCAGGTGCTTGATATATTCATCGCCAAAGGTCATCCAGAACCGCGCGCGTTGCAATTCGGGCACGAATTTCGACAGGCTCTCCAGATCCTCGTGATACATCAGATACATGTTTTTCGGGCCGACAGATTCGAAGTCGAAGGTCTGCTTGACCGACAATGCTGGTGTTTCGACCCACTGGCCGTTTTCCCAGTGGCGCGCCGGTGCGGTCACTTCGCGGATGTTGATTTCGGGATTGAAATTGGTCGCGAAAGCCTGACCATGATCGCCGCCGTTGCAATCGAGAATGTCGAGCTGGCGGATGGTTTTCAGCTTGTGCTTCTTCAGCCACATGGTGAACACACTGGTCACGCCCGGATCGAAGCCCGACCCCAGCAGCGCCATCAACCCCGCTTCCTTGAACCGGTCGTGATAAGCCCATTGCCAGTGATATTCGAACTTCGCTTCGTCCTTCGGTTCGTAATTGGCGGTATCAAGATAGCTGACGCCTGCTTCGAGACAGGCATCCATGATCGGCAGATCCTGATAGGGCAGCGCCAGATTGACCACCAGCGAAGGCTGCACCTTGCGGATCAGATTGACCATTGCGGGCACTTCTTCGGCGTCGATCTCATAAGTCGCTATATCGCGCCCGGTGCGCTGTTTGACACTCTCGGCAATGCTGTCGCACTTGCTCCTGGTGCGGCTCGCCAGATGGATGTCGCTGAAAATATCGCTGTTCATGGCCATCTTGTGAACCGCGACCGAACTGACGCCGCCTGCGCCGATAACCAGAACTGTAGACATGTTTACTCCAGAATATTGGTGTTTTTCTGATAGCGCATTAGGCGGTAACAATGTTTCAAGAAAGCCCCCGCGCACCAACAAATGCCGGAGTTCGCAGCGCCGCCGCGAAAATAGCCGCGATCCTGCCGCCCACTCCCCTGCTGCCTGCGGAAATCTGCGGGGTGAAATGCTGGGTCAAGGTTGAAAGCCTCCAGCCCATTGGCGCATTCAAGATTCGCGGAGCATGGCACAGGCTCAGCGACCTGTCCCAAACCGATCGCGCGCGCGGCGTTGTGGGTGTTTCCAGCGGCAATCACGCGCAAGGCGTTGCCTGGGCGGCGCGCAAACTCGGGATCGCGGCGACCATCGTCATGCCCCGGGATGCGCCGCAGATGAAGCTGGACGCCACCCGCGCGCTAGGCGCGGAAATCGTGCTGTATCAGCGCCCGGGCGAGGATCGTGACGCCATTGCAGGTCGGCTGTGCGATGAATTGGGCGCAACTCTGGTCCACGCCTATGCCGATCCGTGGGTCATCGAAGGGCAAGGCAGCGCCGGGATTGAAATTGCCGCGCAATTGGGGCGGCAACCCTCCGCAATTATCGCGTGCTGCGGCGGCGGCGGGCTGTCCGCCGGCCTCGCTCTCGCCTGCCCGAACGCCCGAATCGTACCGGTCGAGCCGGAGGGATGGGACGATATGGCGCGCAGCCTTGCAGAGGGGGAAATCCAACCCGTGGGCCCGAACCCGCCGCGCACCGCCTGCGATGCGTTGCAAACCCCGGTGACGGCGCCGGTTAATTTCGCGGTGCTGCACGGGCGGGCGGAGCCGGGCATTGCCGTATCCGAATTTGAAATTCGGCAGGCACAGCGATTTGCCTTTGCCAGGCTCAAACTGGTGCTGGAACCAGGCGGCGCGGCGGCGCTGGCGGCCTGCCTTGCCGGGAAAGTGGAGCTTGATGCCGATACCGTGATCATGCTGACCGGCGGGAATGTGGATGCGGGCTCGTTCGCCAGAGTGATTGCCAGCACCGATTAGGTTGCAATTGACAATTAAACGGGTCCGCGCCAGTTTCGCCAAAACGAGAGGGGAATATCAATGCAGGCTCAAATGCTCGCTCCAGCCGCGGTGCTGGTGCTTTGGTCGCTGGTGATGCTGTTCTGGATGGCCGGGACGCGCGGACCGGCGATGAAGAATATGGAAGGCGGACTTGACGCCGCGAAAGCCGGGGGTCGCGGCCAGGATCTGGAAGGGCGCATTCCCGACAAGATCAATTGGAAAGCCCATAATTATACCCATTTGATGGAACAGCCGACGATTTTCTATCCGGCGGTGATCATCCTCGCACTGATGGGTGCCAGCGGCGTCGATATCCTGCTGGCGTGGATCTATGTCGGGTTGCGGATCGTGCATTCGGTCTGGCAGGCGACGGTGAACAAGGTTCCTGTTCGTTTCCTGATCTTCCTTCTTTCCACTATTGCGCTGACCATACTCGCCGTTCGGGCTGTGTGGGCAACCCTGTTCGCTGATCAGGGAGTTCTCGTATGATCGGGGCCGCTATTCTCCAGCCCATTGTGGTACTGATGATCTGGACGATGGTAATGTGGGTGTGGATGTACGCCACCCGCATTCCCGCCATGCAGGCCAACCCTGCCATCAACACCGCCAACCTCAAGGGCACCACAGGCGCGGTGCTACGCGCACAATTGCCTGATAAGGTCAGTTGGAAAGCGGACAATTACAACCATTTGCACGAAGCGCCCACGGTGTTTTACGCGGCGGCATTGGTACTGGCGATCATTGGCCAGGGTGACGGTATGAACGCCCTGCTGGCGTGGATATATACCGGCCTCAGGATCATGCATTCGCTGGTGCAGGTGACTGCGAACCGGGTGTTGGTGCGATTTATGCTGTTCGCCCTGTCCAGCCTGGTGCTGATGGCGCTGATCCTGCACGCTGCCATTGCCGTATTCTGACGCTTGCCCCTTCGGGATGGCAATTGCGCCATCTCGAAGGGGTCAAGGCTGACGCACGTTACTCGGCAGCTTCGCGCGCCTCTTTCTTGGCAAATTCCATCGTCGCGAGAAATTTTTCCGCGTCCAGTGCAGCCATGCAGCCGGTTCCCGCCGCAGTAACCGCCTGTCGGTAGGTGTGATCCATCACATCGCCGCAAGCGAACACGCCGGGCAGTTCGGTTTTCGGTGTGCCCGGCTCGACAATCAGATAACCGCTATCATCCATCGGCAATTTGCCCTTGAACAATTCGGTTGCCGGCGCATGCCCGATGGCTACGAAAGCGCCATCCACTTCCAATTGGCTGATTTCGCCCGTCACAGTATCCTGCAATTCCACTGCCTTCAGCCCGCCATCCAGCGGATCCCCCAGAAAGCGCGTAACGGCCTTGTTCCACATCGGGGTGATTTTCTCGTTGCCGAACAAACGGTCCTGAAGGATCTTCTCGGAACGCAGTTCATCGCGCCGGTGGATCAATGTCACATCGTCGGAATGGTTGGTCAGATACAGCGCCTCTTCGACCGCAGTATTGCCGCCGCCGATAACCGCAACCTTTTTGCCGCGATAGAAGAACCCGTCACAGGTGGCACAGGCAGACACGCCCTTGCCGCCCAGTTCCTGTTCCCCCGGTACACCCAGCCACTTGGCCTGCGCCCCGGTCGAGATCACCAGCGTATCTCCGATGTAGATATCGCCGCTATCGCCGATTGCCGTGTATGGCGGGCCATTCGCCAGATCGACTTCGACTATAGTGTCCCACATCATCCGCGTGCCGACATGTTCGGCCTGCGCCTGCATTTCCTGCATCAGCCAGGGGCCCTGCACCACATCGCGGAAGCCGGGGTAGTTTTCGACATCGGTGGTGATGGTCAGCTGGCCCCCGGGCTGGAGTCCCTGCACCACGATCGGTTCCAGCGCCGCCCGGGCACCGTAAATCGCCGCCGAGAGTCCGGCAGGACCGGAACCGATGATCAGCATGCGGGTGTGATGTGTTGCCATTATTCCGTCCAATTTCCCAAAGGTCAGGCAACATCGCCAAACGGCGGTGTTGCGTTACAATGAATTCCTATCTGCTTACGCTTCGATCAGATGCAAGCGCAAGGCATCGCGCCGCGCCGCATCAACTCCAAGCACATCGGCCAGGAAAACGTCGAGTGATCCGTGCTGCCTCTCCACAGCTTTACGCATGGCCGCCAGATACCGGGCGTCGACACCCATCAGAATACGGATCGTCGAATCTCCGATCGGCCCCCATTTTTCGCGGATTGCCTGCGCGCCGGTGGCCACCCGTGCATCCAGATCGCCCGCTGTGTTGGTGAGCAGGAAATCCTCCATCGCATCGTCTGGATGCACGCCCAGGGCGTGATGCAGCAATGCGACCGCCATCCCGGTGCGGTCCTTGCCAGCCAGGCAATGGACCAGGCTGGCCCCCTGCCCTTCGGCCAAAGCCGCGAAATATTGCCGCATTACGGCGATCAGCGGCAAGCGGAACGGAAGTTTTGCGTAAAGCGCTTCCATCTTGGCGTGCGCCGCAGCTTCATCCAATGCGCCCTCGGCCGCTTCGACATGCGGGGCCAACGCAGCAGTTTCACCGTCGTAAAACACGATGCTGCCGTTGAAATTCCCAGGTCGGCGGCAGGGATATTTTGCCCGCTCGCTATTGCCGCGCATGTCGATCACATGCCTGAGGCCGAGCGCCGCGATTGCCTGCAAATCGCTGTCATCAGCATCGCAATGCTGGCCTGAACGGAACAACAGGCCGCGCTTAACCCGCCCCATGCCTGTCTGGTATCCGCCATAATCACGAAAGTTATGGACACCGGACAGTTCAAGGACGCGCGGCGGGGTGTCAGTTGAAATGGACATGGCCAATCGCTTGCCAGCACCCTGCTTGCGGCACAACACCCATTTACGATTGGGGCGGCACAATCGGTTATAAGCCCGCTGCGGCTTCGGTATCCCGAAACCGGCCCTTTGCAGGCGGGATTGCCAAGGCGAACAATTGGTTCCGCCAGTTTGAAATCGCAAGCCGCATCTGCACAAAATCTGACCGATCCGGCTTGAACTATCCGAACCGTCCGAACTTCCCTCGATCCGCGATGACTTCGCGTGCGCAATTGTGGCCCGGCGCGCCGGTTACTCCGCCGCCCGGATGGGTCCCTGCACCGCACATATAGAGGCCTTTGACCGGGCCGCGATAGGCCCCATTGCCGAGCACTGGGCGCGCAGACCAAAGCTGGTCCAGGCTCATGTGCCCGTGCATGATATCGCCGCCAACCAGACCGAATTTGTCGTACAATCCCTTAGGGCTGAGTAATTGGCGGCCCAGGATCGAGGAGCGGAATCCGGGGGCGTGCGCCTCTACGGTGTCGGTGATCGTATCGGCGGCAGCACCTTCTTCATCGTCCCAGCATCTACCGTCAGGCAATTCGGGCGCGAATTGCTGGCAGAACAGGCTGGCGACGTGCTGACCCGGCGGGGCGAGGCTGTCGTCAACCGTACTGGGGATCAGCATCTCCACAATCGGCGCCTTTGACCAACCATCGCGTTTCGCATCGAGGAAGGCCCGGTCCATATAGTCGAGTGTGGGTGCCAGGATGATACCTGACCGGTGATGCTCTCCCGGTTCCGGCAGGCACGTGAATTTCGGCAATTCGCTGAGCGCGACATTCATGCGAAAGGTGCCGCCGCCCGCCTTGAAGCCGCGCATCCGGAGGCGGAAATCCTGTGGCTGATGGCTGGCATCCAGCATTTTGCCGTAGAGTAGCTTCGGCCCGACATTGGCTATAACGCGCTTTGCCGCGATCTCTTCGCCGCTTTCCAGCCTCACACCTGCAACTGTGCCGCCGTCCACCAGCACTTGATCTACCGGGCTTTCGAGGCTGATTTCGACCCCTGCCTCCCGGCAAACCCTGGCCATGATCTGGGTAATCGTGCCCATGCCGCCGATCGAGTGACCCCACGCACCCTTCTTGCCGTTGACCTCGCCGAATACGTGGTGGAGCAGCACATAGGCACTGCCCGGGGTGTCCGGACTGGCATAATTCCCGACCACGGCATCAAACCCGAAGGCAGCCTTGACTGCATCGCTTTCGAACCAGGAATCAAGGAAACTGCGAGCGGACTTGGTAAACAGGTCGAGTACATTACGTTTCGCTTCCAGTCTAAGCCGCGACAGTCCCCAGCCCTGCGCTACGCCGGTGATCAACGTGCGCAATCCTTCACCGACATTGGGCGGACTCTTCAGCGCCAGATCGCGCAACACTTCGGCCACACCCTCCAGCGCATCGTAATATGCGGGCAGCACCTCGGCATCATGAACGGAGAATTTCCGGAATTCTGCCTGCGTGCGTTCCAATCCGCCGCCAAGTTTGAGATACCCGCCATCTTCCTGCGGCAGGAAGTTGGAGATTGGCCGTTCAATCACGCGGTATCCGTGATCATGCAGCCGCATGTCGGCGATGACTTTCGGCTGGAGCAAGCTGACGGTGTAGCTGGCGACCGAATTGCGGAAACCGGGATGGAATTCCTCCGTCACCGCTGCGCCGCCCACCACATCGCGCCGCTCGACAATTCGCACCTTCAGCCCGGCACGAGCGAGATAGAAAGCACAGACGAGGCCGTTATGGCCCGCGCCGATGATCACGGCGTCATATTTACTGGTCATGCGCGGCTCCATCCGGTTGGGGGTTGTTGTTCAAGGCGCGCCTCGGGAATTATTCCGCGCATTCGCTGGCAGAAAAGTTTCAGGCAAACTTCCTTATCGGACAGCGGGCCTATGCTGAAGCTGGCCGATTCCATGCCTTGTTGGACCCGGGTGATCAGCACGGTGTCCTCTGCATTGACCTGCCGGTTGATCCGCCAGTTGAGATAGCGTGCGGCGCGCATTTCCCTACTCCATTGGTAGCCAGGGGCATCGGGCAGGACATAGCTGATTTCGCGGATCAGGCAGCTGTCCGGCCCGGTGGGCAGCCACTGCATGAAATCCACCTGATCGGGATAGATATCGAACGCGACATTGGGCCAAAGCTTAAAATAGAGCCATTTGCGCTGCGCAGCTTCGGGTAAATGCGGCACGGGTGGGAGTATCCGCTGATACATCCGTTCGGACCAATTGGCCGATGGGCGATCCACCATATCACCCCACATCCGGTCGACATGGGTTTCCGCATCGACGCCATAGCTCTTGCCGAACAGACGGGTAAGGCCGGGGTGCGCGACATTGATGTGCAGCCCATCGGAATAATTGTCGCCCACATTCTTCCAGTTCACCGCGCGCGGACGCATGGTCACGCGGCCAAGAGCGGTCAGTTCTTCGAATCGATACGGCGCAACCATCGCCTCGTACGGTGCCATCATGTCGGAAACCGACGGCCCGCCATCATCCTCCAGCCGCACAAAAACGAAGCCGCGCCAGATCTCGATTTCAACAGGCGCAAGACCGGCCTTGCCCTTGTCCAGCGCGGGATAGCTGGCGCCATCGGGCACGCCGGTCAGCCCACCTTCAAGCTCGTAAGTCCACGCATGATAGGGGCAAACGAATTTCCTGGCGCAGCCGTTCGGCCCATCGACCAGCCGTGATCCGCGGTGGCGGCAAACATTGGTGAATGCGCGCAATCGGCCATCGCCCCCCCGCGTGACAATCACGCTTTCGCCGATATAATCCAGCGTATGCCAGTCACCCTGCTTTGGCAGGTCGCTTTCGTGGCAAACCACCTGCCAGCTCGGCCGGAATATACGCGACTTTTCAAGTGCATGGAACTCGGCATCGTGGTAAGTCCATGCAGGCAGGCTCCAGCCATCGAGCGGGTCCGTACTGTCCTTTGGGTGTAACTGCGTTGCCATGATCGAATCCTTGCTATACGATCGTATAACAAGCAGGCAATGACACATCAACCAACCTTTACCCGTGCCGATCCGGATGAACGCCGACAAAGCCTGATCGAGGCGACTGCCCGAATTCTGGCGCGAAAGGGCGCAGCGGGCGTCTCGGTGCGCGCAATCTGCGCCGAAGCGGGGGTATCACCGGGGCTGCTGCGTCATTATTTTGCCGGCGTGGCCGAGACGATTGCAGAAACCTATCGCTGGATCGGGCAGCAAATCGATGATGCGCTGGCATGTGCTGTCGATTCGGCAGGAATTGATCCGCGGGCGCGGTTGGTTGGCTATCTTTCTGCCAGCTTCCGTCCGCCCATCGCATCGGGAGAATTGCTGACAAGTTATGTCGCACTTTGGAGCATGACCCGCGCCGATCCCGTCATCGCGGGGATACGGGCCGAAGCTTACAGTGATTACCGGTATGGGCTTGAACGCCTGCTGCGCGCCTATCGCCCACAGATGCCCGATCCCAGTATGACAGCCATTACACTCACTGCATTGATTGACGGACTTTGGCTGGAACTATCGCTCGGCAATGCACCGTTTGACGAAGGTGAGGCGCAAGCGATAATTGAAAGCAAGCTCGACAATTTTCTGGCCTAGTTCGCCGCACCAAAGGTCCACCGACAAGGCCGGGCTTGCGGCCCGGCCTTGTGCTTGGTTGATAATTCGGGATCAGAAATTGGTGCCGAATTTAATCCCTATCGTTCGCGGCCTGACTGCATAATCGTAGAATACAGGGCCCGTATTGCTTACGCCATCAGGATCGCCGCAAGTTGTCTCGAGACACTGGACCGACGTGTTGAAAATGCCATTGCTGTCGAACAGATTGGTGGCGAAAAGTTCGATCCGATAGGCTTCGGCCTTGATCCCTATGCTGACATCAGCGGTGGTAAACGCCGGGAAATTACCCTTGATGCCATTTTCAAAATCACGAACGTCGCTGCGCCGCTGGCCGGTGTGACTAACCGCCATCTGGACATGGCCATCCCAATTCCCGATCGGGAATTCATAACGGGCAAGCGCATTTCCCTTGAACTTGGCAGTGATAGGCAATCGTGATCCGGCCTGCGCCAACAGCGAATTTTCTTCGGGCAGCAGATCATTGTCCGTCTGGCTGTCAGGCGCGGTCAGGGTGCAGTCAAACGGATCGGCTGCAACTGCGAACGCACAAAAATCGCGCGTGATCTTTGCATCGTTGTAACTGCCGGAAAGACTCAGTGTGAAACCGCCCTGGCGGTACCCCAACTCTGCTTCGATACCGCGAATTCGCGCGATCCCGGCGTTGCGAATTTCGGTGAGGCCATTTTCCCCGAGGAAGGACAGCTGGATATTGTTCCAGTCCTCCTGATAGACCGCTCCGTTGAACCGGAACGGACCGAACTGGGATTTCCAGCCAATTTCGTAATTGTCGAGCGTGTCCGATCCATAGGGCGGCAAAGTGCCGCGACGGTTGATACCGCCCGGCCGAAAACCTTGTGACCACGTGGCATAGACCAAAACGTCCGGAGTGAATTTGTAGGTCGCGTTGAGTTTGTAGATCGCGCCGTTATCAGAAGTAACCTTGTCGAGATTGGTGCACGGCGTACCATCGACGATGGCGGGGCGAACTGGCCCATCCAGAATGCCGCAACCGGCAACCCCGGTTCCGTCGCGCACGATCACGCCCGGCGTTCCCAGCGGATCGTCACGGTCACCCGAGAAATTTTCTGCAAACCCGAAAAAGCCGACGAGCGAATTCTTGTATCTGTAGATCCGCGCACCACCCGTCAGCGAAAGTTTTTCGGTCAGATCATAGGTCAATTCGCCAAACGCGGCATAGTCCCGATCGATGCGTTTCTGCTTGGTCAACCAAACGTTGCTGTCCGTCCCGGGAACGGTATTGATGTCGGCTAGATTGTCGACAATGTAGTTCTGTTCGATCAAGTGGGACTGGCGCTGCGCAAACAGGCCGGCAATGACGCGAAACCGATTTTCCTGCGGCGAACTGATCCGTATCTCGCCAAAATTGCGCCGATAGGTATCCTGCGCTTGAATGTACTGGTTGGGATTGATGAGGTCGTAATTATTGTCGTAAAAATATGCCCCGTACCCAAACAATGCGTCATAGAAATAGGCATAATCCGAATAGTCGAATTCGAGTTCGTTTTTACGGCGCAGGTGACCGCCAGTGGCGACCAGATCCCAATTGCCGATTTTGCCTTCAATCGTTAGCGCCGCCTGCATCCAGCGATCGTCGCGCCTTTCCGGATTATACTGGACGGTCTGCAATTTGTCGCTGACTGCGGCACTGCGTTCCTGCACCCCGTTACCGTTTGCCTTCTGCACTTGTCCCATGATGGTCGGCCGGATTGTCCAGCTATCGCTTAGTTCAATGCCGAGCGCAATCCGGGCTCCGTAGGTGTCAACGTCGTTATAATCCTCTTCAACTAGGTCGGCATTATCATCGGTAATGCCCGAAGTCGGAAATGTCCGGCTGCCGAAGATGTTATCGATATAGCCGGCATCATGGCGATACCACCCGACAACGCGCAGCGCGGCATTTGGAGACAAGGCCACATTGGCAAATCCTTCGCCAGTGTAGCCAACCCCGCCGTGCGCGACTGAATTCAGTTCAACATCTGCCGCGCCATACGTTTCGGTCGGGTCTGGCGGATTGCTGACCATCTTGATGGTCCCGGCCATTGAACTTGCACCATAAAGCGTGCCCTGCGGCCCGGCCAGCGCTTCGACCCTGGCAAGATCATAGGAATGAATATCCAGCGCGCCTTGAATCGTGGTGATGGGCATTTCGTCAAGATAAGTACCGACAGTGGGTAGCGACGCTGAATGGTTGGCATTCTCCCCCGAGGCAACACCGCGGAAATAGATCTGGGTGATGCCTTCCTGATTTCTCTGGATCGTCACTGACGGGAGGAATTTCACCACATCTTGCAGTTCACTCACCTGCAGTTGATCGAGTTTTTCGGTGCCTATCGCCGTGATCGCAACGGGCACATCCTGCAAATCCTGCGCACGCTTTTGCGCGGTTACGATGATGATGTCCCGGTCAGCGGCACCATCTGCCTGCTCCTGCGCCATCACCGGTCCGGCGGAACTCAGTGCCGTGCCGGTGAGCAGTACCGTCGCGATTTTCGATATTTTCAACTGGCTCACGAATATTCCCCCCAAAGAAAGTCCTTAGGGCACAAATCGCCATAAATTTCCTGTATTGCCAAGACCTAAGAGGTTTCCCGGATCAGCAAGTTTGGCGGGAGGCCAATTTATTGCAGAATTGTCACACTTAATGACGATTTGCATAAGTTTCCGGCAGATCGCCGAGCGCTGCGACAAGCGGCCCCAGCCACGGCTCATAAGGTCGCCAGGCACCCACCCCATCCCTGTTGAGCGGCCGCCGCACCTGTTCTGACGATGCCGTTCGCACGGCGCGCTGGTTGCTGTGGAAGTCCAAGCAGGCTTCTTCGAAATCGAGCCCCAGATAGGCCAGCAGCGCGCGCACTTCGCCTTCAGGATCATCGAGCAATTGTTCGTGAATAACCCGGTGGATCCGGCCGGGCAGAACGCGGTCATAATGGTCCATAGCGCGAATGTAATCGGCGTAATAGCAGCCAATATGATCAAGCGAGTAGGAAAATCCCTGCCCCTTGGCGAAATGCTGCCGATAATTGGAAAAACAGCAGTCCAACGGATGTCGCCGCGCGTCAATGATCTTCGCGTTGGGAAGGATCAAATGAATGAAACCGGCGTAACTCCAATTATTGGGCAATTTGTCGATGTAGAACGGTTTGCCGGTCTTGCGCTGAACGCGCGTACGCTCGAGAAATTCCGCGCCAAGCTCCGCCAGGCGCGCAAGCTCCATCTCGCGAACAGCATCGGGCCAGTCGTGCAGTTCGCCGCCGGATTTTCTGGCTTCGCGCATTGCCATCGCCGGAATATCGGGCAATTCCATTGTCCCTTCCACTTGCGTGTGGCTGGACAGTATCTGTTCGAGCAAGGTGGAACCCGCGCGGGGCAGGCCAAGGATGAATACCGGGTCTGGGGAGGGATCGCCCGCCCCGTCATTTTTGGCCAGATATTCCGGTGTCAGCACCGCCGCCATACGATCAACCTGATGCGATACCACCGCAGGATCATACCCCAGTTCTGCACAGCGCAGCGTGTTGCCGGCGGAATAATGATGGAAGCTCTTGGCTGGATCGCCCCGTTCACCCCATGCCTTGCCGAGCGCAAAATGCAGGTGGAGCGCATTTTCATGCGCAGGTTTGCCTGCGATTTCCGCTTCCATGGCGGCAACATCGGCATCGGTGAACTTTACAGTCTTGAGGTTTGCCAGGCTCCACCACACTTCGCCAAGTTCGGGATCGTTGGCCAGTGCTTTTCGGTAGGCGGCAATGCTTTCTTCCTGCCGCCCGACGGTTTTGAGCAAGTGACCATAACTCATCCACAGCTTTGCATGCTCCGGAAAAGTTTCGACCAATTCCCCATACAATTTGATCGCTTCCTCATATTCACCAATCCGGCCGAGTGTGGCTGCCATCAGGTTGCGGTTACCCGGATTGCCCGGATCGCGCGCCAGCACCTCGTCGAGCACCTTGGATGCCTCCGCATAGCGGGTCTGTTTGTAGAGTACCGTCGCCAGATTTCCCCGCGCAGCGTTGAAGCCCGGCGCAAGCTCAAGGGCGCGTGTCAAAAGCGCCTCGGCATCCTGCAACCGGCCAAGCCGCGCGGCAAGCTCGGCCATCATGCGAATGGCCGCGACGTCGGTTGGTTTCTGTGACAGCCGCTCGCGCAGTTTCCCTTCCGCATCGGGCAGGTTATTCTCCAGCAAAGCCTGTGCAATCGCAATCAGTGCCGGATCGCCCGTGGCGGACCTGATGGCAGCAAGCTCTGCTTCCTCCGCTTCCCGGTCGCGCCCGAGCGAACGCAAGGCTTTTCCCAGAAGGCGATATGCGCCGGCATCGGCATTATTTCTTGATAGGGCCGCCTCCAGCAGCGGCACCGCCCGCGCTGGATCCTGGGCTGCCAACTGCCCCAAAGACACGCTGTCCGGATCCATTTTCATGGTAAAGCCCCATCATGTTTAACGTATCGAGTGATTGGCGAGACATCGCCGTTGGGTATTATAGGTGTTCGCAAGGCGCCTCATAGGGTGTTTTTACCCGGATGACACCGCGGGTCTGGCCGCCCGCTCAGCAGCTTGATAAAATATCTGCATTTATCAACGAATATGATGGTAGCGGAGGAGGGACTCGAACCCCCGACACGCGGATTATGAGCATGTGAAAACCGTTACTATGCTACGCCGAAGTCTTCTTCGAATGACAAATCTTTCAAGGTTTATGCACCAACAAATCAGAATGCTCGTCTTCTGGCTGATGCAAGCTCCGTCGAAACGGCCCTAGCCAGTCATTTGCATATTGCAGCCCACAGAATCTTGACGCTCCTGACCAAGGTAGTCGGCGAACAACAAACTCTTTATGCGGCGATCCCTGCCGTAGATGTCGTCGAGAATGGCGATCCCGCCCTGACCGTCGTCCACTGCGGTGAAATAGGTGACATATAGCGGCAAGGGGCTCGCAAGATTGACCTGCGTCGTTTCCCCGCCGGCAACGATAAGGTCGACTTCCTCTCTTGACCTGACTCCTTCTAGCAATTTCGAAGCGTAACCGATGGCATCTGCCGTGCGGATGCAACCGTGGCTCAAGGCGCGGGCCTCCTTTTCGAACAGGGTCTTGTTGGGCGTGTCATGCATGAACACCGAATAGGGGTTCGGCATGACCAGTTTCATCTGGCCAAGTGCATTGTTCGTACCTGGCCGCTGGCGATAATGCCCACCACTCCAGACGTAGCCGCGCTGCCTTGCCAGCGCCGGATTGCGCCTGACCAAGGCGCCTACACTCTCCCTGACAATGCTCGCCGGGATTTCCCACCAGGGGTTGTAAATTACGCCTGTGATAGTCGCACCGAATACCGGTGTGGGCGTCGAAGTCTTCCCGACAATGACCCGCCAAGTCCCGGCTTGCACGCCGCCTCGCCATAGGTAGGCCTCAAAGCGGGCGGTGTTGACGAGAACGTAGTCCTGCCCAAGCGATCGCGGGAGCCAGCGCCAACGCTCCATATTGCGTGCGATGCCTGTCCGGCGTTGCTCGTCCCTTTCCGTGGCATAAGCCGCCCGCAAGGCGGAGTATTCTGGATGCACGGGGCGCTGCATGGTGAAGAACGTGTCGAGCGATCCGCTGGACAAAGCGTTGTCGAGCATGGGGCCAAGTGCATCTTCGTCATCGGTGTCGTGTATGTTCCAGCCACGCCGTTGGGTCTCGCCAGTCCTACCTTTGAGGTGCATCGTCGCCAATCGGAGAGCGACCTGACGCGCTTGTTCCGAAACTTCATCGGTATCTCCGCGCGCCAAAGCCCAATCGAGATCGCGCGTTTCAACCACCGGCAGAGCATCCTGCGGCGCGGCGTCAACCCACTGCTTTAGTTTCGACACATCAGCAGACGACCAGGCCCGCGGCGGGTCTTGGGCCACCGCCGCCGTCGCCGCCGCAGAACATGCGACCGCTATGGCTGCGAATGACAATGCCACTTTCGAGAAACTTCGCATCGCCACCCCTGAACTTGCATAAAACAACCGAGAACCCACATATCATATTAGTTGCCTAGGGATAGCATCGTGACAATCAACAGACGCCAATTCATTGGATGTGGAATATGTGTAGGCGTTGGCCTCGCCGTTCCAAGCGCTGCCATCGCTCCCGCACCGACCATCCCAGCCCTCCAACCGCATCCCGCTGCTGCTGCGGTGCTACCTCTTCCTGTGTCGCAGGCTCTCGAAGCACTCGCCAGGCACGGGACCAGAATAATCCATAGCGACAGGATAGCGGTTGCGGATTACGCTTTGCATTCGGCCGAAGCCCGCTTCCATCTCGTGAATATCGAACAGGGCCGAATCGAGGCTTCATATCTAGTTTCGCATGGCAAAGGCTCGGATCCGGCCAATACCGGTTATGTTGAGCAATTCTCAAATCGTTCCGGGTCGAACGCCTCCTCTTCCGGGAGCTTCCTCACCGAAGATACCTATTACGGCAAGCACGGTCGGTCACGCCGCCTGAAGGGCCTTGATCCGCAGAACAACCGTGCATGGGAGCGCGCGATCGTGATACATGGAGCCGATTATGTCGATCGCTCCATGGCAGAGTTGCAGGGACGTGTCGGCCGAAGCCTGGGTTGTTTCGCATTCGAGCAAAGCAAGATCGACGAGATTCTGGATAGATTGGGGCCAGGCCGACTGCTGTTCTCTACCAAGTGAACGGATGCGCCAATAGGTCGGCGCATCCGAGTTTAAAAACCAGTCGAAGCAATGCCGTTGAATGGCCGGCTACCAAAGAAGGATTGTAATGGTAGCGGAGGAGGGACTCGAACCCCCGACACGCGGATTATGATTCCGCTGCTCTAACCAGCTGAGCTACTCCGCCCCAAGGGCAACCGGGTGCTTCGAATGGATCAAAACAGCCGGGCAAGGCGGCGCGTTTAGGGCGCGAGGTTGCGCTGGTCAACCGCGAAACGCACGGGCTTTGCCGCGAAACGGAAAATTGCGAACATGTTCCCACGGCCCGCCCCGGTAGATGTGCAGCCCCAGCCCGGAAAAACGGAATGATCGCGGCATGATCTGCGGTTCCAGCGCCGCCTGCAGCGCCTTGGCTTCTTTCGGCGTCACCTTGTTCTGGACCGTCACATGCAACCGGGGCCGGTGACTATCCTGCGCTGTCAGCAGCCCATGGAAACGATCTGCCAGGCGGTCACGCAAATCCAGCATGGCCGGACTGGACAGCTTCAATGCACTGCCGCCGCCCAAGGACATCAACCCGACAAGCTCCGCATCGACCGGCGCGTATTCTGCGGTTTCCCGGGCAAGGCCTGCGCGGATTTCATCGGCGCAGAAATGGGGGAGTGCATGGAACAGCGTAACATGCGCTTCAAGAAAATTGCGCTCGGGCGGGAAATGCGCGGTGCGCAAGCTGGTCGCCCACCTTGCCAGATCGGGCGGCAGGTTCGCGGTTACGATATAGGGTGCGGTGCCGGGGGCGGGATATTCGCTCACATTTCCCCGCGCTGGCGGCGCAGCGCATACCATTTTTCGACATTCGCGTTATGTTCTTCGAGCGTATCGCCAAACACATGGCCGCCCGTCCCATCCGCGACCATGAACAGCGCGCTGGTCTTTGCCGGGTTGAGCACTGCAGCAATCGATTCGCGCCCCGGATTGGTGATCGGACCATCTGGAAGGCCGACCATTGTGTAGGTATTATAGCCGTTTACTGCGGAAATTTCCGACTGGAGGATGCGTCGCCCGAGCGGCTTTCCCTTGGTGATGGGATAGATGATCGTGGGGTCCGCCTGCAGCATCATCCCCGCCTTGACCCGGTTGGAATACAGCCCGGCGACCATCCGGCGTTCCGACGGCTTGCCGGTTTCCTTCTCCACGATCGACGCCAGGATTACCGCTCCCTTTGGCGTCTTGACCGCGATGCCCGGCGCGCGCTTGTCCCACAGTTCGGCGAGCGTTTTGCCCATCGCCGCCTGCATCCGCTGTATCACCGCCGCGCGGCTCTCCCCCCGTTCGAAATCATAGGTGTCGGGCAACAGGGAGCCTTCTGCCGGTACCGGAGCATCGCCGGTCAGCAGCGGCTGCGCCATCAGCCGTTCATAGACCATGATGGAGGGCATGCCTTCGGGGATAGTGATGAACCGGCGAATCACGTCGCCGCTCTGGAAAGCCTCGAGAATGTTCGCCGGGCTGGCACCGGCGGGCAGCAGGAATTCGCCCGCCTGGATCGGCGCGCCGCTGCCGAGGATCTTCGCCCGTAGCAGGAAGCCGTCGGCCGAGGCGATTACCCCTTGTTCTTCGAGCTTCTGGGCCACGCTGGTCAGCGACGAACCGGCGGGCACGACAAAGGGCCTGTCTTCCTCGATATTGGCGGCGCCGTACCAGTTGAACGCGAATATCCCGGCGGCGATCATCGCCACCATGCCCAGTGCGGCCAGGACCAGACAGCCGCGCCGAACCATATTAGCTGACTTTCTTCATCACCAGGCTGGCGTTGGTGCCGCCGAAACCGAAGCTGTTGTTCAGCACCGCGTTCACCGTCCGCTTGCGGGGTGTGTGGGGCACCAGGTCAACGCCCTCGGTGCCTTCGTCGGGATTGTCGAGGTTGAGCGTCGGCGGCACAATCTGGTCGCGGATGGCGAGGATGCAGAAAATCGATTCCACCGCCCCTGCCCCGCCGAGCAGGTGGCCGATCGCGGATTTGGTGCTCGACATGGATGCGCCGGAAAGGTCGCTGCCGAACACGCGCATCGCGGCGGCCAGTTCGATCGTGTCGGCCATGGTGGATGTGCCGTGGGCGTTGATGTAATCGATGTCGGAGGGTTCCAGCCCGGCCTTGCGCAGCGCCATGCGCATAGCCAGTTCCGCGCCCTTACCTTCCGGATGGGGCGCGGTGACATGGTACGCATCGCCCGACAAGCCGTAGCCCACGACTTCGGCATAGATCTTCGCGCCGCGTGCCTTAGCATGGTCGTATTCTTCCAGCACGACCACACCGGCGCCTTCGCCCATCACGAACCCGTCACGGTTCTTGTCATAGGGGCGGCTCGCCTGTTCCGGGCGGTCATTATAGGACATGTTGAGCGCGCGCGCCTGTGCAAACCCGGCCACGCCGAGCGGACAAATAGTCCCTTCTGCGCCTCCAGCCAACATGATATCGGCGTCATCGTCCCGGATCATCCGTGCGGCATCGCCAATCGAGTGCGCGCCGGTGGAACAGGCCGTCACAACCGCGTGGTTGGGGCCCATAAGGCCGTATTTGATCGAAACCTGACCGGAAATGAGATTGATTAGGCGCCCATGCACGAAATGCGGGCTTACCCGGCCAGGGCCGCGTTCATGCAGGACCAGCGATTCGCTTTCGATTCCCGGAAGACCGCCGATACCCGAACCGATCGAACAGCCGGTACGCTCCCGCAATTCCTGCGACATGTCCTCCAGCCCGGCATCTTCGAGCGCCTGCCCGGCGGCATCGATCCCGTAAATGATGAAGGGATCGACCTGCCGCTGGATCTTGTGATCGACCCGCTTGTCCGGATCGAAACCATATTCGTGATCCGCCGGTTTCACTTCACAGGCAATCCGGCATTTCTGGTCTGAAGCATCGAAGCGCGTAATCGGGCCCGCGCCGCTTTTCGACGCAAGGATATTCGCCCAAGTCGTTTCGACATCAGCCCCAAGAGGCGTGACGAGACCCAATCCGGTTACCACCACACGGCGCATGCAACTCTCCCAAAAAATCTGGACCAAAAATCTGGTTCAAAAAAACCTGGCGGTCCAAAAATACGACAGGCCCGGCCCCTGAATGAGGGTCGAGCCTGTCAGTTCCCCGCCGACCGCCCAATAGACTGGCCGTCGGACGAGTACGGCGGGATGGGCGATCAGCCCTTATGCTCTTCGATGTACTTCGTGGCATCACCAACAGTGGTGATCTTTTCAGCAGCATCGTCAGGAATTTCGACACCGAATTCTTCTTCAAATGCCATGACCAATTCAACGATATCGAGGCTGTCAGCGCCCAGATCATCGATGAAACTGGCTTCCTGGGTGACCTTGTCAGCTTCTACACCGAGGTGTTCGACAACAATCTTGGAAACGCGATCAGCAGTATCGGACATATTTTCCCTCTCGAATTGGGGTTTGAAACTTTCCTAAGGCCCTAATGAAGCTGGCGCGGGCTGGCAAGGGCAAGCGTAAAACTAGTGACAGGATCGGGCCGCTTATTCTCCGCTTTTTGCGGGCGTTGCGGCAGTGGCTTTCGCTGGTTCAACCACGCGGATCGCCAGTTCCTTCAGCTGGGCAGCCGAAACCGTGCTGGGGGCGCCCATCATCAGATCTTCGCCCTTCTGGTTCAGCGGGAATGCGATCACTTCGCGGATATTTGGTTCGTCCGCCAGCAGCATCACGATCCGGTCGATGCCAGGCGCAGACCCGCCATGCGGCGGCGCGCCATATTTGAACGCATTGATCATGCCGGAGAAATTCGCGTCCACATCGGCCTGCGAATATCCTGCGATTTCGAATGCCTTGTACATGATGTCGGGCCGGTGGTTCCGGATCGCGCCGGAAGAGAGCTCGTAACCATTGCAGACGATATCATACTGCCAGGCCAGGATATCCAGCGGGTCCTGCGTTTCCAGCGCCACCATCTCGCCCTGCGGCATGGAGAACGGGTTGTGGCTGAAATCGACCTTTTTGGCCTCTTCATCATATTCGAACATCGGGAAATCGACGATCCAGCAGAATTTGAAGCAGCCCTGTTCGATCAGGCCAAGTTCCTCGCCCACGCGGGTGCGGGCGGCACCGGCCAGCTTGACCGCGTCCTTTTCCTTGCCCGCAGCGAAGAACAATCCGTCATTTTCGCCCAGACCCAGTTCGTCATACAGCTGCGCCATCAATTCCGGGCCGTGGTTCTTGGCGATCGGACCGCCAAATTCGCCGCCCCTGCGGGTGACATAGCCCAGGCCGGCAAAGCCTTCACCGCGGGCACAATTGTTCATGTCGTCGAAGAACTTGCGGCTTCTTTCATGGGTGTTCGGCGCGGGGATCACGCGGACGATGCCGCCGCTGCCAACAATTGTCTCGAACAGGCTGAAGCCGGATTTCTCGAAATGGGCCGACACGTCGGTGATTACCAGCGGGTTGCGCAGATCGGGCTTGTCGGTGCCGTATTTGAGCATGGATTCCCGGTAAGGGATGCGCGGGAAACTGCCTGACTGGGTCACGGTCTTGCTATCCGCAAATTCCTCGAACACGCCGCCCAGCACCGGTTCCAGCGCCGCAAAGACATCGTCCTGCGTGACGAAACTCATTTCCAGGTCGAGCTGGTAGAATTCCAGGCTGCGGTCGGCGCGCAGATCCTCGTCCCGGAAACACGGGGCAATCTGGAAATAGCGGTCGAAACCGCTGACCATCAGCAGCTGCTTGAACATCTGCGGCGCCTGCGGCAGCGCGTAGAATTTGCCATTATGCATCCGGCTAGGCACGAGGAAATCGCGCGCGCCCTCCGGGCTGGAGGCGGAAAGAATCGGGGTCTGGATTTCGGTAAAGCCCTGGTCCACCATCCGGCGGCGCAAAGAAGCGATCACGTTGCTGCGCAGCATGATGTTGGCGTGCACGCTGTCCCGGCGCAGGTCGAGGAAGCGGTTCTTTAGCCGGATTTCTTCCGGATATTCCTGCTCCCCCGCAACCGGCATCGGCAATTCGTCGGCGCGGCTCTGGATGGTGACGGAGCCGGCATAGACTTCGATCCCGCCGGTCGGCAGGTTCGCGTTTACGGTCCCTTCGCTGCGCGCCTTTACCTCACCGTCAATGGTGACGACACTTTCCACCCGCAGCCCGTCAAGCACCGCCAGAGCGGGCGAATCTTCGTCCACGACAATCTGTGTCAGGCCGTAATGATCGCGCAAATCGACGAATAAAACGCCGCCGTGATCGCGCTTACGGTGGATCCAGCCGGACAGGCGGACAGTTTCACCAACATTTTCTGTGCGTAAAGCAGCGCAATTGTGGGTACGATAGGCGTGCATCTAATATCTTTCCAAAATTCCGGCTATAGCGCTACTGGCGCCCAGAGAACCGGCAGGCAATGACCCGACAGGCAATCGAGGCGCTGCGCACCCCAAGTGGATGCGCGGGCTAACAGGGGAACCGCATGGCTTTGTCAAGCTATGCGGGACTGCATCTTGCAACTGGGTTATCATGCCCGAGTGGCGGTACTCCACCCGCTTAAAGAAAAACGCTATGAAAATACATGATCTGATTACGACCACAGAAGCCCTCCAAGAACTGTGCGCTCGCCTCGCGAAATCCGAATTCGTTACCGTCGACACAGAATTCATGCGGGAAAACACCTTTTGGCCGGAACTCTGCCTGGTGCAGATCGCCAATGAACATGAAGCCGCGGCGATCGATCCGATGGCCGACGGGATCGATCTGACCGCCCTGCTCGACCTGATGTGCGATAATGAAGATGTACTCAAAGTCTTCCACGCCGGCGGCCAGGATGTGGAAATCATCTACAATCTGACCGGGAAGACACCGCATCCTATCTTCGACACCCAGATCGCGATGATGGCGATCAGCCAGTCCGAACAGATCGGCTATGCGAATATGGTCGAAAGCTGGCTGGGCATCACCGTGGACAAGGGGGCGCGCTTCACCGATTGGGGCCGACGCCCGCTGACCGACCGGCAGATTGTATATGCCATTGGCGATGTGACTTATTTATCGGACATCTTCCCGAAAATGCTCAGGAAATTGATCAAGACCGGGCGAGGCGCCTGGCTTAATGCCGAAATGGAAAAGCTCGCAGATCCGGCCAATTACGCCAATGATGGAGACAAGGCCTGGATGCGTATCCGGCAGGCCGGGCGCAATCCGCAAGTGCTGGGGCGGCTGAAAGCGATCGCTGCATGGCGCGAGAGTGAAGCCAAGCACAAGAATATCCCGCGCGGCAGGATAATGCGCGATGAAACACTTGCCGATGTGGCGGGCCACCCGCCCAAGAAACAGGCCGATCTGGCCAAGGTGCGCGGCTTGTCGAATTCCTGGAAGGACAACGACATTGGCAAGCGGCTGATGAATGTACTGGAAAACGCCGGGCCGCTACCCAAGGATGAAATGCCGGAAAAATCCAGCCGCAACGGCGCGCCCCTGGGCAAGGAAGGCGCATTGGTCGCCGACCTGCTCAAATTGCTGCTGAAAATTCGCTGCCGGGAAATTGACGTTGCTTCGCGCCTGCTGACCAAGTCCGACGAATTGGAGGCACTGGCGGCGGGCGTCCGCAATCTGCCAATCCTTGAAGGATGGCGCTACGAAGTTTTCGGCAAGGAAGCGCTGGAACTGGTAGAAGGCCGGATGGCCTTTACCGTGAAGGACGGCAAGATGGTCATGACCCATCTCGGCGATGTGACAGGGGGCGATGCGTTGGACGATCCTGGCGGCGAACCGCAAGCCGGTGATGACGAACCGGCCGCTACCCAAACCGCCGCAGAATGAGCACTTACCTGCCTACCATCAAGCAGCTGCAATATCTGGTTTCCCTGCACGAACATGGCCATTTCGGCCGGGCAGCAGAGGCAAGCTTCGTTTCGCAGTCCACCTTGTCCGCCGGTATCCGCGAGCTGGAATCGCTGCTCGGCGTGACCCTGGTGGAACGCAGCCGGCGCGTGGTGCGGTTCACTCCGCTGGGCGAAACGGTGGTGGCGAAGGCGCACCGTCTGCTGCGGGAGGCAGAGGAACTGTCCGACCTGGTTCAGGCATCGGGCAAGCCGCTATCGGGCGAATTGCGCATGAGCGTGATCCCCACCATCGCCCCGTTCCTGCTGCCAAAGATGCTGCCGCGCCTGCGCCGGGAACGGCCCCAGCTGAAGCTGTTCCTGCGCGAAGAAACCAGCGATGCCGCGGTCGAATCCCTCAATCACGGCCGGGTCGATTGCGTGCTGCTCGCCCTGCCCTTTGCCACTGGCGAGGTTGATTACGAGCATATCGCCGATGATCGGCTGTTTGTTGCTTTTCCCAAGAATGACCCGCGCGATCCGCCCGATGTAGTCCCGCCGGAAATGATCGACGAAGGCCGCCTGCTGCTGCTCGAAGACGGGCATTGCCTGAAAGCGCATACGCTGGCGGCCTGCAACCGGCCTGAATTGCGATCGAGCGCGACGATGATCGGCACCAGCCTGCATACTCTGGTCCAGATGGTCGATAACGGGCTCGGCCTGACCATGCTGCCGCAAATGGCGCTGGATGCGGGAATCTTGAACAATACCGATGTTGTCGCACGGCCGCTCAGCGCCAAAAACGCCAGCCGTGAAATCGCACTGATCTGGCGCAAGAACTCTCCGCGCGCGGAAGAATTCAAACTGCTGGCGAAGGAATTACGCGCTGGGTAACCGGGGCGACCGGTTCAATCCATATGTTTGATGCCGACCCGTAGGTAATCCCAGCCAGTAATCAGTGTCAATATTGCGGCCGCCCACAGCGCCCCCAGGCTGACCAGATGTATCCAGTTTTCAGACGGTGTGGGGCAGACATCTGTGATCGACACGCATGGCTGTCCATGAACCGCGCCGCCCAGGATCAGACCGCCAAACGCCACCAATTGCAGTGTCGTCTTCCATTTCGCCAATTTGCTGACAGGCACGGAAACCTGCAGGCTGCCGAGGAATTCGCGCAAGCCCGAAACTGCGATTTCCCGCATCAGGATGATTAGCCCGGCAATCACATGCATATCCCCCACATAAGGGCCGCGCAGATATCCCTGGGCAGTCAGGACCAGAATGACTGCGGCGATCATCAATTTGTCGGCAATTGGATCGAGGAACTGGCCCAGTTTCGACACCGTCCCGCTCGACCGAGCGAGATATCCATCGAAATAATCGGTAATGCCCATCAGGCAATAAAGCCCAAATGCCAACGCATACCCCAATCGCCAATCCGGCCACCACAGCAGGAATGCCAGCAGCGGTATTGTCACGATCCGCGACAGGGTGAGTATGTTCGGCAGCCTCATCATCTCTGCCCCCCTCTAGCGCGCAAACCAGCGCTGGCAAAGCTCTGCTTGGGAAATGCCTTTGCACTTGTTCGTATGGTCCATTGCTATAGAGCGTGAGCATCCAGGGATTGGCGGGGGCTTGGCGACAGATACATATGACCACAACAACCCATTTGTTGCGCAGCAGGCGTTTCCTGCCGCTTTTCGTCACTCAGCTTCTCGGCGCGTTTAACGACAATCTGTACAAAAATGCGATGGTGTTGTTTGTCGTTTACAGCATCTACAATTCCCAGGAAGCAGAAGCGCAGTTCAGCGCGATTGCTTCGGGCCTGTTCATCCTGCCGTTTTTTCTACTGTCCGCCCTGGCCGGACAATTGGCGGATATGCGCGACAAGGCCGCGATCATCCGAATCGTCAAATTCTGCGAAATCCTGATCATGCTCGTCGGCGGCTCCGGCCTGCTTCTGGCATGGCAGGGCGGCGCATTGGCGGCATTTGCCATCCCGCTGATGCTGGCCGCATTATTTGCTATGGGCGTACATTCCACATTCTTCGGCCCGATCAAATATGCAATCCTGCCCCAGCACCTGCACAAGGATGAAGTACTGGCGGGAACCGGGTTGGTAGAGGCCGGAACCTATATCGCGATCCTGTTCGGGACCATTCTGGCAGGCTGGATAGACGTGGAATGGGCCGCGCTGGGCGTGGTGGTGACGGCAATTGTGGGCTATTTTTCGGGACGGCAAGTGCCCGCTGCGCCGCCCACAATCGATGCCGAACCGCTGGACTGGAATCTGTGGCGGTCATCACTGCAATTGATTGGCAATACCATGCATGACCGGCGGGTGTTCCTGGCGATCATGGCGATCAGTTTTTTCTGGACCATCGGTGCAGTGCTGTTCATCCAGTTCCCCCCACTGGCCAAGAATGTCCTTACCGCCAGCAAGGAAGTGGCCAGCCTTTTCCTGGTGATATTTTCCGTCGGGGTGGCGATTGGTTCGATATCGATCAATGCACTGCTGAAAGGCACCGTGTCCGCACGCTATTCGCCGGCATCGGTAATCGGCATGGGGCTGTTCGTGGTCGCGTTTTATTTCGTGTGCCGCAGTTGGGATACCCATCCAGAGAACGGACTGATGAACGTTGCCACCTTTGTGGTCCAGCCGCTGGCGATACCGTTACTTCTCAGCCTGCTTGGCATTGCCGTTGCCGGGGGCATGTTTGTGGTCCCACTCTACGCGTTCCTGACCACATTCGTGGACAAATCACAGACCGCACGAACGATTGCAGCCAATAACATCGTGAACTCAGGTTCGATGGTGATGGGTTCGCTGCTCGCAATCGGGCTCAGCATGGGCGGCGTGGCGGTGACCGATCAATTGCTGCTGAGTGCGGCGATGTGCCTGTTTTCGGCATGGCTCGGACGAATGCTGTTCAAGGCAGAACAGGCTGCCTTGCCTGCATGACCGCTATCGAACAACCGATCAGGCAATGAAAATCAGCACTGCCAGCAGGCAGGCGATATACGCTCCGAAAAACCCACGCAGGTTCTCCTGCGTAATGGCCCTGCCCGGCCGCACTGGTGCTGGATGGATCCCCATACGGACATGCGGCGGCAAATTGGCCAGAAACGGGTGGCGGGCGGATTCATCGGTTAGAACAAGGGCTCTTCTCATTCATCGGTGTTAACCCGTAAGTAACCACAATGCGCGCCCGATTCTGCGGCTGTAACAGGACGGGACATTAACTCTGTCCGTTCATCAAGCTGCCCCGCGGGGACGTGTTGAAGATCGGCTAAAGTCCCGCCATGGACAGGATTATCGACCATTCTTCGGGCCGGACTTCGCTCACCGATAGCCGCATCAATTTGACCAGCTCCATTTCGGCGAGCTGTGGTTCAGCCTTTACCTGTTTCAAGGTAACCGGATGGGGAAGCCTGGCTTTGGGGATAATCTTCACCGCCGGCCATTTGCCTTCCGGATCGGTCGGGTCAGTAATGCCGGCAACGATTACTTCCGCGATCCCGACAATCTCCAGCCCGATATTGGAATGGTAGAAGAAAACTTTATCGCCGACTTCCATCGCGGCGAGATTATTTTTCGCGCGGTGGTTGCGGACACCGTCCCACGTTCCCTCCTGTTCCTTTACCAGATCGTCCCAGCCATAGACATTGGGTTCTGATTTCATCAGCCAGTAACGCGGCATCGCAGCTCTCCATTCAGGGATTCGGTCAGGAGAGCGATAGCGCGGCAAAGCGGGCCCGGCTACGCATCAGGCGAGGTAATTCCCGCAAAGCAGGAAAATGCGAAAAATACCCTATTTTAGCAATAGATTAACCGGTTCTCTCGTACCAAAGTCTACCATCCGCACTGTCAAGGACCAAAACGCAAGTTCTTTGTGCCTCAGATATCTCAAAATTAGTGGAAACAATGACCGAAAAGATTGCCGGACTGAAGAGCAGACGACAGGAGACCGGGCGCGATTTCATCGCCCTGGGTATCATTGCATCTGCTATCCTCATGTTCGTCGGCATCGGCGGCAAGGTCGTTCCTGAAATCTTCAGGAACTGGTTCGGGTTGGGTCCGGGGCCGGATAGTATGCTGGTCAACGCCTTGTTGCTCAACATCGCGCTGATCATCTTCGGCTGGCGCCGCTACAGCGAATTGCTGGCGGAATTGGAAAAGCACCAGATAGCAGAAGAAAACGCCCGCGTGCTGGCCGCAACCGACGTGCTGACCAATTGCCTGAACCGGCGCAGCATCACGCCGGAAACCGATGCGCTGATCCACCAGGCGAACAGGGCAGGCAGACATGTTGCTTTCGTCATGCTCGATCTCGACAATTTCAAACAAGTCAACGATTGCAACGGCCACCAGATCGGCGATCTGGTGCTGCAAACCACTGCCCAGCGCATCAAGGACAGGTTGCCGGGCGGTAGCCTGCTGGCCAGGCTTGGCGGCGACGAATTTGCCTGTGTGGTCAGTTTCGATCCTTCCCATCAGGGCGGTGTGGATCAATTGGTCAACCGGTTGATTGATGCAGTTTCCAAGCCTGTTCTTACCGGCGGGCAGGAAGTTGAAATCACCATTTCCGTCGGTATCGCCACCACAGGGACCAACACGAGCACTGCAACCGGTGGGCTCGATGCACAATGCCTGCTGCATTACGCTGATATTGCAATGTACCATGCGAAAAAACAGGGCCGGAACCGCTATTTCTGGTTTGAAAAAGGGATGGAACACCAGCTGCGGCTGAGAAACGATTTGGAAGCCGGAATTCGCAAAGGCCTGACCAATGCAGAATTCATCCCTTATTACGAACAGCAGATCGATCTCCATAGCGGAGAATTGGTCGGCTTTGAAATGCTGGCACGCTGGATCTCGCCAGAACTGGGTATCGTGAATCCGGATATCTTCATCCCGATTGCTGAAGAATTGGGGCTGATCGGGGACCTGTCGGCCAAATTGATCGAACAGGCATTGTCCGATGCCAGCCAGTGGGATCCGGCGATTACGGTATCGGTCAATATCTCGCCGATCGAACTGCGCGATCCGTGGTTTGCGCAGAAGATGCTCAAATTGCTGGTCAAACATAATTTCCCTGCCCAGCGCCTTGAAATCGAAATCACCGAAAGCTGCCTGCATGAAAATCTCGGGCTGGTCCGGACAATGATCACCAGCCTGCGAAACCAGGGAATCCGGATCAGCCTGGACGATTTCGGCACTGGTTATTCCAGCCTGTCGCAGCTCCAGTCGCTGCCCTTCGACCGGCTGAAGATCGACCGCAGCTTCGTGGACGATCTGGCCCACGGAAAGGAGGATTCGGGCAGCAAGATCATCGATGCGATCATCGCGCTGGGTAATGGCCTGTCGATCCCGATCACGGCGGAAGGGATCGAGGACGAGGAAACGCTTGAGAGGCTGAAGAAAATGGGTCCGCTCAAGGGGCAGGGATATCATTACGGCCTGCCGGAATCCGCCGGGGAAGTCCGGGCCAGGCTAACCAGATTGGGCCGATATCGCGCTATCCCGCCCGAAGGTTCGGTGATGCAGGCACGCATCGAAGAAACACAGCAGACGGCCGGCCGCCGCAACGGCTAACAACTCCGCCCGGACCTAGAGCCACTGGACGATCCGGCTACATACGCATAGATGCGCCTGATCATGCGTGTCCCATTCACCAAGATGCACGGCCTAGGCAATGATTTCATCATGCTGGACGCTCGCGCCACCCGGCTGCCGCCGATAAGCAGTGCGGTGACGGCTGCATTGGCCGCCCGGCATACTGGGATCGGGTGCGATCAGGTGATCCTGCTCGAACCATCGGACATTGCCGATTTTTCGATGCGTATCTTCAACGCGGACGGCGGAGAGGTGGAAGCATGCGGCAATGCCTCACGCGCGGCCGCTCTGCTGCACGGGGCGAAGGCAGCGGTGGAAACCATCGGCGGGATCATCACGATCGAACCCGCCGGCCACGGCGCCCGGATCGACATGGGCAAACCACGGTTTGAATGGGACCATATCCCCCTCGCTTATGCCATGGACACGTTGAACATGCCGGTTGCGTGGGACGGCCTGGACCATCCCGCTAGCGTAAATGTGGGTAATCCCCACGTGATCTTCTTCGTCGATGATTGCGATGCAGTGCCGTTGGAACAGCTTGGACCGGAAATTGAGACCGATCCACTGTTCCCGCAGCGGATCAATGTGAACGTCGCCACGATCGATAGCCCGGAATCGATCCGCCTGCGCGTTTGGGAGCGTGGTGCCGGTTTGACACGGGCCTGCGGCACCGGGGCCTGCGCCACGGCGATCGCCGCGATGCAGCGCGGACTGGTCGGGCGCGAAGTCAGTGTAACCCTGCCCGGCGGCACGCTGACTGTCGAATGGGACAATGCCGACAGGATCATCATGACTGGACCGGCAACCGAATCATTTCGCGGCACGTTTGACTGGGGCGATTACGCGTGAGCGACATGGCTCGGACTGCGCCTGCAATATCTGCCGAAGTGATCACATTGGGATGCCGCCTGAACCTGGCCGAAAGCGAGCAGATTCGCGCCATGCTGGCCGGTGAAAGCAATTTGGTGGTGGTGAACAGCTGCGCGGTCACTTCCGAAGCAGTGCGCCAGACACGCCAGGCCATCCGCCGCGCCCGCCGTGAACGGCCGAACGCGCGCCTGCTGGTAACCGGATGCGCCGCCGATATCGAACGCGATCAATTCTCTGCCATGCCGGAGGTCGATGGCTTGGTCGCGAATACGCAGAAACTCGATGCGCGGGCATGGAATGTCCCCGCAATTGCGCCGCTGGTACCGTCCGGCCACACGCGGGCTTTCATTCCGGTCCAAAACGGCTGCGACCATGCCTGTACATTCTGCATCATTCCGCAAGGCCGCGGCCCCAGTCGGTCGCTCACTATCGCGCAGGTCCTCACCCAAGTCGCGCAATATTTGGGCCGCGGCGCGCCGGAAATTGTGCTTACCGGGGTTGATGTGACTTCGTGGGGGCATGATCTTCCTGGTGGCCCCGCGCTGGGCCAGCTGGTGCGGGCAATCCTCAGCGAATTTCCGGAACTGAAACGCCTACGAATGTCTTCACTGGACGGGATCGAAGTCGATCCACTGCTGTTCGAATTGTTCGCTGCTGAACCGCGCGTGATGCCGCATCTACATCTGTCCTTGCAGCACGGCCACGATCTGATCCTCAAACGCATGAAACGGCGCCATTCGCGCCGGGATGCGGCCGATCTGGTTGCCCGGCTGCGCACAATGCGGCCGGACCTGGCAGTGGGCGCGGATCTGATCGCAGGATTCCCCACCGAAGACGACACGATGCACGCAGCAAACCTCTCGATTATCGAGGAGTTGGGCATCGTCCACGGTCATATCTTCCCTTATTCCCCTCGCCCCAACACGCCCGCCGCCAGAATGCCGCAAGTGTCAAAACCGGCGATCAAGCAGCGCGCCGCTGAATTGCGCCAACGGGTCGCCCGGCTGCGCGGCGATTGGCTGGACCGGCATGTGGGCACCGAACTGGAAGTGCTCGCGGAAAAGGACGGGACGGGATATTCGCCGGACTTTGCGCGGGTCAAAGTGCCCGATGGCACCATTGCAGGAACAATCATGAAGATCACCCCGACTAGCCATGAAAAGGGTCTGCTGCAATGAGCGAGACGAGCTGGACCGAGCGCGTCTTCGGCGGATTTCGTAAGACCTCCGAACGACTGTCCACCAATCTGTCCGGCGTGATCGGCACTGCCAAACTCGACGATGCCACGCTTGATGATGTCGAAGATGCGCTGATCGTGTCCGATCTGGGCCCGGCTGCTGCCGCACGTATCCGGGCGAAGCTGTCGGAAAAACGCTTTGGCCTGAGCATGACCGAGCGCGAATTGAAGGAAGCGGTAGCGGAAGAAATCGCCGAAATCCTGCGACCCGTCGCGCGGCCTCTGGAAATTACCGCCTTCCCGCGCCCGCAGGTGATCCTGGTAATTGGAGTGAATGGCAGCGGCAAGACAACCACCATCGCCAAGCTGGCGCATCTGTTTCAGGAAGATGATTACGGCGTCATGCTGGCGGCCGGTGACACGTTCCGCGCAGCCGCCATCGGCCAGCTCGCGACATGGGCCGACCGCATAGGGGTCCCCCTGATCCGCGGTCCGGAAGGCGGCGACCCCGCCAGCATCGTGTTTGATGCGGTCAAGGCCGCGACGGATCAAGGCATCGATGCCCTGATCGTGGACACGGCCGGCAGGTTGCAGAACAAGCGCGAGCTTATGGACGAGCTTGAGAAAATCCGCCGCGTACTGGGCCGCCTTAATCCAGAAGCGCCGCATGATGTGGTGCTGGTGCTGGATGCAACCAATGGCCAGAATGCACTCGCGCAGATCAAAACCTTCAAGGAAGTTGCCGGAGTGACCGGATTGATTATGACCAAATTGGACGGTACCGCGCGCGGCGGTGTCCTGGTCGCGGCGGCGGAACAGTTTGGCCTGCCCATCCATGCCATCGGCGTGGGCGAAAAAATCGACGATCTACGCCCCTTCGACCCTGATCTGGTCGCCAAAGTCATTGCGGGAATTGCCTGATGTCCGAAAATACTGCCCCGACAAGGAGAAAACAGGGTTCTGGCTGGCTGAATGTGCTGGTCGATTACGGGCCACTGATAGTATTTCTGGGGGTCTATCGCTATTATGCACCGGCAGAGGCGGAGGCGATTGCCGAAATCGCCGCTGTCATAAAAGGCACCCTCGCTTTCATGGTTGCGGCGGTGGCCGCGCTGCTGTTTTCCAAATGGCGGCTTGGCAAAATATCCCCGATGCTGTGGTTTTCCACCGCATTGATCGTCGGCTTTGGCGGATTGACGATATTTTTCGGCGACCCGACTTTCGTCCAGCTCAAACCGACAATCATCTACATCACTTTCGGCGTGGCACTGTTGGTCGGGTATATCTGGTGGAAAAAGCCGCTACTGAAAATACTGCTGGCCGCTGCATTCGAAGGGCTCGATGATAGAGGCTGGCTGAAACTGTCCCGCAACTGGGGCATTTTCTTCCTTTTCTTGGCAGCCTTGAACGAGGCGCTTCGCCACTTCTACAATGTCGAAAATGGCAGTTTCGAAACCTGGATATGGGCCAAGTTCTGGGTGTTCATGCCGCTGACCTTCCTGTTCACCTTTTCCCAAATTCCGATGTTGTTGAAGCATGGGCTGGGGACCGAGGGTGTCGAGGAAGAAGAACGCAATCCGCCGCCCGTGGGGTGAATCAGATTTTCACCTGACTGCCCAGTTCGACGACACGGTTGGTGGGCAGGCGAAAAAACTCCATGGCGGTGGCAGCGTTACGCAGCATCCACGAGAATATTTTTTCCCGCCAGATCGGCATTCCCGGCTTGTCCGACGGCAGCAAGGTCTGCCGCGAAAGGAAGAAGCTGGTCTGCATCATGTCGAATTTTCCGCCGCACATCTCCATCTGCTTCAGCGCAGCGGGCACGTCGGTTTCCTCCATGAAGCCGTAATGGATCACGGCGCGGAAGAATCCTTGCCCAAGATCGTGGATTTCGTACCTGCATTCCGGATCGACATAGGGAATTTCCGCGATCTGGACCGTCAGGATCACTACCCGTTCGTGCAGCACTTTGTTGTGTTTGATGTTGTGCAGCAAGGCAGACGGAACACCGCCAGTACTGGATGCCATGAAAATCGCCGTGCCGGAAACGCGAGTCGCGCTGTTATGGGCCGATTTTGCAAAGATTTCGATCGGCAGGGCAACCTCCGTCATCCGGTCACGCATCAACTTGCGCCCGCGCGCCCAGGTTGTCAGCAAGGTAAAGGCAATCGCGCCGATCAGCAGCGGGAACCAGCCGCCATCGGCAACCTTCATCATGTTGGCTGCGAAATAGCCGCCGTCCACGATCAGGAACACCAGCACTACCGGCGCGGCATACCACCACTTCCATTTCCACACTCCGACCAGCAACACGGCCATCAGCAGGGTATCGATGGTCACCGCACCGGTAACCGCAATGCCGTAGGCGGAGGCGAGGCTCGAGCTGTTCTGAAACATCAGCACCAAGGCGATGACGGCAATCATCAGCGCCCAGTTCATCGTCGGAATGTAGATTTGTCCAGCTTCGGTTTCGCTGGTGTGCCGGATCGACAGACGCGGGATGAAGCCAAGCTGCATCGCCTGGTGGGTTATGGAGAAAGCGCCGGTGATGACCGCCTGACTGGCGATGAAGGTCGCAAAGGTAGCCAGAAATACCAGCGGCAAGCGCCACATCTCGGGCGCAAGGAAGTAAAACGGGCTCTGGATCGCCCGTGCCGCCGAGGCAGCGTCGAGGCTGGTGATCATTGCACCCTGGCCGAAATAATTGAGCAGCAGGCACGGCATGACGAACCCGAACCATGACAGGCGCATCGGGCCCCGTCCGAAATGCCCCATGTCGGAATACAGCGCCTCTGAACCAGTGACCGCCAGCACGACCGACCCGAGCGCAAGAAACGCAAGCATGCCGTCCGTCAGGAAGAACTGGACGGCATACCAGGGGTTGAGCGCCGCGAGTATCCCGGGGTTCTGCACGATCTGGACCAGACCGAGACCCGCGATAACCGTGAAGTAGACGATCATTACCGGCGCAAACAGCGCCGCGACTTTCTGCGTCCCGCGGGACTGCAGAATGAACAGTATCACCAGCAAGGCAACCGATATCGGAATAACCAGCGGGGCAAGGCTTTCCTGGACCACAGTGAGCCCCTCGACCGCCGAAAGGACTGAAATTGCGGGCGTGATCATGCTGTCGCCATAGAACAGCGAAGTCGCCAAAACCCCCAATAGGACGGTGATCCAGCCGTATTTGGTCTTGCCTATTTGGCGCGAAATCAGCGCGACCAGCGCCAGGCTGCCGCCCTGCCCCTTGTTGTCCGCGCTGAGCAGGATCATCACATACTGGATCGAGACAACCAGCGTCATCGACCAGAAGATCAGACTGACCACACCGTAAACATGCAGTTGGTCGAGTGCGAGCGGGTGATGCCCGACAAAGGTTTCGCGAAATGCGTAGAGCGGACTGGTACCGATGTCGCCAAACACGATGCCGACCGCCCCGACAGCCAGCTTCGTGGTGGAAGAGCCATGAGCACTTTCCTTGCCGGCCGGAGGCCGAATTTCATGATTCGCGGTATCGCTCATAGAAAAGGAAATTCAGGTCGCATGGCTGGGCTGCCTTTCAAGCCGCACATGGGGCGGTGGCGGCGATTAGCAGTATCATTTTGAACTCGCAACACATTGCGCAAATCCGTTGATATGCGGCATTACTGGTTCCCGATCTGGACCAGCAATTCATCCAGCCGGGCAAGCCGTTCTTCTATTTGCTGCCTCCACGGAGCATCCGCCGGTGCGCGTTCCAGCGTTTCGGCCCATAATTTCCGCGCCTCCACCGGCTGGCCTGACCGAATTAACGACACTCCGAGGAAATAAGAAGGGCCGGGGTGCCCGGGGAGCACTTCTTGCGCCTGGCCGTAAGCATACAGCGCTGCGGGCGTCAGCGATCCATCGGCATGTTCCACCAGCGCGTTGGCCAGGGCCAGCCACGCCTCCCCGTCATTTGAATTTTGCGATACTGCAACGCTGAGGATACCGGCTGCATCTTCGAATTGGCCGCGACGGGCGAAACCATCCGCCACTGTGACATAGCGGCTGGGTGCACGGTCGGGATTGAACATTTGCCGCCGCGCATCCACCAATGCGAAATTGCCGGCATTATTCTTGATACTTGGCAGCTTGGGCGATCCCGCCAGTCCTGGAGATCCCTGCAACGCATAGCCGACCAACCCGAACAACAAGGCCGCGCCAAACAGCGCCCACCCGCTACGCGGCAATTTGACCACGAACGCGGCCAGCACAAAAGCCACCAGCGCGAGCGCTATCAAGGGAAGCCAGATCATGAACGCGCCCTCAATCGCCGCCAAAGGATGATTCCCGCCAGCAGCACCAGCAGCAACGGAACCGCAAACAGCGGCCAGGTGGTTTCGCTGACCGTCGGCGCATAGCTGACATAATCGCCGTAACGCGCCACCAGCCAGGCGCGGATCGCTTCAGGCTCTTCACCCTGGGCAATTCGGGAACGGACCTGATGGCGCATGTCGCCCGCCATCGGTGCATCGCTATCCGCGATCGACTGGCTCTGGCACTTGAGGCAGCGCAGGGTTTCCATCAGATCCTGCGCCTTCGCCTCCTGCTCGGGATCGGCCAGCTGGTTATAGGCATAGGGGGCAGGCGGCATGGAATCCTGCGCAGCCGCCGGTATCGCGGCGGCGGCGAGGAATACGGACATCGCAGCCAAAAGGCATTTGGACAGCATCATTTCGCCTCTGCCAGTTCCTGCATCAGGACCGGCACATCACTCGCCCGGATGTCGCCAATATGCTGGTAGCGGATGATGCCCTGCCCATCGATCACGAAGGTTTCCGGCACGCCGGATGATCCGATTGCCAATTGCAATTCGGACAAATCATCCGCGCCGATCCGGCTGTAGGGATTGCCATAATTGGCCAGGAACCGGGCTACATCTTCCGGCTTGTCGCGGATGGCGACGGCCGCAATATCCGCGCCCTGCCGTCTAAGCGCCTCTAGCTGGGGAGCCTCTGCAATGCAGGGGATGCACCAACTGGCCCAGATATTGAGCAGCCGCGGTTTTCCGTCACGCAAATCGCGCGCCGCAAGGCCGGGCCGGTCCGCGCTGGCGGCGCGCAGATCGAATTCCGGCAGGGGCTGGCCGATCATGGTGCTAGCGATGAATTCGTCCTTCGGCTGCGTCAGCTGATACGCGGCGACCCCGCAAAACAGCAGGAACAGTGCAAGCGGCACCCATAGCGTCCAGCGGATCATGCGGCTGTCTCTGCCCGCCGACCGGCGACGCGCGATTTGATGCGGCGGCGCCTCAGATCAGCCGTCAGGCGCCCGATCAATGCCAGCAATCCGCCCAGCGCAACCAGCATTCCGCCGTACCAGATGAAGGTCACAAACGGTTTCCACCACAGCCGCAACTGCCAGCGTCCCTCGCCCGCCTGACGGCCGATCACGGCGTAAAGCTGGCCATTCCAACGCGTAACCAGCGCGCTTTCGGTAGTTTCTTGCGGGGGAGCCCAGAAATTGCGCGATTGCGGATCGATTTCCGTCGCTGGGCCGCCCTTGTAACTGACCATCATCCGGCCTTCGAGTGCAGTCCAGTTCGGACCAGCGGTGGGCCTGACTTCCGTCAGAACCACATTCCATGGGCCGACATCGGCACTGCCGCCCACTTCGACGGCGGCCAGCGTCTCTTCGGAAAATGCACTTTCACTGGCCATGCCGAAAAGGGCGACGGCGATCCCGAAATGGGCGATCATCATGCCCCAGGTGGCAATCGGTAGCAGCCGCAATTTGCGCCCGCGGATCGGCATGAAGCTGGCGATCGCGAGGCCGACCGACAGCACCAGCCCGAGCAGCGGCAGGATCGATACGGAGCTCAGAAGCGAAACCAGGATCAGCGCGGCGAGCGTCACCGCACCGATGATCGCAATTGGCAAGCGGATACGCGTGAGGCTGTCTTTGCGCCAGCGCAGCAGCGGCCCGACAGCCATCACCAGCAACATCGGCACCACAAAGATAGCCCCGACCGGATTGAAATAGGGCGGCCCGACAGAAACCCGCACGTCAAACACCTCTGTCAGCAGCGGATACAACGTACCCAGCAGAACAATTCCGAGAATGGCGCTGAGCATCACATTGTTGAACACCAGCGCGCCCTCGCGACTGGTCACGGAAAACCTCTCACCTTCCGAAATCGTCCCGGCGCGCAGTGCGAACAACAGCAAGGCACCGCCGATATAAAGAACCAGCAGGCCGAGGATGAATGTACCCCGCTCCGGATCGACGGCGAATGCGTGGACGCTGGTCAGGATGCCCGAACGCACCAGAAATGTGCCGACCATCGACATGGAAAATGCAACCACGCCAAGCATGATCGTCCACGCCCGAAGCGCGTCCCGCGATACCAGAACGCTGGCGGAATGGAGCAGCGCGGTGGCGGCGAGCCACGGCATCAGGCTGGCATTTTCAACCGGGTCCCAGAACCACCAGCCGCCCCAACCAAGTTCGTAATAGGCCCAGTAACTGCCTGCGGTAATGCCCAGCGTCAGGAATATCCACGCGCCCAACACCCACGGGCGCATCGCGCGCGCAAAATCGGGCGTGACCTGCCGGGTCAGCAAAGCACCGACCGCAAAACTAAAGGCGACTGACAGGCCGACATAGCCAACGTACAGCGTCGGCGGGTGGAACACGAGCCCGATGTCCTGCAGCAGCGGGTTCAGCCCCATCCCTTCCAAGGCGGGCACCGGCAGACGTTCGAACGGGTTGGAACTCAGCAGCAGAAAGGCATAGAATCCGATCCCGACAAATGATTGCGCTGCCAAAGTCGCCAGCATCGTCTTTTCCGGCAGGCGGCGTTCCACCGCAGCGATCAGCGCGCCGGCCAGCGCCATGACGGTAACCCACAGCAGCATGGAGCCTTCGTGATTGCCAAAAGAACCCGACAGCTTGAAAATCATCGGTTTTTCGGAATGCGAATTCATCGCCACCAGCTTCACCGACAGATCGGTCTGCGCAAACAGCACCAGCAGCATCAGGAACGAGAATCCCGCCAGAAATCCCTGCACGATGGCTGCGGGCCGCACCATTGCAGCCAGTTCCGCCCCGCCTTCCCGCAGAGCCAGCGCACCGGCGACCAATTGCAGCGCTGCCAGAGCCGCGGCCAGCCACAATGCCGCAAGCCCGAGTTCAGCAATCATGCGCCGGGGCCCAGTTGTTCGTCAGTGGTTTCAGCCACCACTTGCTGCGCCTGATGCTCGGTCATTTCTTCCAATTCACGGGGAATATAATTCTCGTCATGCTTGGCGAGCAGATTATCCGCCACAAAGGTGCCGCCGGGGTCCAGCCGCCCTTCCGCGACAACGCCGGACCCTTCGACAAACAGGTCAGGCAATATTCCGGCGAAACGCACCGGCACGGTCGCTTCCCCGTCGCCGACAACGAACGCAAATGTCACGCCATCCGGTTCTGTTCTGAGCGATCCAGCCTGGACCATCCCGCCCAGACGAACCGCCTCCCCTGGTGCCGGCGGCTCCGACACCATTTGCGCAGGTACGTAGAAATAGCTGGCCTGGTTGCGCAGCGCATAGGCCGCCAGCAAACCCGCGCCGATCAGCGCGACAAGTGCGATCACGATCAGGATCAATCGCTGGTGTTTGGCCTTCAAACGGCTGGTCATTTGCGTCTCACTTCATCGCGGCGTTTCTCGGCTGCGCGCATGGCCAGCCAGCTCCATCCGGTCAATGCCAGCGATGCCAGCACGCCAAATGCGTATGCGGCGATCACGAAAACCTGATGGTCCAGCCCTTCGCGCATCATGCCGCGCCTTCCGGTTGCGCGCCGAGCGCCTTGCGCCGCAAGCGGGATTCAGTCTGGATTTCCGCCAGCAATGCCCGCATCCGGGCGAGCACGACCCCGCCGAACAGCAAAGAGAAGCCGGCTACCGCAACCAGCAGCGGAATCAGGAATTCATTGTCGATCGCGCTTTTTCCCATGGTGATGCTGGGCGGTTGATGGAGCGATTGCCACCAGACCACCGAACGGTTGATGATCGGGATGTTGACCGCGCCGACCAGACCGTAAATTGCCGGAATGCGGCTCGACCCGCCGTCCCGGCTGACCGCCTGCGCCAGAGCTATATATCCAATGTAGAGGAACATCAGCACTAGCATCGATGTCAACCGGCCATCCCATACCCACCAGGTACCCCAGGTCGGCCGCCCCCAGATTGACCCGGTAACCAGGCAGATCACGGTAAAGACCAGACCCGGCACAGCCGCGCCGCGCGCCGCCAGGCCTGCCAGCGGGTGGCGCCACACCAGGAACATCAGGCTGCAGATGGCAATTGCGGTCCAGCCGCCCATGCCCAGCCATGCGGATGGAACGTGCAGGAAAAGGATACGGACGGTGTCCCCCATCAACCGGTCAGGCGGAACCATGAAATAGCCCCACGCCAATGCAGCAGCCGTGATGATCAGGCCGCTGACCAGCAGCAGAGGCGTAAGCCAGCGCGCAATTTCGACAAAGCGCTTGGGATTAGCAAAGCCATGCATTGTGAAGCATTTCGTCCGGGCAGCTCTTGGGGCGCAGCAATGGCAGGACGCGTCGCGCCCTGCAAGGGCCAGTTCGCCCCTCGCAAGGGTCGGGCGATGGAAAATTACCGGTTTTAACGCCCGATCAACTTCTGGGCCATCCGGTCGGCCACGACATCGGGCGAAACGCCGGTGGAATCCGATTGCTGCCAGATTTCCTCCAGCCGACCGGGTATCTGCGCCAGCCGTTTGCGGACCTCGTTGATGTCACATGGCTGGCCGTTCTGGCGCGCTAGATATTCCAGCGTCACACTGATGATGCCGCCTGCATTGATCACATAATCCGGCGCATACAGGATCCCGCGTTCAGCCAGTTTCTGGCCATGCCCAGCCCGTGCCAACTGGTTGTTCGCCCCGCCCGCCACAATCGGGGTGTCCAGCCGAGCAATGCCCTCGTCATCCAGGATCGCGCCAAGCGCGTTGGGACTGAATACATCGCAGGCAATGCCCATGATTGCGTCAGCCCGGGCAGTTTCGGCACCAAGCACGCTCGCCAGTTCGGCGGCACGGTCTTCATTGATATCCGACAAGGTCAGTTTGGCCCCTTCACCCGCCAGCAGCCGGGCAACCCCGCCGCCAACGCTTCCGGTGCCCTGCACCGCGACATGGACGCCTGCGACCGAATCCCTGCCCAATTTATGCCGGACAGCTGCCTTGATCCCGTGAAATATACCCATCGCGGTAAACGGGCCCGGATCGCCGCCAGCAGATTGGGTGCCGCCGACCGGGCCATCAACCGGGAGCCCAGAAACATAGCTGGTCCGCTTGGCAACCTCGACCATATCGGCCTCCGAAATGCCGACATCTTCTGCCGTTACATATCGGCCATGCAATGCTTCCACCGCGTCCCCGAACGCGGCGAGCATTTCCGGCATCTTGGTACCATTTCTGGGGGCCAGAATAACCGCCTTGCCGCCGCCCATAGGCAAGCCGGCCATCGCGTTCTTGTAGCTCATGCCGCGCGACAGACGCAGCGCATCGCGCATAGCATCCTTGCCGTCGGGATAATGCCAGAACCGCGTGCCGCCTGCGCCGGGGCCAAGATGGGTTGAATGCAGGGCGAAAATCGCGGTCAGGCCCGACTTGCGGTCCCGCACCAACTGGACCAGCTCGTGATCATCAAAATCCGCTTCGGTCCAAAATGCCGTCATGAATTGTCGTCCCGTTATTGCGCGGGCCCATCACAGATGGTTGCCGCACATGGTTTCGGTAGCCAATCGGACTATCAGACCTAAAGAGGGAAATGGGGCGATCGAGGGGTCTTGAACCCCCGACCTCCGGTACCACAAACCGGCGCTCTAACCAACTGAGCTACGATCGCCACATGCCCCAAAGCCTGCCAATTGGCGAGCCGTGTAGTGGGGCTGATACGCTTGCAGAAGCAGTGGTCAAGTCGCTTCCAGCAAGGGGGCGAGCCTGTTGCATAGGTTCCGCCATTTGGGAAGTAAAAACTGTGCAAAGCGTCAATTTGCGTAAGATTATTACAAGGCGTTCAAAACTGGTGTGACTTGGGCTTGCCCGGCAGCGCAGCTTTGGTATCAATTAGACGCATGGATGCGCCACGCGAATCTTCCGAAGCGCGATTAACCGGTTGGCCCGGCCTGCAGAAGATTCCGAGCGGTAAGCTAGAAATATTCCAGCTGCGGTGTTTCCTCGATCCAGTTCAATGCGCTGCTTTGATCGACCTGATCGATGCGGGCCGCCGCCCTTCCACCATCGCCGACAGCAATGGCGACGAGTATTTCCGCACCAGCGAAACCTGCGATCTGTCTGAGGAGGAGCCAGTGGTACAGGAACTCGAGCGGCGTCTTCTGGCCCTGTCCGGAATCGAGCCGCAATTCGGTGAACCGGTGCAGGGCCAGCGCTATGCTGTGGGGCAGGAATTCAAACCCCATACCGACTATTTCGCGCCCGGCGGCCAGGATTACGATACCTATTGCTCGATCGCCGGGCAGCGCAGCTGGACCTTCATGGTTTACCTCAACGAAGTCGCCAGCGGCGGCGGAACACGGTTCAAGGCCCTCGACAAGATATTCAGACCTGAAATGGGCAAGTTGCTGTGCTGGAACAACCGCCGGGCCGATGGCAGCGTGAACCCCAATTCGCTCCACCACGGCATGAAAGTGCGCAAAGGCCTGAAATATGTGATAACCAAATGGTACCGTGAGAAACCTTGGGGATGAGAAATGACCGAGTACAGTGAACTGGCCAATCAATTGCGTGTGCGGTTGAATGATCTCACAAACCGGGCAGAAGTGATCGAGGATGATCTCAGGCATCCTCTGGACAAGGATTGGGAAGAACAGGCGATCGATCTGGCCGATGACGAGGCGCTTGTCGGTGTTGATGAAGTCTTGCGCAATGAAATCCAGCAAATCCGCCTGGCATTGCTAAGAATCGAAAACGGTACCTATGGGACCTGCGCCAAATGCGGCGGTGAAATCGGATTGGAACGCCTAAAGGCGCGGCCGATCGCAACGCGATGCATCACCTGCGCCTGACCCCGAAACCATAAAAGGCGGCCACTACCGGCCGCCTTTTTCAAAGCAATCCTGCGACCGCCTGGGTAATTGGACTGACAATCACTTCTTGAGCGTGAGCCCGCCGAAACGCTTGTTGAACTGGGCCACACGGCCGCCTTCCTGGATCTGCTGTTTGCCGCCGGTCCAGGCCGGGTGGCTGGTCGGATCGATTTCGAGCGTCATGGTGGCGCCTTCAGTGCCCCAGGTGGAACGGGTCTGGAATTCGGTACCATCGGTCATTTTGACGTTGATGGTGTGGTATTGTGGGTGCGTATCGGCCTTCATGGCTCTGTCTCCGTGCAATTGACCGGTACCGACCGGCCTAGCAATGATAGTGAATTGGAAAGGCGCGCCTCTAAGGCGGTGCGCGCCGAATTACAACCGCAAAGTTGGTGCGGCCGGGTTAAAGCTATCAGGCGGCATCAGGCGGCGGATCGGCGACCATCGCAGTAAACTTCACTTCACTGGCCACCTTGCCGGCAACCATTGCCCGGCCCCAGAACTTGCACACCCGTGCACGTTTCTGGACAAAACCGACATGCAGGTCGAGCAAACAGCCCGGCTCTACCGGGTTGCGGAATTTTGCTTCTTCGATGGCCATGAAATAGACCAGTTTACCGCTGCCCGCCAATTCCAGTGTTTCAATCGCCAGAATCGCTGCGGCCTGCGCCATTGCCTCGATCTGCAGCACGCCCGGCATGATAGGGCGCCCCGGGAAATGCCCCTGGAAGAACTGCTCGTTGAAACTGACCGCCTTGATCGCGTGAATTTCTTCGCCAATCGTCAGTGATTGCACGCGGTCGACCAGCAGCAAAGGATAGCGATGCGGCAGGGCCTTGAGTATTTGCCCGATGTCATAAGCGGGCGCGCCGCTTTCGTTACTCATAGGCCCTGCCCCGATTTTCGCAGATGGTCTTAACGGCCGCTTGGCTGCTGAGGTGCCGGAGCCGGCGGTGTGGCTGTGCCGGCCTGGGCAGCCTGCGCAGCAGCGGCAGCTGCCTGCTGCTCACGCGCTTCGCGCGGCAACCAACCCGGGGGCGGCACCAGTTGAGCGGACGGCAGCAGTGTGTTCAATTCATCGATCACAGTCTGGGTGATGTTGTATTTCGCATCGGCGAAGGTGACTGCGCCGGACGAGGCATCGAGGATGAGCGTGATCTTCCGCTTGGTTGCAGCAGCCTGCACCGCTTCATCCAGCTTGTCTTCGATCTGTTCCTGCACATAGGCGCGGCTGAGCGCGACAGGTTGCACGATCTGAGTCAGCTCGCGCTGGCCGGCCTGTTCGATCTGCTGGATCTGTTGGGCTTGCTGCTGCAAGGTGGCCTGCGCAACATTGGCCTGCTGATCAGCCAGGAATTTGTCATACAAAGGCTTCAATTGCGCGGTCAGTTGATCGCGGCGGGCGTTCGCCTGATCGAACTGCGGCTTGTAGGTTACCGGGCGCTGTTGTTCGGCGACCTTGAAGGCATTCGAATTCGCCACTGCTGCGGGCAGGCTGACCACGCCAATGCTCTGGGCGATCTGCTGTGCCGCCGCAGGCACGGCAAGGAATGGAACTGACGCAGTCAGCACGAGGCCGGCTGCAAGTAACGGTTTAATAATATTTTTCATCAGAATTGTGTTCCTACGTTAAATGAGAATTTCTTGGTGTCATCACCTTCCACTGTTCTCAGCGCACGGGTGAAATCTATCCGGAACGGACCAAAAGGCGAATTCCAGTTGACCCCGATACCCACAACCACACGCGGGCTGGCCGAATTGCCCAGGAATACTTCCTGGAAAGGCGGCGCGTTGAACGCGATGATTGGGGCGTAATCGGTACCCATTCCGTCATTCGGGGATGTGGTGGCTGTAGCTGGCGTAGTGGTCGTAGCGGGGATCAGATACAGCAATTCACCGTCTGCATTCCGGTCCTGGATGGAAATGCCATCCGGGAATGGGCTCTGGATCAATTGCGGCGATTTGACATTGAACAAGGCACCAACATCGACATAGATCGACGGGCGCAAGCCCAATTCGCGGGCACCGGAACCCAGCGGAATTTCCAACTCGGCGCGGCCAAGGTAATAGGTATTCCCGCCAATCGCATCATCACTTAGATAAGTTTCCGGATCGGTAAGTGGCACCCCATCGGTATCAAACTGACGGCGGATAACACGCGGGCCAACGCCGCGAATGTCAAATCCGCGCATCTGCGGTTCACCCAAGAAGAAACGATCGGTCAGCAAAACGTCGTCCACGCCTTCGCCTTCGCGATCCTTCAAGCCCTTTATGTAGCCACCTTCGCCGGTGAAAGAGAGGATGAAGCCATTGAATACATTATAATATTGCGCCGCCTTGGCGCGCACACGAACGTAGCGAACGGAACCGCCAAGACCAGCGAATTCCACCCCGACGGAGGCAGCTCGACCACGGGTCGGGCGAAACCGGCTGTCGGTGGCATCATACGCCAGCGTGGCACCCAGAATGGAACTGGCCCGGTTGCCGATCGCGTCACACAGGAACCGCCCGGCCCGCAGGGGTTCGCACGTCGCGACCCCGTCGCCGTCGAGATCGAGAAAGAAAGTGCGCTCGTCCAGCGTCACCTGATCGTAATTGAACGTATAACTGCCGATCAAGGACATGAATTCCGTCAACGCAACGCCAGCCCGCAGCGAACCACCGGTCGTCGATTGCGAGAATGTGGTATCGCGATTCCTCGATGAAAGATTACTGAAACTATTGAAATCGCGCCGATACAGGTCGATTCCGGCCGATATGTTACGATCGAACAGATAGGGTTCGGAAAAACTGAGGTTGAAGGACCGCGAGAAGCGTGAATAGTTTACACTGGCACCGACCGTCTGGCCGCGCCCACGAAAGTTGCGCTGCCGGATCGATCCGGACAGAATGAAGCTTTCGATGGAGGAAAAGCCCGCCGAAAGCTGCAATTCCCCGGTTGGCTGTTCCTCTACATTCGCTTCCAGAATGATCCGGTCGGGCGCGCTGCCGGGTTTTTGTTCAACTTCGAAGTTTTCCTGGAAAAATCCGAGCGACTTGATCCGGTTGGTCGTCCGTTTGACATGCAGCGAGTTGAATGCGTCACCTTCCGCAAGCCGGAATTCACGGCGCAAAACCTTGTCCTGGGTCAGCGTGTTGCCATTTACATCCAGCCGCTCGATATAGACGCGCGGCGCTTCGCGCAGGACATAGGTAATGCCCATCGTCAGGTCATCCTGGCTCCGGTCGAAATTGGGCTGGACCTCGGCAAATGCGTATCCGAATGTCCCGGCCAGCTCGCTGAGCTGCTCGACCGTGTCCTCCACCGATTTCGCATTATACCATTCGCCCGTCTTCATGCGAAGATTCTCGGTCATCCGTTCACTGTCGAAATCACGTAATTCGCTTTCGACCTTCACATCACCGAATTTGTAACGTTCGCCCTCTTCCACCACATAGGTGATGATGAAATCGCGTTTGTCGGGGGTGAGCTCGGCAACTGCAGAAACGACGCGGAAATCGGCGTAGCCTTCGGTCAGGTAGAACTGCCGCAGCTTCTGTTGGTCGAACGCCAGGCGGTCGGGATCGTAGCTGGTGTTGGAACTGAGGAAGCTGGTCAGCCGTGCCTGCTTGGTGACCATTTCACTGCGCAGATCGCCGTCGGAAAACTTCTCGTTACCGATAATGTTGATCTGGCGGACCTTGGATTTGGGCCCTTCGGATATCTCGAACACGATATCGACGCGGTTCTGACTCAGCTCGACCATCTTGGGTTCGACAGTGGCAGCAAAGCGCCCTTGCCGCTTGTACAGTTCGATGATCCGCGCAACATCGGCACGAACCTTGGAACGGGTGAAAATCTGGCGTGCGGTCAGCTTGATTTCAGGAACGATCTTGTCGTCCTTGATCCGCTTGTTGCCTTCCAGAATAATCCGGTTGACCACCGGGTTTTCGGTCACATTGATCACGACATTGCCGTTATCGTTGCGGACGCTGAAATTTGAAAACAGCTCGGTCGCGGCCAGATCTTTCAGCGCCTGATCGGCGTCTGCCTGGGTATAGGGTTCACCCACCCGCAGGCGGATATAGCTGAGGATCGTTGGCGCCTCGAGCCGCTGGGAACCGACGACCGTGATCGTCTGGATTATATCCTGCTGCGGCACCACTGGCTGCAAGGCGGGGCGCGGCGCCGGTTGGGGGGTGAGCTGGGCCGCCGGCGCGGTATCCTGTGCGGAAACCGACACCGGCATGCCTGCCAGAATAGTTCCGCCAAGCAATGCCAGCGCGAGGCGCGAGGCAGGTTTCAAATGTTGTTCGCCTGCCATTGTTCGTCCATTCATCGACGCGGGTATCCCGTCCAAATTACAAATTACCAGTGCATCTGCCAGACCGGCCACACGGACCGAGGCGGCGGAAACAAGTTTGCCGCCCTCTGCCCGATGCCGCGCGCCCAATCAAGCAGTGCGACGCGCCATCCCCCGCCCAAATACTTCCATCCCCCGCGAATACCTCGCCTAGCTGCCAAAAATCGGCAGAGAGATGACGTCATTCGCCGTGACGAACACCATCAACATCAGCACCAGAGCCATTCCGACACGAAATGCCAGCTCCTGTCCGCGCGGGCCTATAGGCTTCCTGCGCACAGCCTCTGCCGCATAAAAAGCCAGATGACCGCCATCGAGAGCCGGGATTGGCAGCAGGTTAATGAATGCCAAGTTAATTGAGATCAACGCAACGAAACCAATGAATGGCAATATCCCGAGGGATAGCTGCTCTCCCGAATATTTCGCGATCTTGATCGGACCGCCCAGTTCCTTCACTGACCGTTCTCCCGACAGGATCTGGCCCAGGCCGTTCACCATCATCACCGTGGTTTTCCAGCATTCGCCAGCGGCATAGCCGATCGACTCCAACGGCCCAAGCCGGACGAATTCACCGTCCGACGGGGCAACTCCGATCTGGCCGACCCGGCCTTCGTTGCCGAACTGGTCCGCCCGCACCACACTGGCCGCGGTGATCGGGATGGTGAGGCTGCTTCCTTCCCGCTGGACAGTCAGCACTAGCTCACGCCCGGGATAGGGCAGGACTTCATCCACAATATCATAGAAATCCGTCACCGGCTTGCCGTTCAGTTCCGTGATCCGGTCACCAATTTTCAATCCGGCGTCGCGGGCAACCGACTGCTCGGCAAATCCGCCCACGACCGGCGCGATTACCGGTTTTCCGTAAGCCATTGCAAAGGCGGCGTAAATTGCAATGGCCACGAGAATATTGGTGGCGGGCCCGGCAAAGACGATCAGCGCACGCTTCCACAAGTCTGCCTTGTGGAAACTGCCGTCGAATTCTTCATCGGGGGTCGCGGCAACTGCGTTCTGATCGGGCATGCTGGCCGGGTTCATATCGCCTTTGAACTGTACGTACCCGCCCAGCGGCAGGGCGGATAATTTCCACCGCGTGCCGCGCTTGTCGGTAAAACCAGCCAATTCGTTGCCGAAACCGACCGAAAATGCGTCCGCCTTAACCCCGAAAAACCGGCCGACCAGATAATGGCCAAATTCATGAATGGTGACCAATGGGCCAAGCAGCAGCAGGAAGCCGATCAGATACATCCAGAAAGGGGGCGATTCGAACACTTAGCAGGACTCCAAAAGTTCAGATGCTTGGCGGCGGGCCTGCCCGTCCACGGCCAGCACATCCTCAAGGGTGGCCGGCGCAGGCGGGATTGCTTGGTTTAGGGCTTGATCGACCAGTACAGCGATCTTTGTGAACCCTATCTTACCAGCCAGGAATGCAGCGACTGCAATTTCATTGGCCGCATTCAGCACAGCCGGGGCCGCCCCGCCCGCATTCACTGCATCGCGGGCCAGCCTGGTTGCTGGAAACAAGTGTTCGTCCGGCGCGAAGAAACTCAATTCACCAATCCCCGCCAGATCCAGCGGTTCGCACGGTGTTTCCATGCGTTTCGGCCAGGCGAGGCAGGATGCGATCGGGACGCGCATGTCGGACGGGCCGAGCTGCGCCAAAGTCGATCCGTCACGATATTCCACCATCGAATGAATCACGCTTTGCGGGTGAACCACGATCCGCAACCGGTTCAACCCCACCGGGAACAGATGATGTGCTTCGATGAATTCGAGGCCCTTGTTCATCATGGTCGCGGAATCGACGCTGATCTTTGCGCCCATGTCCCAATTGGGATGCGCCACCGCTTGCCGGGGGGTCGCAGCGGCCAGTTGGTCCGCATTCCACGTCCGGAACGGACCGCCGCTGGCAGTCAGGGTGATCCAGCGCACCTCTGCAATGTCATTGCCCTGCAGGCACTGGAAAATCGCATTGTGCTCCGAATCTACCGGCAACAGGGTCGCTCCGTTACGAGCGACCGCCGCCGTCATGACATCCCCGGCGGAAACCAGCGCTTCCTTGTTGGCCAGCGCAATGGTGCCGCCCGCTTCAATTGCCGCCATCGTGGGCGCAAGCCCTGCGCAGCCGACGATGGCTGCAATGGTCAGGTCCACCGGGCGCTCCGCCGCTTCGCACAGCGAGGCGACGCCGCCTGCCGCCTCGACC